>NZ_JBHYJW010000056.1:0-65783 GCF_042741125.1 Amycolatopsis sp. NPDC058986 | reverse complement strand
TTGTCTTGTGGGCTCTTTTTTTTTTATAAGTCACGGCGGGGGGGGCCTCCTGGTGGGAGCTCGGGCCCCTCACGGCGGCCCCCACGGACAATCCTGACCTGCGGAAAGAGAGCAAGGGACCTTTGCTATCATCTGTGAGCGTGCCAACTATTAGTGTGCTAAGCAACGGTAGTAAAGGTCCCTTGCTTCCCCCCTCGCCCCAAAGCGCCCGCATGGAGCCGCGTGTTCAGGCGTCGCGGCGCTTGAACACCACCCCGCCGACCACCAGTGCCGCCGCGGCCCAGCCCGCGCAGATCACCGTCCCGACCCAGGACGCGTAGGGCGCTACCCCGTCGAACACCGGGTTCCGCGCCCCGGTCTCGATCATCCCGTTGAGACCGGCGATGCCCGGGAAGTAGTTCGGCACGTCGGGACCCGCGAAGCCCGCCAGCACCAGCGGCAGCATCAGCAGCAGCACGAACACCGTCACCATCGCGCCCGCCGCGCTCCGCAACGCCGTCCCGATGCCGAGGCACAGCAGTCCGAGCAGGGCGAAGTACGCGCCCATGCCCAGTACCGTCGTCGCGCCCGCGCCGAGTGAGGTCGGCAGCCCGTGTGGCCCCATCACCACCGAGGCCAGCGCCATCGCCGCGAGGGCCAGCACCACGCCGTAGCCGAACAACACCGGCGCCAGCACCGCGGACTTCGCGGCGAGCACTCGTGAGCGCACCGGGACCCATTGCAGCGTCGAGCGGATGCCGCCGCTCGCGTATTCGCTGGTGATGAACAGTGTCGCCAGCGCGAGCACGGCGAACTGCGCCAGGTAGAACGCGCCGGTAGCCGCGACGCCGTGGGCGCCGACCGGCCGGTCGCCCTCCAACCGCTGAGTGACGCCGAGGATCACCGAGAAGCCGAGGATCAGCACGACCCCGCTCGACAGGCACCACCAGGTCGCGCGCACCGACCAGAGTTTCGTCCATTCCGAGGCCACCGCGCCGGAAAAACCGCCGCCGGTGTGCACCTGTGTCGTCGTCATCGTGCCCCCTTCAAGAAGCCGCCGAAGAAGTTCGTCAGGTAGTCCCGGTAGAAGTCGAGACCTGCCGACGAGTCGATCGAGCCGTACTGGTTCCGCAGCTGTTCCGGCGGCAGGCTGCCCCGCAGGCCGAGCTGGTCGACGAGGATGCCCTCGTCGGTCCCCGTCGAGTGGCCGCTGTCCTCCAGCAGCAGCCGCTGTTTCCAGCCGGTCAGCCGCGGCCAGTTCTCGGTCCAGCTCGCGCCGTAGGCACGGCTGCCCAGCGGACTCTCCAGCACCGCGAACGGTCGGTCGATCGACACGGGGGCGAACAACGGGCCGTCAAGGTCCACGCCCGCGCGGATCCGCCGGTCGGCCGTCATCGCCGCCGCGGTCGCGGAACCACCCGCCGAGTGCCCTGCCATCCCGATCCTCGCCGGGTCGATCGGCCAGCGCCGGTCACGCAAGAGCGTGTCAAGCACGAAGGAAACGTCCGGCACCCGACCGGCGATCGCACGCGGCCACGGATCCCCGGACTGTCCACAAGGGATACACGAGAGCAGTCGTCCGCCGGGGAACTCGACGCCCCAGCCTTCGTAGGCGTGGTCGATGCCCGCGACGACGTACCCCTTCGACGCGAGCCGCTCCGCCAGCGCCGTCAGTGTCGACCGGCTGTTGCCCGCACCCGGCGAGAGCAGCACAAGCGGACGTCCCGGCGAAGGCAGCACCGGCGCGTTTTCCCGCGCGTGGACGCGGACCCGCGACAGGGTGTCGGGCGGCAGGTCGAGCTTCCGCCCGGCGATCATCGCGGCGGACTCGGCCGGCGTCACCCAGGTCGACGGCTTTCCGACCGGCACCGCCGGGTACCACATCGACACCATCAGCTCGCGGCGTTGCGCGGGCCGCCACGGGTCGGCCCGTCCGGTGTCTACGAGATGTAACACCTGCCGCCCGATCGGGTAGGGCCCACCAGGATCGGGCAAGGACAGCGCCGGAACCGCGGAAGCGCTCGCGGACACCCCCAGAAAGCCCGCCAGCACAACGGAAACCAGCACGAGCAGCCGTCGCGCGATCACGCCGCCACCCCCGTGCCGTATTCGACCGACGACGCGGTCAGTTCCATGTACGCCTGTTCCAGCGACGCCGTCCGCTCGGCCAGCCCATGCAGCCGGACGCCCAGCTCATGCGCGAGATCGCCGACCGTCCCCACGGTCACGTCGTGGGCGATCAGTTCCGCCGCGCTGGTCACCTGTGCCGTCACGCCTTCCTCACGCAGCCGGTCGGCCAGCTTCCGCAGCTCGGCGGGCACCGGCACGCGCACCGCGACCGTGCTCCGCGAGTTCGCCGCGATGAACTCGTCGATCGTCGCGTCCGCGAGAAGCTTTCCCTTACCGATGACCACGAGCCGGTCGGCGGTCAGCTGCATTTCGCTCATCAGGTGGCTCGACACGAACACCGTCCGGCCCTCCTCGGCGAGCGAGCGCATCAGCTGCCGCCCCCAGCGCACGCCGTCCGGGTCGAGGCCGTTGACCGGTTCGTCGAACATCAGCACACCGGGATCGCCCAGCAGCGCGCCGGCGATCCCGAGCCGCTGTCCCATCCCGAGCGAGAACTGCCCGGCGCGCTTGCCCGCGACGTCGGTGAGCCCGACCGTCGCCAGCACCTCGTCGACGCGCCGCGCCGGAATGCCGTTGCTGCGCGCCATCGCCAGCAGATGCTTTCCCGCGCTGCGTCCCGGATGAAGCGCCTTCGCCTCCAGCAGCGCGCCGACCTCGCGCAGCGGATGCCGCAGCTCGGCGTAGCGCTTGCCGTCGATGAGCACCTCGCCCGCGTGGGGCGCGTCGAGCCCGAGCGTCATCCGCATCGTGGTCGACTTCCCGGCGCCGTTCGGCCCGAGGAAGCCGGTCACCCGGCCCGGTGGGACGGAGAACGTCAGATCGTCGACGACCGTCTTCTCCCCGTAGCGCTTCGTCAGTCCGCGAAGCGTGATCATGAGACCTCCCGGTTTCTTTGCCTGCCACGGAAGTCTGCGAGAACGCGGTACACCGGGACATCGGCCGACGGTCGGTGCCGACCCCCGACTTTCGGCAGGGGCAGGCGGCGGGCACCCGTAGGGGAAGGCACAATCGGCCCATGATCACCGGTGCCCGGCGGGTGAGCCCGCTCGACGTCGTCATGCTCGTCCTGGCGGTGTTCTCCGTCGGCCTGCTCGCCTATGTCACGTTCTTTCCGCATTCCGAGGCGACAGCGCACGTGATCTTCGTCGTGGACACGTCGGTCTGCGGCGTCTTCGCGCTGGAATTCCTGTGGCGGTGGCGCAAGAACGGCTGGGAGAAGCGTTTCCCGCTGCGCAACTGGTACGAGATCCTCGGCATGATCCCGATCGCGCATCCGGCGCTGCGCGGATTCCGGCTGCTGCGCGTCGTGGTCGTGCTGGTCCGCCTCGCCCGCACCGCCGATCGCGCGTTCGGGGAACTGTTCACCCAGCGGCTGGTCGAGCGGCTGTCCCGGCCGATCGTGCTGGCGATCAAGAAACCCATCACGCTCGCCGTCATGGACGAAGTGGTCAAGGTCGTCGAGACCGGCAACTATCCGCAGAACCTGGCGCGGTCACTCGGCGACCACCGCGAAATGCTGCGCGAGATCATCGCGGAGAAACTCAAAAACGACCCGCAAGCCGGGCGGCTGTCCAGACTGCCCTTCCACGACGAGATCGTCGGGTCCGTTGTGGACACCGCGATGCGGGTCGTCCTCGAAGTTCTCGTCGACCCGCGGATCGACGACTTCTTCGCCCACGTCGTCCGGGAGAACCGCGAGCAGATCCGTCAAGCGGTCGAGCTGGGGCTGCACGAGGACCACGACAACGAGGAACTCGCGGCCCGGCTGCCGACCACGCCGCAGTACGAGCTGGGGGGAAACCACCGAGGGACGCCCTTGGTGCGTTGAGTGCGACGGGGGCGTCCCTCGGTGCGGCCAACGCACCAAGGGCGTCCCTCGGATCAGCGCCGCCGCGTCGTGTGCCGGGTGGGGGCCGCGGTCGTCGGGTCCTCAGGCCACGGATGCCTGGGGTAGCGGCCGCGCAGGTCCGCGCGCACCGCGGCGTACCCGGTGCGCCAGAACGACGCCAGATCGGCGGTGACGGCGGCGGGACGCCCGGCGGGGGAGAGCAGGTGCAGCAGCACCGGAACCCGCCCGTTCGCCACCTTCGGCGTCTCCGTCCAGCCGAACGTTTCCTGCAGTTTCACCGCCAGCACCGGCTGATCACCGTCGTAGCCGACCCGGATGTGCGAGCCCGACGGCACTTCGATCCGGTCCGGCGCCAGCTCGTCCAGCCGGGACGCCTCCGGCCACGGCAGGATCCCGCGCAGCGCCGCCCCCGCGTCGATCGTCGCGAGATCGGCACGCCGCCGCGCCCGTGAAAGGTCCAGCCACGAATCCACAGTGGACAACAGGGCGGCGTCGTCCACCTCGGGCCACGGTGCGCCGATGGCCCGGTTCAGGAACGCCATCCGCTCGCGCAGCCGGGTTCCGTCCGACGTCCACCGCAGCAGCCCGAGGCCTTCCTCGCGAAGCCCGGTCAGTAACGCCTCACGCACCGCAGAGGGGTCCGGTTTGGACAGTGCGCGCTCGGCAAGCGTGATGGCGCCGAGCCGTCGGACGCGACGTGCCACGACGTCGCCGGCGGACCAGACGACTTCGTCCACTTCGGACACGAGGTTCGGTGCTGCGCGCGTGGCCAGCGGCAGATCCGCCGCGGCCGCCAGCCGGATCGTGCCGTGCGCGCGGCCGGGATCCCTGGTCGCCTCGGCCACCGCCAACCATTCGACGTCGCCAAGGCCGCTGCCGCGCGGGAGCTCCGCCGCGGTCCCGCCCGCCATCAGATACACCGGCGCCGTTCCGGCACGCCGCCGTGCCAGCCGTTCGGGATGCGCCAGCGCCACCACCAACGCCGGGTCGGGGCGACGCCCGGCGCCGTCGTCGCGCACCAGACCGGAAAGCCTTCGTACCTCGGCCTTCCAGCGCCGCGCTGCCTCATCGCCACCGCCACGCAGACGTCGCAGTTCCGCCTCGACATCGGTAAGTGAACCGCCGACGTCGAGCAATGCGACGACCTCCGCCGCGTTCCGCGCCCCGACCTCGGCAGCTCCGTCGAGCAACGCGCGGGCCAGCCGGGGATGCAGGCCCAGTTCGGCCATCCGGCGTCCGCGCGGGGTGACCGTGCCGTCCGCGTCCGTCGCGCCGAGGGCGATCAGCAGAGCGCGGCCCGCCGCCAGCGCACCCTCGCCGGGTTCGTCCCACCAGGCCAGCCCGCCTCCGTCCGGAGTGGACCAGCAGGCCAGTTCGAGCGCGAACCGCGCGAGGTCGGCGGTGCGGATTTCCGGTTCGGGATACGCCGGGAGTGTCGCCTGCTCGTGTTCGGCCCAGCATCGATAGGCGCGTCCGGCGGCCTCGCGCCCGGCACGCCCGGACCGTTGTTCGGCGACTGCCGCCGAAACCCGGACCGTGGCGAGCCCGGGCAGGCCGCGCCGGTGATCCACCCGCGGCACCCGTGCCAGCCCCGAGTCCACGACCGCCCGCACACCCGGCACGGTCAGGCTCGATTCGGCGACCGCCGTCGCGAGCACGACACGACGTCGTTCACGAGGCCGCAACGCGTCGTCCTGGTGCGCAGCGGAAAGCCGTCCGTGCAACGGTAGTACGTCCACTCCGGACAGTCCGCCGAGCAAAGCCGAGGTGCGAGCGATCTCCCCGGCGCCAGGGAGGAAGGCCAAGACATCACCGTCTCCTTCGGACAGTGCTGTGTGGACGATCCTGGCGACCGTCGCTTCCGGACGTTCACCACGCATCGGCGGCCGGTAGGACATCGTGACCGGGTACGTCCGCGCCTCGGCGGTGAGCACCGGCGCGTCGCCCAGCAACGTCGCGAGTCGCCCGGCCGCGACAGTCGCCGACGTCGCGAGCAGCCGCACGTCCTCCCGCAGGCCCGCGCGGACGTCCAGCAGCAGCGCGAGCAGCAGGTCCGCGTCCAGATGACGTTCGTGGCATTCGTCGAGCAGGATCGTGGCCACCCCCGGCAGTTCGGGATCGGCCTGCACCCGCCGCACCAGCAGCCCGGACGTCACCACCTCGATCCGCGTCCGCGCCGACACCTTCCGGTCCCCGCGTACCGAATACCCGACGGTTTCGCCGACCCGCTCGCCCAGGATCGACGCCATCCGCGCGGCGGCGGCCCTGGCGGCCAGCCGACGCGGCTCGGCGACGATCACGCGCCCGTCATCGGACGCCAGCGCGAGCGGGACCAGGGTGGTCTTCCCAGTGCCGGGCGGCGCGACGAGGACGGCGGTGCCGTGCTCGGCCAGCGCGGCGGTGACCGCGGGCAGCACGGAGCGGACCGGCAGATCCGGCAGTTCGGCGCGGATCACTGCTCGGTGACCTCGGGCGGGGCGGGGATCGGGTAGCCGGACGGCCCGATGTTGGTGCTCAGCGACCGGCGCCATTCCCCACCGGAGATCATCTTCTGGATCGCCTTGCCGACCGCTGCCTTGCCGTCGGTGTCGTTCTTGCGCAGCCCGACGCCGTATCTCTCGGTCGAGAACGGTTTGCCGACGAGACGCAGCAGTTCGGGATCCTGTCCGACATATCCCGCGAGGATCACCGCGTCGGTCGTGATGGCGTCGATCTGCCCGGCGAGCAGCGCCGTCACGCAGTCCGGGTAACGCGGGTACTCGACGAGCTTCACGGCCTGGGCGTACCGGTCGCGGACCTGCTGGGCCGGGGTGGACCCGGCGACCGAGCACAGCTTGCGCCCGTTGAGGGTCTCCGGGCCGGTGATGTCGGGGGAAGTACGCCGCACGAGCAGATCCTGCCCGGTCACGAAATACGGCCCGGCGAAGGCCACCTGCTGCTTGCGTTTGTCGGTGATCGAATAGGTCGCCACGACGAGATCGACGACGCCGTTGGCGAGATCACTCTCCCGGGTGGCCGAGGTGGTCTCGTGCCAGGTGATGTTCTGCGGCTCGACGCCCAGCTCACCGGCCACGAACCGGGCGACATCGACGTCGAAGCCGACGAAACGTCCGTCGATCGTGCGCAGCGAAAGCCCCGGCGCGTCGAACCGGATCCCGATGGTGAGGTGATTCCCGGCACTGGCCTTGGCCACCACCGAATCGCCGGGCGCCACCTGCTTGGAGCCGCAGCTCACGCAGGTCAGCAGCAGAAACGCGAGGGCGAGGAATGCGCGTAGCCGCATCCGTCCACTCCGTTCGCCGGCTTCGAGGACTCACCTTGTTCTCAGGTCAAGCGGCTAGCCTATGCGCGTGTTGCGACCGTCCCAAGCCGTGCTCGACACCGTCGGCACGCTCGCCCGCCTCGGGCTGGCGGCCGTGTGGCTGGTTTCGGGTGCGCTGAAGATCAGCGAACCGGGCCAGACCTACATCGCGGTTCAGGCCTACGACGTGCTGCCGCACGGGCTGGTCGGACCGGTCGCGACGATGCTCCCGCTGCTGGAACTGCTGCTCGGGCTGTTCCTGCTGGCCGGGTTGTGGACGCGGCTGGTGGCGGGCGTGTCGCTGCTGCTGTTCCTGGTGCTGATCGCCGCGATCGCCCAGTCGTGGGCACGCGGGCTGAGCATCGACTGCGGCTGCTTCGGCGGCGGCGGGCAGGTGGCGCCGGGGCAGACGCAGTACCCGCAGGAGATCCTGCGCGACACGGGCTTCCTGCTGCTCGCGGTCTGGCTGCTGGCCCGGCCGTCGACGTGGTTCTCGGTGGATCGCTGGCTCGGCCGCGGTCGCGGGAACTCGGCCGCACCGGAGCACGACTACTCCGAGGTACCAGAAGGAAATTGAGGTAGGAACAACAGTGGGTGGAGCTGAGCGCGGCGCTCGGAAACGTCGTCAGCAGGAACAGGCCGCGCGCGCGGTCGCACAGGCGCGGGGTGCTTCCGGTGACCGGCGGAAGGTCATCGTCACGGTCGTCGCGATAGTCGTGGTCGCCGTCGCCGTGATCGGCGGGGTGATCTGGATCAACGCGTCGAAGAACACGACCGAGAAGCAGGCGATCAACCCCGGCACGTCCAGCGCCCCGGCCACGCCGCCGGTGGCGGGGGTCGTCGAGAAGCGCGACGGCGTCGTGGTGCAGACCGGGAAGCCGGACGCGAAGGCGTCGATCGACGTCTACGCCGACTTCCTCTGCCCGATCTGCGGCGAGTTCCAGAAGGCCTACGGCCAGCAGCTCGAGCAGGCCGTCAACTCCGGCCAGCTGCTCGTCCGCTATCACATGGTGCCGCTGCTCAACAAGAACTCGGACCCGCCTGGCTACTCGCTCGACTCCGCGAACGCCTCGCTCGCCGCGGCCGACGCCGGCAAGTTCACCGCCTATCATGACGCGCTGTTCAAGAACCAGCCGGAAGAGGGCGGCCGCGGTTACGACAAGGGCCAGCTGATCAAGCTGGGCCAGGACCTCGGGATCACCGATCCGAAGTTCGCCGAGGCGATCAACTCCGGCGCCTACAACCAGCAGCTCAACGACGCCTTCCAGCAGACGCTGAAGGACCCGAACCTGGAACAGACCTTCCCCGGCGGCAAGAAGGGCTTCGGCACGCCGACGGTTCTCGTGGGCGGCAAGATCGTCAACTGGCAGCAGCAGGGCTGGCTCCAGCAGGCGCTCGCCGGCTGAGCCGATCCCGGCATTTCGCCCACCCGGGCACGGTCGGTGGTCTACTCTGGACCCGCAGTGGCGAGGGGAACCAGGGCAGGGCCGTACGCGTCGCACCCCTGGACGGACCACAGGAGGGGTGGAGTGGACGGCACGCACAAGGGTTTCCACGTCGAGGAGGGTGCGTACGAACGGTACGCACGCCAGGTCGACCCGCTGGGTGACGACGTCAAGGGCGCGGCCGAAAAGCACGTCGGCCCGCACGTGACCCTCGGCGGCCACGGCTTCTCCGAGATGGGCGGCGAATCCGGGTTCTCCGGCGCCTACAGCGGCCGCATGCGTGCGTTGCAGGAGCGGATGAAGAGCATCGGCGGCAACTGGCAGCAGGTCGGCGACGCCTCGCGCCGGACGCAGGCGAACTACGCGGCGGTCGAGGACGAGCACGGCCAGACGATGCACCGGCTGGGCAAGGACCTCTCGTGACCGGGCACGTCGACCAGGTCGTCCAGCACGGCCTGCACACCACGAACCAGTTCGCGCAGAAGCTGCGGCACGACCCGGCGGCGATCAACGGCGCCCGTGACGGCCATGTCGCGCTGCAGACGTCGATGTCGAAGGCGCAGGACCACGCCGGGGCGCAGCGGGTCAACCTCGTCAACGCCAGCTCGGGCAACACCACCGACCGTGCCACCGCGACCTCGCAGAGCCTCGAGAAAGAGGTCCAGTCCGTGCTCGACGAGAGTGCGGAGATCGAGAAGGCCGTCGCCGAGGCGGCCGAGGCACTGCACGTCGGCGAGATCAAGAACGACCAGGTCCGCGACCAGATCATCAAGGAGATCTCGGCCTCGATGAAGGCGCTCGCGGCGGTGAACAACATCCAGCCGCCGGAAAGCCGCGCGGCCGCCTCGCGGGACATCCTCACCAAGCTCCAGGCGAAGATCGGCGAGCTGACCGGCCAGGCCGCCACGTTCAGCGAGCAGACCATCAACCAGCTCACCGACATCGGCACCAAGCTCGGCGGTGGCGAGTCGACGTCGGCGAGCAGCGCCTCGACCACGCACGTCGGCTCGCAGTTCAACAACAACTCCGGGTACTCCGGTGGTGGCGGCGACGGGGGCGGCAGCGGCGGCGGTGGGGGAGGTGGCGGCGGAGGCGGCGGTGCGCACAAGCCGCGCCTGCCGGTCGCGATCCCGCCGCAGCCCGGCACCGGCGTCGACGTCAACCTGCCCGGCGGCAAGACCGTCAAGGCCCCGAACGAGACCGCGGCGAAGGCCGTGCGCGCCGCGTTGTCGCAGCTCGGCGTCCCGTACGTATGGGGCGGCACCGCGCGCGGGCAGGGGCTCGACTGCAGCGGGCTGACCATGACGTCGTACAAGGAAGCGGGCCTCCAACTGCCGCGCACCGCGGCCCAGCAGACTGTCGGCGCCGAGGTCCCGTCGATGGACCAGCTGCTGCCCGGTGACCTCGTCGTGTGGTCCGGGCACGTGGCGATGGTGATCGGCGACGGCCAGATGGTCGAGGCGGGCGACCCGGTGCAGGTCAGCAAGATCCGCACCACCAACGCGGGGCAGTCCTTCATCGGCTTCTACCGGCCGACTGGCTAATCTGGGCAACGTGGCTGAATTCGACATCGACCTCGCGTCCGCGCGGGTCGCCGAGCAGGTGGAACGCACGGCCCGCGAGGCCGGCGAACGCTTCGCCAGGAGCGGGCCGGTCGTCGGCCGCGCCGAGTCCGGTGACGGCGCGGTCAAGGTCGAGGTCGCGCCGGGCGGGCTGCTCACCGGGATCGAGCTGAGCCGCTCGGCGCTGCGCTACGGCTCGGCCGCGCTGGCCGAGCAGATCTTCGAACTCGCGCAGCGTGCGACCCGCCGCGCCGGAGACCGGATGTACCACCAGCTGGCGCCGGTCCTCGGTCCCGACGACGAGAACCTGAAGTCGCTGGGCTTCGAGCCGATCCCGGAGGACGACGTCGACGCCGAACCGCCCGCCGGGTACTACGGGAGATGAGCACGGTGGACCAAGTCCCGGTCACCTCGACCACCAGACAGCTGATCGACCAGGCCCGCGCCCGGCAGGACGCGCTCGCGCAGGTCGAATCCCTGATGGCACAGGCACGCGGCACCGCACACGATGTCGACGGAACGATCGAGGTCACCGTCGACGCGCGCGGCAAGCTGCAGCGGCTGTGGCTCGCCCCGGACGCGGTGAACTGGGGCCACGACCGGCTCGGTTCGCTGATCGTCGAGGTGTCCCAGGCCGCGATGCGCGAGGCCACGCAGGACAGCTACAACAAGGTCGCGCTGCTGCTCGGCGAGGACATGACGTACATGATCGAGCAGATGTCCGGCATGCCCGCGCCCGCGCGGGCCGAGGACGACGATCCGGGCATGACCGTCGAAGAATTTCAGCGGCAACGCGCACAGCGGCTCGGCGAAGCCCCGCCCGCGACGCATACGTCCACTGTAGACACTGCGAGCGCCGCGCACGAAGACGATGACGCGTACTGGGAATCCTTCGACCCGGCCTCGCTCCGCTCCGACCGCTAGTTCGGCGCGGCCAGTTTTTCGCACAACGCCGGCGGAAACTCCGGCTCCACCGCTTTGACCTCGGCGCAGCCGCCGTCTTTCGCGCCCGCGAAGCTCTTCCAGCCGTTGCCCGCCCAGTGGTAGAAGACCCGGTTGGCGCGGCGCGTGTTCTGGCACGCCGGCGCGCCTTCCGCGGGCGGGCAGTCACCGACGTGCCGGTCGAGGTCGAGGACGAGCCAGTTCTGGTCGCAGCCGCGGAGATCGCGGGCCCCGTGCAGGCGGTTGACCGGGACGTCGGCGCTGAACACCGTCTGGTTGATCCACGGCTCGGCGCAGTGGTCAGCGGGTGGGACGCAACCCAGGTATTCGTCACAGTGGCCGTACCCGGCGCCCTTCCGGTGCCAGGCCTGGCCGCTGTTGAGCGAGATCGCGCGGTCCCCGATCGGCGATCGCGCGGTGAGCGGGACGTCGATTTGTTCCTTGCGCGGGCAGGCTTCGCGGGCCAGCGTCGCACGCGTGCTGTACACGATGTTGGCGTAGACCGTGTCGTTTTCTTCGGTGACCTTGTCGACATGCGGTGAGCGCGCGCAGTCCGGCTCCCCGGCGGGCACGGTGGCCCGCGCGACCACCACGTTCGGCTCCGGGCCGGGACGCACGGCCGTGACCTCGGCCTGAAGGTCCCTCCACACCGTTTCCGCCGCGCCCGCCGGGGCTTCGCCGGTGTCGGACGCCGGTGCACGCGTGGCGGCGAAGACAATGCCGCCCACCAGCAGCACGCCGAGCACGACCAGCATCGGTGGCGCGAATCTAGGCCATTTGCTCATTCTCGTTCCCCCTCGTCACACCGAGTCGCCGATTCTCCGCTCGATCGGCTGGACTTCCCACGCGCCGGTTTTCCGGCGGTCCGCACGTGGAGATCATGGACGCTCCGGTCCCCGATGGAAAGGTGAAAATTCCGCCATGGCACCGACGAGAACCGTACTGAGTGCCGCTCTCGCGCTCCTGATCGCGGCCACGGCCGCGGCTCCCGCGCAGGCCGCCGAACCGCGCGACGAGGTTGTGGGCTCCGCGGTGTTGCCGAGCGGCGACGACTACCCGTACCGCGACCAGCCCGACGTCGTGGACCGATGGGCCTTCTATTCCGGGCAGGACACGTCGTTCGTGGCCTGGCGGATGGAACAGCTGACCGGGTACTTCCACAATTCCATGTCCCGCAACGGAATCGCCGGGCACTGGGGCAACGCCCCGGAGTGGGCGGCCAACGGGCGCAGGCTCGGCTACGACGTCGACCGGGTGCCGAAGGCCGGTGCGATCGCGCAGTGGGATCCCGGGAAGCTCGCTCCGCCAGGACATGTCGCCTACATCGCCGCGGTGACGGGTGATCAGGTGACCGTGGAGGAGTACAACTGGTCGACGCCGCTGCGGTACAGCACACGGGTCGTGCCGTCGAGCCAGCTCAGCTGGGTGATCCACTTCGCGCCGGGAACCTAGCCGCGACGTCCACAAAGGACTTGACCCGTGCGGTTTCCCCGGCGCGGCGCCACAGTACGCCCCAGCCGACGTCGGGGGACCCGCGGAACGGGACGAACGCGATCCGCGGGTGACTGAAATACGTCGTCGCGTGCGCCGCGAGCGGACAGATCCCACCGCCGTTCGCGATGACGGCGAGCAGTTCCTGGAAGGTCTCCAGCGGCTCCCCGCGTTCGATGGGCTTGCCGCCCGGGGTGTGCCACGGCTCCGGCGGGGCGATCCAGTACGGCGCGGGCGGATTCGCCGCGCGGAGCACGCGATCCCGGGCAAGATCTTCGAGAGTGACGTGCTCGCGTCGCGCGAACGGATGCCGGGCCGGAACGGCGAGCACCATCGGCTCGGTGTACACGACCGGCCCGGCGACGAGATCCGTTTCGTTCACCGGGAACAGCGTGATCAGCGCGTCGATGTCACCCGCGCGGAGCATGCCGAACGGGTCGGCGAAGTCGACCTCACGGATCTGCACCTCGCAGTCCGGATGTCGTTCGCGGAAAGCATCGAGCAGTTCCGCGACGAGATCGGCGACGCCGGGCGCCTCGAAGCC
Organism: Amycolatopsis sp. NPDC058986; assembly: GCF_042741125.1. Lineage (NCBI taxonomy): Bacteria > Bacillati > Actinomycetota > Actinomycetes > Pseudonocardiales > Pseudonocardiaceae > Amycolatopsis > Amycolatopsis sp. NPDC058986. The sequence continues at coordinate 52,540 of NZ_JBHYJW010000056.1, read as the reverse complement.
GAGGCGCAGCACCCCGCCGATCCCGCGCCCGGCGGCCACCGCGCGGGCGATCCCGTCGTGAATGCCCTGGTACGCGGGCGCGAGATCGGCACGCAACCACCGCCCGATCGGAGTCAGCTCGACCCGGCGGCTCGTGCGCGCGAACAGCGGCGCGCCGATGCGGCGTTCGAGCTGCTTGACGCTCTGGCTGACTCTGGCCTGCGAGACGTGCAGACGCTCGGCGGTGCGCCCGAAGTGCAGTTCCTCGGCGAGCGTCAGGAAGATCTCGATGTCCCGCAGTTCCATAACCTCCATGTTATCGATCGGCCCGGTTTCGCGCGTTGTTCGGGCCTCGCTCCGGCGAGAAGGTGGAGAGGTCGAAGAGACCTTCTGAACAGGGAGAACACAAGATGCGCGCACGGATGACGAACCTGCCGAAGCTGGCCGCCGGTGGCTACAAGGCGATGGTGGCGCTGGAGATGTACCTCGCCGGGACGAACCTGCCGAAGAGCACGTTGGAGCTGGTGAAGCTGCGGGCGAGTCAGATCAACGGCTGCGGCTTCTGTGTCGACATGCACGCCCGCGACGCGAAGAAGGCCGGGGAGACCGACGAACGGCTGTGGTCGGTCGCCGCGTGGCGCGAAGCGCCGTACTACACCGACGAGGAGCGCGCGGCGCTCGCGCTGACCGAGGCCGCGACACGTCTGGCCGACCGGTCGGACCCGGTGCCCGACGACGTCTGGGACGACGCCGCCGACCACTTCGACGAGGAATCCCTCGCGGCGCTGGTGGTCGCGATCGCGGCGATCAACGCGTGGAACCGGATCAACGTGACGACGCGGCAGCTCGCCGGTGGCGCGTCCTGAGCGTGGGCGTGCGACCCTGAGGGCATGGCGAACCGACTCGCGACCGCGACCAGCCCGTACCTCCTTCAGCACGCCGAGAATCCGGTGGAGTGGTGGCCGTGGAGCGAGGAGGCGCTGGCGGAGGCGCGGCGCCGGAACGTGCCGATCCTGCTGTCGGTGGGGTACGCGGCCTGCCACTGGTGTCACGTCATGGCCCACGAATCCTTCGAAGACGAGAAGACCGCGACGTTGATGAACGCGCACTTCGTCAACATCAAGGTGGACCGCGAAGAGCGTCCCGACATCGACGCCGTGTACATGGCGGCGACACAGGCGATGACCGGCCAGGGCGGCTGGCCGATGACGTGTTTCCTGACCCCGGAAGGAAAACCGTTCCACTGCGGCACCTACTATCCGCCGACGCCGCGGCACGGGATGCCGTCGTTCAGTCAGCTCCTGGTCGCGGTCGCCGAGGCGTGGCAGGACCGGCCCGACGAGCTGCGTTCCGGGGCGCAGCAGATCGTGGGGGCGCTGGCCGAGCGGAGCGGCCCGCTAAATGAGTCCGAAGTGGACTCTCCGGTGCTGGCCGCCGCCGTCGAGAAGTTGCGGGAGGAAGCCGATCCGGTGAACGGCGGCTTCGGTGGGGCGCCGAAGTTCCCGCCGTCCATGGTGCTGGAGTTCCTGCTCCGGCACCATGAGCGAACGGGCTCGGACATCGCACTGTCGCTTGTGGACTCCACGGCCGAGGCGATGGCGCGTGGCGGCATGTGCGACCAGCTCGCCGGTGGCTTCGCACGGTACTCGGTCGACGCCGCGTGGGTGGTGCCGCATTTCGAGAAGATGTTGTACGACAACGCCTTGCTTCTGCGTTTCTACGCCCATCTGGCGCGGCGGACCGGCTCCGCGACGGCTTGGCGGGTCGCCGAGGGAACGGCGTCCTTCCTGGAGGGCTACCTTCTCACCGAGCAAGGCGGATTCGCCGCGTCCCTCGACGCCGACACCGAGGGTGTCGAGGGCCTGACTTATGTCTGGACACCCTCGCAGTTGCGTTCGGTGCTGGGTGACGATGAGGGCTCGTGGGCCGCGGAGTTGTTCGGTGTCACCGAATCCGGCACGTTCGAGGAAGGTGCTTCCACGCTGCGACTGCTGCAGGACCCGGAAGACGCGGACCGCTTCGAACGGGTGCGGCTGGCCTTGCTGGACGCGCGGGAAATCCGGCCGCAGCCGGGCCGGGACGGCAAGGTGATCGCCGCGTGGAACGGCCTGGCCGTCGCCGCGCTGGCCGAGGCCGGTGTCGCGCTGGGCCGTCCACAATGGATAGACCTGGCTCGTGGCGCCGCCGAATTGCTGCTGGACGTCCACGTCGTCGACGGCAGGCTGCGCCGGAGTTCGCGCGATGGCGTCGTCGGCGAGGCAGCCGGTGTGCTGGAGGACTACGCGTGCGTCGCGGACGGCCTGCTCACGCTGCACCAAGCGACCGGTGAACCGCGTTGGCTGACCGAGGCCACTCGGTTGCTCGACCTCGCTTTGACGCACTTCGCCGTCGAGGACGCCCCCGGCGCCTACTACGACACCGCCGACGACGCGGAAACGTTGGTACAGCGTCCTTCCGACCCCGGCGACAACGCCACCCCGTCCGGCGCTTCGGCGCTCGCGGGCGCGTTGCTGACGGCGTCGGCGCTCACCGGCGTCGAGTCCTCGGCCCGGTATCGCGAGGCCGCCGAGCAGGCCCTGCGCCGGGTCGGCCTGCTGGCCGCGCGCGTGCCGCGGTTCGCCGGGCATTGGCTTTCCGTCGCCGAGGCGGCGCAATCGGGCCCGGTGCAGGTCGCCGTGGTGGGTTCGGCGCGTGATGAGCTGGTCACCGCGGCCGCGCGGGCGATCCACGGCGGCGGCATCGTGCTCGGCGGCGCCCCGGACGCTCCCGGCGTCCCGCTGCTGGCCGACCGCCCGCTGGTCGACGGCGTCGCGGCGGCCTACGTCTGCCGGGGCTACGTCTGCGACCGGCCGGTGACCACCGCCGAGGCCGTTGCCGCCCAGCTCTGAGCGTGCGCTGACAGCGAACACCCTGGTCAACGGTTGTATTCGGCGTATCGTCAGTAGCGATGTAATTATGTAATCGTCGCTGGAGGCGACCATGAACACGTGCTTCGGGGTGGTGGGACACATGGGACGAGGATGGAAGGGCCGCGGTGGCTGGCAGCAGACCGAGGTGCCCTCGGCGGACGACGCGGCCGCGTGGTTCGGCGGGCGGTTGCCGGACGGCTGGTTCACCGGGGACGCGGAGGTCACCGTCGACCGGGACGAGATCGTCGTCGTCGGCGAGCTGCCGTCACTGACCGGTGAGTATGCCGACGACGCGGCCCGCGCGGCCGCGGAAGAGGGCCGGATCAGCCGGTTCCGCGAGGAAACGCGGGACGAACGCATCGAAATCGCGCGGCAGGCCGAACACCGCTATCAGCGCAAGGTCGCCTGGGGCGCCCGGATCGGCGGCACGAAGGTCCTGTTCACGACGTTGTCCGCGCCGGTGATGACCCGCCTGCGGCAACCGGAACGTCAGGTCCTCGACACGCTCGTCGACGCCGGCGTCGCGCGCTCGCGGTCGGAAGCACTGGCGTGGGCGGTCCGCCTCGTCGGCCAGCACGCCGACACCTGGCTGGCCGAACTACGCGAGGCCATGACCAAAGTGGACGATCTGCGCGCCAAAGGCCCGGACCTGGGCTGACTCGCGTACCCAGAGGGTCGGCTCACGGGCCGACCCTCTGGGTACGTCAGCCGACTGCTCAGGTACGCGAGCCGACTGTGCGGGTGCAGGCGCGGCGGCGGCGCTCATGAGTCCTTGACACTTCTTCGGCACCCTGTCCGCCATGAAGTTCTTTCGCGCGGCGGTCGCCGCATTGATTCTGGCCTTGGTGACCGTCACGGCGCCGCAGGCGGCAGCCACGCAGGGCGTCGGCGTCGTCGAGTACAACCTCGGCGATCAGGCGTTCCGCGATCCCACCGTGTCCGTGCCGATGGAGCTGGCCGCCGTCGTGCACTACCCGCGCGACCTCGGCCGACGTCCGCATCCGCTGATCGTGCAGGAGCACGGCAGCTGGTGGAGCTGTGTGGACCCCGTCGCGAAGACACCGCAGGGCGACTGGCCGTGCCCAGCGGGGCAGCGACCGCTGCCGAGCTTCCGTGGCTACGACTATCTCGGTGAGAAGCTGGCCGAGCGGGGTTTCATCGTCGTCTCGATCAGCGCCAACGCCATCAACGCGCATCTCCTCGGCGAGGAGGGCTACTTTTCCCGGGCGCATCTGGTCAACAAGCACCTGGAGCTGTGGCGGGACCTGGCGCGCGGCGAGGGGCCGCTGGCGGGTGCCCTCGGACGGTTCCGCGGGCACGTCGACCTCACCCGCGTCGGCACGATGGGACATTCCCGCGGCGGCAAGGGCGTGATGTGGCAGGCCTCCGACAAGCACACGCCCGAGTGGCCCGCCGGCGTCCGGATCCGCGCGGTCGTCCCGCTCGCGCCGGTCTACTTCAACTACCCCGAGGAGAACAACAGTGACGTGCTGGTCACCAGGGTGCCGTTCAAGGTCATTGTCGCCAGCTGCGACGGCGCTGTCGGCGTCGTGGGCCTGCAATACGTCAAGGACGTCGAGGGAAAGAACTCCGATGCCAGCGCGGTGACGCTCACCGGGGCGAACCACAACTTCTTCAACACCGAATGGTCGCCCGGCAAGATCGGCGGGGAGGACGACGCGCCCGCGAGCTGCGTCGGCAAGCTGACACCGGCACAACAGCGCGGCGGCGCCGTCCGTGAGATCGTCTCGTTTTTCACGAGCCGCCTGCAGGTCTGACTCTGACCTGCGAGATCCGCAGTGGTGCGGCAGGCTGGCGGGTAAGGGAAACCAGCCTGCCGCACCCGGAGGAATCGTGGACGTCCCAGCAGTACCCGCCAAAGTGGATCCGGACGCGCTGACCGCCGTGCTCGACGGCCGATGGGCCGCGCTGCGGCGCGACGTCCGCGCGCAGATGACGGCCGCGTCCTTCCGCGAGACAGTGGGTTTGGACGTCGAGGCACACCGCGCGCAGGTGCTGGACCAGCTCCGGAAGCTCGCCACCACGGACCTGCCCGGCCTGGGTTTCGATCCCGCGTACGGTGGTGGGGGAGACGTCGGTGGTTCGGTGACGTCCTTCGAGATGCTCGGCTTCGGGGACCTGTCGCTGATGGTGAAGGCCGGGGTCCAATGGGGCCTGTTCGGCGGCGCTGTGCAACTGCTGGGGACGTCGCGGCACCACTCGCGGTACCTCCAGCGGATCAAGGATCTCGACCTGCTCGGCTGTTTCGCGATGACGGAACACGGGCACGGCTCGGACGTCCAGCATCTGCGGACGACGGCTGCTTACGATCCGTCTACTGGCGAATTCGTCGTGCACAGCCCGGATGCCGACGCGGCCAAGGAGTACATCGGCAACGCCGCCCGCGACGGCGAACTGGCGGTTGTGTTCGCCCAGCTGGTGACCGGCGGCGAATCCCGTGGCGTCCACGCCTTCCTGGTCCCGATCCGCGTCGACGGCGGCCCCGCATCCGGTGTGTCCATTGAGGACTGTGGGGCCAAGGCGGGCCTGAACGGTGTCGACAATGGACGGTTGCGCTTCGACCACGTCCGTGTCCCGCGCGAGGCCCTGTTGAACCGCTTCGGCGACGTCGCCCCGGATGGGACGTACTCGAGTCCGATCGAGAGCGACGGACGACGTTTCTTCACCATGCTCGGCACGTTGATCCGCGGGCGTGTCAGCGTCGCGGGCAGTGCGGGCAACGCGACGAAACGCGCGCTGACCCTGGCCGTGCGCTACGGCGAAACGCGGCGCCAGTTCGCCAAACCGGACGGCGAAGAGGTCGCGATCCTGGACTACCTCGGCCACCAGCGGAAACTGCTCCCTGCCCTGGCGTCGACGTATGCCCTGCACTTCGCCCAGGAAGAACTGGTCTCGAAGCTGCACGACATCCCCGCCGACGCCCCCGACGAGGAACAACGCGAACTCGAATCCCGCGCCGCGGGCCTGAAAGCCGTTGCCACCTGGCACGCGACGTCCACCATCCAAGCCGCGCGCGAAGCCTGCGGCGGCGCCGGCTACCTCGCCGAAAACCTGCTGCCCGCCCTGAAAGCCGACACCGACGTCTTCACCACCTTCGAAGGCGACAACACGGTGCTACTGCAACTCGTCGCGAAGGGCCTGCTGACGAGCTACAAGGAATTCTTCTCCGACCTGAGCCCGCTGGCCACCGCCCGCTTCGTCGCCGAACAGGTGGTGGACGCGGTTCTGGAACGCACGGCCGCCTTGAAGTTCCTCGAACGCCTCACCGAATCCGCCGACTCCGAGGTCCTGTTCGACCGCGACTGGCAACTCCGCATGTTCGAAGACCGCGAAGAACACGTCCTGAGTGGCGTCGCCCAACGTCTACGCCGCGCTTCTTCCGACGATGCCTTCTCTGTGTTCAATTCCGCGCAGGATCATGTTTTGCGTGCTGGCCGCGTCCACGTCGACAACTTGGTCCTGCAAGCTTTCGTCTCGGCTCTTTCCCGCTGCGCGGACCCGGACGCCCGTTCTCTGCTTGAGCGGGTCTGCGACCTCTACGCCCTCTCCACTCTCGAAGCCGACCGCGCCTGGTTCCTCGAACACGGTCGCCTGACCGCCGCCCGCTCCAAGTCCCTGACCGCCGCCGTCAACTCCCTGTGCGCCGCTCTGCGCCCCCAAGCGCGGACACTCGTGGACGCTTTCGCCGTCCCCGAACAATTCCTGGCCGCGCCCATGTTGCACTCCTGAACGTGCCTGGCCGTCAGGCCGGAATCGATACGGAGTGTTAAAAGATGAACGCGGTCGGGCACCGGATTGGCCGTAGCGTGTCATCCTGACGAGGCGCAACGCTGAGGTGCATGGCTCAATGTCGTGCCAGGACCAAGGCGAACAAACTTTGCAAACGCCGGGTCCGTCGCGCTGGAGAGCGCTGTTTCGACCATCGCGGTATGCCTGAGGCCGGGCCACGACAACGAAAAACGTCGCCGCGACGGAAGAAATCCTCGAAGCCGGGAGCCACGAGCCGAGCACCCTCGTCTCGCCGCGAAGTCAAGCAGCGTAAGCGGCAGAAGCGTGTGGAAGAGGCCGCGAAGCTCTGTCACGAGGTCGCTACAGACGGCTGGCAACAAGCGGTCGCCACCCGCGCCACCAACTACATCACCGGACACACCTGGGAGCGGCTCTTCTCGGCCAGGAAGAGGCGCAACTGCAAGGCATTTGCCCGTCTGGCTGCGAAGATCCTGTCCTACAAACAGAAGCTTCACGGCCTTGCGGGAGCGCTTGGGGCATGGCTTGCCGGGTCTCTGGGCGGCGGCCGATTGGTCCGGGCCGTGGCCAAGGAACTCGCCGCTGCGATCCCGTTGCCCACCGACGCCAAGATGGTGGCGGTCGCGCGAGGCCTCCAGCTCACCGGGATACTCCTGTGCCTGGCCAACGGTGACGATCTCACGCGTTGCCAGTGCTTCATCGATCTCGCCCTCAACGAGACCAAAGATCGTCTGAAGAAGCTTCTCGCCGCCGCCGTAGACGACTGGGCGCGCCTCCCTGATCGTGTCCCCTTGTCCAAGGAACTCGAACCACTATGAGGCTTGCGGTTAGGCGTACATCGCGAGCCAGATGGCGATGTAGTGCGACACCGCCGCCAGCACCGTGCAGGCGTGGAAGTACTCGTGGTAGCCGAAGGTGTCCGGCCAGTGGTTCGGCCACTTCGTCGCGTAGAAGACGGCGCCGAGGGTGTAGAACAGGCCGCCGACGCACAGCAGCACGAGGGCGGCGACGCCGGCGTGGGTGGCGAGTTCGGGCATCACGAAGATGGCGACCCAGCCCAGCGCGATGTAGATCGGGACGCCGAGCCAGCGCGGGGCGTGCGGCCAGAGCATCTTCATCGCGACGCCGAGGATGGCGCCGCCCCAGACGATGCCCAGGATGACGTAGCCGGTCGGCTTCGACATCGCGAGCAGGGTGAACGGTGTGTAGGTGCCCGCGATGAACAGGAAGATCATCGAGTGATCCGCCCGTTTCATCCACTTGTAGGCGGTCGGGCTCCACACGCGACGGTGGTACAGCGCGCTAACGCCGAAGACGCCGAGCACCGTCAGGCCGTAGACGCTGGTGGCCAGCGCGGCCACAGGGGACACCGTGGCCGCGGCCAGGCTGATCAGGGTCGCCGCGGCGGCGACGGCGCCGAAGAAGGACCAGAAGTGGATATGCCCTCGCAGCCGTGGGCGGGTGTCCACGGGCAGCGGGCCGGACGGCTGGGGTTCAGTCGCGAGGGTCACATGCCAAGGCTACGTAACCGTAGGTTTTTCGCCAGTACCCGTGGCGAGTCACACGTCTCTCCGAGGGTGCGTACGCTCCCGTGACGTGAGTCTCCGGTCCTTCTTGTCCACAATCGTCTACAGCGCGTACGGGCGGCGCCTGATCCAGCAGGCCGCAGGCCGCCATCCGCGCCACATCGCCATCATGCTCGACGGCAATCGCCGCTGGGCCAGGGAAGCGGGCTTCACCGACGTCGCGGACGGGCATCGCGCGGGCGCGAAGAAGATCGCGGATTTCCTGAGCTGGTGTCAGGAAGCCAACGTCGAGGTGGTCACGATGTGGCTGCTCTCGACCGACAACCTCAACCGGGATCCCGACGAGCTGACGCCGCTGCTCAAGATCATCACCGACGTCACCGACGAGCTGGCCGGGCCGGACACGCCGTGGCGGCTGCGGATCGTGGGCGCGCTCGATCTGCTGCCCGCCGAGGTCGCCGAGCGGCTCACCGCGGCGGCGGCGCGCACGGAGAACCGGCCGGGTATGGAGGTCAACATCGCCGTCGGCTACGGCGGCCGCCAGGAGATCGCGGACGCGGTCAAGAAGCTGCTGCTCCAGCACGCCGACGAGGGCACGTCGATCCGCGAACTGGCGAAGATCCTCGACGTCGATCACATCTCCGAGCACATGTACACGTCGGGTCAGCCCGATCCGGACCTCATCATCCGTACCTCCGGGGAGCAGCGGCTTTCCGGGTTCCTGCTCTGGCAGTCGGCACATTCGGAGTTCTGGTTCACCGAGGCCTACTGGCCCGCCTTCCGCCGGGTCGACTTCCTGCGCGCGATGCGTGACTACGCCTGGCGTCACCGTAGGTTCGGCGCCTGACGCGCGAGGGGCCCCGGAGCGAACTCCGGGGCCCCTCGACCTGCTTGGCTCAGTGGTTCGCGAACGAGTGCGCGACCAGGGCCGGGGTGGTGGCGATGCCGGTGTAGGCGCCCGCCACCAGCGAGGCCGCGCCGTAGCCGAGGGCGCCGCCGCCGTGGATGAACGTGGTGTACGCGTCACCGAACGTCGGGTCCGGGGCGCCGGTCGGCTCGGCGCCGCCCGTGGAGGCGAACGCGGTGCCGCCCAGCATCATCAGACCGGCGGCGGTGGCAGCGACGAATCCAGCTTTCTTCAGCACTTATTGCTCCTCGATAGAACTTTCGGGATTGGGGGAACTGGGGACTCCAAGGGGGTGACCCCGTAGTTGGAAAATTACTCGCTTATCACTGGATACGTTTGCCCGGTGCACCTATCGTGTGAGCCTTGACCAGGCGGTTTCACTCGGTCCGGTTCTCTTTCCCGGTCGCAAAATGCGCCTGAAAATCTTTCGTGGTAAAAGCTGTCAGCCGATCGAATAAACACGTTGAGTCAGTGAATTCGCCGAGACAATTCTGTCGAGGGAAGATGATTTCGCGCTGTCGATCACGCAGAGTCACGGTTACGGGTGGTCGATGTCGGACGACTGACGGTGAGATGACGAATTGGCGAATCACCTGTGTGGCTGCCTGCACGATCCTCCGGACGTAGGTACCTTCCGGAGGTGAGGGCGCGCGTACCGTGCGGGTCCTCGCGGGAGGCCCTGGTCGTGGCGGTGATCGAAGGGGCGGCGCAGCCGCCCACGAGATGCACGAGGGGGCCGGCACCCGGCCCTCGTGGCCGTGTCCGCTGACGCATCCAGCGTCGGAGGAAGCGGTTTCAGCCAGGGAGGTGCCCGGCCCAGCGAGTGCGGGCGTGGGGTGCACACGCCCTCGAGGGAGATGCCGTCGTGACTGCGCAGCGTTTGCCCCGCAAGGCCTCTGGCCGTTCTTCGACCGGTGCCGAATCTGGCCCGGAGAAAGCCTCGATCTCGCCCGAAATCCAGCGGTCCACCTTCGTGCTCGACACGTCGGTCCTGCTCTCCGACCCGTGGGCGGTGACCCGTTTCGCCGAACACGCCGTCGTGCTTCCGCTGGTCGTCATCAGTGAACTGGAGGCGAAGCGGCACCACCCCGAGCTCGGCTGGTTCGCTCGTGAATCCCTGCGCCTGCTCGACGACCTGCGCCGCCAGTACGGCAGGCTCGACGCGCCGATCCCGATCGGCGAGCACGACGGGACACTGCAGGTGGAGCTGAACCACTCGGACCCGACGGTGCTGCCGGTCGGTTTCCGTACCGACTCCAACGACCACCGGATCCTGGCCTGCGCGCTGAACCTCGCGGTCGAACGGGACTCGGTCACGCTGGTGACCAAGGACATCCCGCTGCGGGTCAAGGCGGGCGCCGTCGGCCTCGACGCCGACGAGTACCGGGCGCAGGAGGTGACGCCGTCGGGCTGGACGGGCATGGCGGACGTGGACGTCCCGCAGGAGCTGATCGACACGCTGTTCAGCGCGAACTCCGCGGATCCGGTGGAGTTCGGGATCGACGACGTGGGCGAGCTGCCGTGCCACACCGGGCTGCGGCTGCTGGGCGGCAACTCCAGCGCGCTGGGGCGGGTGACCGCGGACAAACGGATCCGGCTGGTGCGCGGTGACCGCGAGGCGTTCGGGCTGCACGGTCGTTCCGCGGAGCAGCGGATCGCGCTGGACCTGCTGCTGGACTCCGACGTCGGCATCGTGTCGCTGGGTGGGCGCGCGGGCACCGGGAAGTCGGCGCTGGCGCTGTGTGCTGGGCTGGAGGCGGTGATGGAGCGCCGCCAGCACCGCAAGGTCGTGGTGTTCCGGCCGGTCTACGCCGTCGGCGGCCAGGAACTCGGCTATCTGCCGGGCTCCGAGAGCGAGAAGATGCAGCCGTGGGCGCAGGCGGTGTTCGACACGCTCGGCGCGCTGGTCAGCCAGGACGTGCTGGACGAGGTGTTCGACCGCGGCATGCTCGAAGTACTGCCGTTGACGCACATCCGTGGCCGGTCGCTGCACGACGCGTTCGTCATCGTGGACGAGGCCCAGTCCCTCGAACGCAATGTGCTGCTGACGGTGCTTTCGCGGCTCGGCACGGCGTCACGAGTGGTGCTCACCCACGACGTCGCGCAGCGGGACAACCTGCGGGTCGGGCGGCATGACGGCGTGTCCGCGGTGATCGAGAAGCTCAAGGGGCACCCGCTGTTCGCGCACGTCACGCTGACGCGCTCGGAGCGCTCGCCGATCGCGGCGCTGGTCACCGAGATGCTGGAGGACCACGGCTGATCGACTGTCCGTGAAGGCCTCCTTACCGGCGCCCAGTGCCGGTAAGGAGGCCTTCACGGCACGTCACCAGCCTGTGGGCAGCGGGCGGCCCTCGGCGAAACCGGCGGCCGACTGGACGCCGAGCAACGCGCGCTCGTGGAACTCTTCGAGCGTCCGCGCGCCCGCGTAGGTGCAGGCGGACCGGACGCCGGAGCCGATCGAGTCGAGCAGGTCCTCGACGCCGGGGCGGGCCGGGTCCAGCGCCATGCGCGAGGACGAGATTCCTTCCTCGAACAGGGCTTTGCGGGCGCGGTCGAAGACGTTGTCGGTGCGTGTCCGCGCGCCCACCGCGCGCTTCGACGCCATGCCGAACGACTCCTTGTACGGCTTGCCCTGCTCGTCGAACCGCAGGTCGCCGGGGGATTCGTAGGTACCGGCGAACCACGAACCGACCATCGCCATCGACGCGCCGGCGGCGAGCGCCAGCGCGACGTCGCGGGGGTGGCGGACACCGCCGTCGGCCCAGACGTGCTTGCCCAGCTCGCGCGCGGCGGCCGCACAGTCGGCGACGGCGGAGAACTGCGGGCGGCCCACGCCGGTCATCATCCGCGTCGTACACATCGCGCCGGGGCCGACGCCGACCTTCACGACATCCGCGCCCGCCTCGATGAGGTCTCGGGTGCCGTCGGCGGTGACGACGTTCCCAGCCACGACGGGGACCCGCGGCGACACCGAGCGGACGGCCTTGAGCGCGGCGATCATCTTCTCCTGGTGGCCATGTGCCGTGTCCACCACGAGCACGTCGACACCGGCCGCGAGGACCGCCTCGGCCTTCGCCGCGACGTCGCCGTTGACGCCGATCGCCGCGGCGACGCGCAGGCTGCCCGAGTCGTCGACCGCGGGGGTGTAGATCTCGGAGCGCAGCGCGCCGACCTCGGTGAGCACCCCGGCGAGCTTGCCGTCGGAGTCGAGACCGAGCGCGAGGCGGCCGCCGTGGTCGTGCAGCCGCTCGAAGACCTCGCGCGGGGACGTGTTCAGCGGGACGCTGACGAGCGCGGGCTCCGCGACGTCGGCGAGACGCGCGAAGCGGTCGACACCGGCACAGGACGCCTCGTCGACGACGCCGACAGGGCGGCCGTCGTCGTCCACGACGACCACGGCGCCGTGGGCACGTTTGTGGACCAGGTTGAGGGCGTCCGCGACGGCGTCACCGCCGGTCAGCACGAGCGGGGTGTCCCACACCGGGTGCCTGCTCTTCACCCAGGCGACGATGTCGGTGACGGCGGCGCTGTCGACGTCCTGCGGCAGCACGACGAGGCCACCACGGCGGGCGACGGTCTCGGCCATGCGGCGCCCGGCGACGGCGGTCATATTGGCTACCACGATGGGGATCGTCGCGCCGGTGCCGTCCACAGTGGACAGATCGACGTCGAACCGGGACTCCACGGCGGACCGGTTCGGCAGCAGGAACACGTCGTCGTAGGTCAGGTCGTGAGCGGGCTGATGCCCAGTGAGAAAGCGCACGAGTCGCCAGGATACCTGCATGCCACACTGAGTGCATGAGCGACGCTTGCGAGCGAATCATGGGCATCATGCGCCTTGAGGGATTGGACGCAGCCTCGCGGAGCGAGTCGATCGCATGAGCAACCGGGATCGCGACGAGGCGGGCCGCGCCCGCAACGCCCGCCCGCGCGACGGCCTCGGCAGGCCGTTGCCCTACGGCGCCGAAGGGGTCGAGCGTCAGCCCGAGGGGATCGCCCGGACCCCAGCCGAGACCGTGATCGAGGCGCAGCGCCTGCTCGACGAAGGAAAGCCGTTCCACGCGCACGAGGTGTTCGAGGACGCGTGGAAGGCCACGGACGGACCCACCCGGGAGCTCTGGCGAGGCCTCGCGCAACTCGCCGTCGGTCTCACTCATGCTGCGCGCGGCAACTGCGTCGGCGCGGCGGCGCTGCTGGAGCGAGGCGCGGCCAATATCGAACCGTTCCGTCAGGAGCCGCCGCACGGGATCGACGTCGCGGGGCTGCAGGAGTGGGCGCGCTCGCTCGCCGCGGAGGCGAAGGACCGGGTTCGGGTGGAGCCGGTCGCGCCGCGCCTACGTCCCGGGGCACAGCGATAGCAAAGGTCCCTCGCTCCCGCCCGGCGATAGCAAAGGTCCCTTGCTCTCTTTTTGCAGGTCAGGGCGTCGACCACGCTGCTGATCGGGCCTTCTCGGCGGCGATCGTCGTACTTTCGCCGTGGCCGGTGCGGACCGAGGTCGTGTCCGGCAGCGTGAACAGCCTGTCCCGGATCGAGCGCACGATGGTCGGGTAATCCGAGTACGACCGCCCTGTCGCGCCTGGCCCGCCGTGGAACAGCGTGTCGCCGGTGAAGACGATGTCGAGCTCTTCGGCGTGAAGGCAGATCGCGCCCGGCGCGTGGCCCGGCGTGTGGAGGACGCGCAGCGCTGTGCCTGCGATGGTCAACGTCTGCCCGTCGGCGAGGTCGCCGTCGGGCGCGCGGTCGGGGTGGGTGAGGTTCCAGACGACGCGGTCCTCGGGGTGCAGGAGGATCGGTGCTCCTGTTTCCGCCGCCAGTTCGGGGGCGGCATTGACGTGGTCGTTGTGCGCGTGCGTGCAGACGATCGCCCGCACCTTCCGGCCACCGATGGCGTCCGCGATGGCCCCGGCGTCGTGGGCCGCGTCGATCACGATCACCTCGGACTCGTCGCCGACGAGCCAGACGTTGTTGTCGACGTCCCAGCTGCCGCCGTCGAGCTCGAAGACGCCGGAGGTCACCACGTTCCGCACCGTTGCCGTCATGGGACGACCCTATCCAAGGTTGACATACCGCCGGTATCTACCGGAAGGTATCCTTACTGCCAGTAAGAACCGGGTCAGGGAGCGTGAGATGACGGCTGTCCGAGAACTCCTGTCCGAACCGCTGAAGCTTCGCTGCGGCGCTGTTCTTCCGCATCGGATCGCGAAGTCGGCGCTGAGCGAGCAGCTCGGTGACCGCCGCAACCGCCCGACCCGTGAACTCGCCGAGCTGTACCGGACGTGGGCCGAGGGGGGCGCCGGAGTGCTGGTGACCGGCAATGTCATGGTCGATCCCACCGCGCTCGGCGAACCCCGCAACGTCGCTCTGCCCGCGGAGCCCGACCCGGCCGAGTTCCGGCCGTGGGCGCGTTCGGTCGAGGGGACCGACGCGCAGCTGTGGGTCCAGCTCAACCATCCCGGCAGGCAGAGCCCACGGTTCCTTTCCCGGCAACCGGTCGCGCCCTCGGCCGTGCCATTCGGCGACCGTGGCATCCGGACCGCGTTCGCGGCGCCCCGCGCGCTGAACGGCGATGAGATCGAGGGGATCATCGACCGGTTCACGCTCGCGGCTCGGGTATTCGTCGAGGCCGGATTCAGCGGAATCCAGCTCCATGGTGCCCACGGCTACCTGATTTCGCAGTTCCTTTCGCCGCTGACGAACCTGCGGACCGACGAATGGGGCGGTGACGCGGCGCGGCGTCGACGGTTCCTGCTGGAACTCGTGCGGCGGGTCCGGGCGGAGATCGGTGACGACGTCCCGCTGTCGGTCAAGCTCAACAGCGCGGACTTCCAGCGGGGCGGGTTCGACGAGGGCGAATCGCTCGAAGTGGTTCGTCTGCTGGGCGAGGCGGGACTCGACCTGCTGGAGATTTCCGGTGGCACGTATGAGAAAGCCGCGATGATGGGCGCCGGCAGGGCGAGTACGCGCAAGCGCGAGGCCTACTTCCTGGACTACGCGGCCAAGGCGCGCGAAGTCAGCGATGTCGCGTTGATGGTGACCGGCGGTTTCGCCACGGCCGAGGGCATGGCCGACGCACTGGGCTCGGGCGCGCTCGACGTCATCGGTCTCGGCAGGCCGATGACCGTCGATGTCGGCCTCCCAGGACGGCTGCTCGCCGGAGAGGATGTCGAAGCCCAGCGGCTGTGCCCGAAGACGGGCATCCGGCTCGCCGACAGCCTGCTCGAAATCCAGTGGCACACGCAGCAGATGCACCGCGTCGCGGCAGGGAAGCCGGTCGATCGGCGGCGTGGTCCGCTCCGGACCCTCGTGCAGGGCGGGCTCGCGGACCCGCTCAACGCGTTCCGCCGGGTCCGCGGCTAACCAGCGTCCGCGGCCTCGGGCTGCGCCGGGGTTTTCGCGACCGCCTTGGCGTCGGCGCGGCGAGTGAACAGCCTGTCGAGCCCCAGCGCGCCGATCGCGAGTGCGATGAAGAACAAGCCGATGATCGCGCAGTTCAGCGTGATCCGGCCGTAGCCGAGCTTCGTGGCGTCGATGAACGGGTACGGGTAGTAGTCGATGATCGCGCCGCGGATCAGCGTGAAGGTCACCCAGGCGAGCGGGTAGAGCAGTGACCACCAGACCGTGCTCCAGCGCACCAGGCCGCGCGGCCCGCACAGCAACCAGCCGAGCACGCACATGATCGGCGAGACCTTGTGCAGCATCGTGTCCGCGAACAGCGCGAGTCCGTGCAGTTCGTACAACCCGGCGAGCGCGACCTGGTAGACGACGCCGGTCACGGTGATGCCGGCGAGCGCGCACAGCCACAACACCGGGAAGAGGCCCGTGGTGCGGGCGAGTCCGAGTGCGAGCAGCGCGGTCGTGATGGTGACCAGCACGTTCGAGTCGATGGTGAAGAAGCACAGCAGGTTCGCGACGCGGCCCGCCGCGGTGGCGAAGCGGCCCTCTGCGACGTTCGAGGTGGCGATGACCTGGGTGACCAGTCCCGTCAGCGCAGCCAGCGCGGTGAGCGCGAACCAACCGCGGGCGATCTTCGACTCCGGCATTCCTGGGACCGTACCCGGGGTACGCCCCGATACCCGTGGACCTCACCCGAACGGCGCGGCTGGTGGCTCGTGAGGGAGCAGGGGACCTTTGCTCACGCTCGTTAGCGCGCTAATCATTAGCGAGCCAAGAGACGATAGCAAAGGTCCCTTGCTCCTCTTCGCGCCTAGCGCAGCGCCTTGACCAGGGCGGGGACGAAGACCGAGGCGTCGATCGTGCCCCAGCCGCTGACGATGTCGAAACCCTTCGCGGCAGTGAAGCCGGTGACGCCGTCCTGGCTGTTGTCGCCGGTCACGACGTCGACGATGCCGGCCTTGGTGCCCTGCGGACCGAGCTTCGTGTACAGGGCGGGGTTGATTTGGCCGAGTTTGCCGTGGTGGGCCTGCACGGCGAGCGCGAGCACGCCGGCGAACAGCGGAGCGGACTGCGACGTGCCCTGCACGCCTTCCATGCTGATGTCCGGGAACGACCGCATCGTGCTGCCGGTGATGGTCTTGACGCCGTTCTGCCACGACGGCCGCGCATAGGCCTTCGACAGGCCTGCGCCCGAGCCGAAGCCGTTGTCCGCCACATTCACGACGTCGTCTGGCTTGGTGCGGTTGCCGCTGGCGTCCAGGTGCAGTTGCGTGCCACCGAGCGTCGTGACGCGCGGGTCGCTGGCCGGCCATTCGGCGACGCGGTACGGGTAGTTGCCCGGGCCGTAGAGATAACCGCCGGTCGGGCCGTCGTCACCGGACGAGGCCACCATCGTGATCCCGGCCCTGCTCGCGCGGTCCAGCGCCGGGTCGAGCGTCTTGATCGACTCGAACGAGGGGAAGTTCTCCTCGGTCGTGCCGAAACTCATCGAGATGACGTCGACCAGCTTGTGCTCGGTCATGTAGTCGACCGCGTGCATCATCTCCGGCAGTCCGGTGAAGCCCTGCGTCTCCGCCACCGGGGTCGCGGCGACGATGATCTTCGCGTTCGGCGCCATCGCGTGGATCATCGTGACGTCGAGGTCGGTCTCCCCGCCCCAGCCCTGACACGTCTTCGTGTCCACGCCCGGGGCGGTGCACGACGGCACCGGGCCCGAGGGCTGGATGACCTCGAGGTTGGCCGGCGGCAGGCCGTGGCTCTTCGAGTAGGCGTCCAATACGTCCTTGACCTTGTCGTCGCCGAAGGACACCAGAGTGGCCACCGAAGCGCCCGCGCCGGTGACGCCCGTGTTCCACAGCTTCGTGGCGTTGTACGCGGTGCTTTCCTTCGGCAGCGTGGCCATCGCTGCTTCGAGTTTCGCGACCCGCTGTTCGACGGTGTTCGCGCCGACGAACGATTGTGCTGCCGCGGAGAAGTGGTGCTTCGACGGCTGGTGCGCCACGTCCGGAGTCGGTGTCGCGCCCGCGGGCGTCGCGAACGCCGTCACGAGCAGTGCCGAACTCGCGAGCAAGGTCGCAGCGACGGCGGGCCGTCTGAGCTTCCTGACGGCATGGGGCACTCGAAGAGTCATTCGTGTCTCCCGGATTCTGAACGAGCGGAGAGGTCCGAAGACTCACTCTGGTTGATCCGGGGGAGCGGGAACATCGACTTTCGTCTGGCCTTTTACCGGAAAGGAACCACAAAGGACAGCGATGTCGGAAATGACGCATTCTCGTGACAGGATCAGTTTTTACTCCATTTCGGTGACCTCCGCAGGGCCTCCGCGCAGCAGCCCTCGCACGGTGTCGATCGTGTCGGCCTCACCAGGGTCCTTGTCCGGCCGATAGCGGACCACCCGCGCGAAGCGCAGCGCGAGCCCGCCCGGATACCGGGTACTCACCTGCGCGCCGTCGAGTTCGATCTCGACCACGACCTCCGGCCGCACGTACACCGTCCAGTCGTCGCGGCGGGTCTCGATTTCCTGGAACTTCTCGGTCTGCCACGCCAGTAACTCGTCGGTCATCCCCTTGAACGTCTTGCCCACCATGATCGGCGGGCCGCCGTCGGGGTCACGCGCGCCGAGATGCAGGTTCGACAGCGTGCCGGTCCGCCTGCCGTGCCCCCATTCGGCCGCGAGCACCACGAGGTCGATGGTGTGCACCGGTTTCACCTTGAGCCACGCGCGGCCCCGCCTGCCCGCGGCGTACGGCGAGGCGAGGTCTTTCACCATCACGCCTTCGTGCCCGGCCGCCATGGCCGCTTCCAGTACCGAGGCCGCGTCCGCCGGCGCGAGTTCGCCGGGGATGACGTGGTCCCCGGCAACCTTCCGGAGGGCCGTGTTGCGTTCGGACAGTGGTGCGTCGAGCAGGTCGGCGCCGTCGAGATGCAGACAGTCGAAGAAATACGGCCGCAGCAGCAATGCCCGCACCTGCTCCTCCCGCGTGCTGCCGAAGCGGCTCATCGTCTCCTGGAACGGCCGAGGCCGCCCGTCATCGGTCAGCGCGAGTGTTTCGCCGTCGAGGACCACCGATTCACACGGCAGCCCACGCACCAGCTCGACCAGTTCCGCGACACTGCCGGTGATCTCGCGCAAGGTTCTCGTGTAGACGTGGACCTCGTCGCCGAGCCGGTGCACCTGGATCCGTGCACCGTCCATTTTGTACTCGACAAGCGCATGCGCGTGCTCGGCGACGGCCTCGTCCAGCGACTCGGCGGGGGAAGCCAGCATCGGCCGGATCGGCCGCCCCAGGGTGAGCCGGAACTCCGCCAGCCGTGTCTCGCCGCCGGTCAGCGCCGCCAGCCCGGTGACCGGCAACCGTCCGGAAAGCATGAACGCCCGCCGCACATGCTCCACGCCGACCTCCGCGGCGACCGCGATCGCCTCGACCATCACTCCCTCCAGCGCGCCCTGTCGCAGCTCGCCGGTGACCAACCGGAACAGGAACTCCTGCTCGGCCTTCGTCAGCCGCGCGAACAACGCCCTCAGTACGTCGGCACGGCGTTTCACCGAACCCGCACCCGAGGCCGCCGCGACCTCACCCAGCGCGACGTCCACCTCGGCGACCGCGACCGATGGCTCAGCGGCGGGCGGGGTGGCGAGTTCGGCCAGGGTGCGCCAGCCCGCGCCGAGCCGGTCCTGCGCGGTCTGGCCGGTGAGGTACGCGATCACCGCGGGCAGCTCGTCCTCGCCGGAGGCACGCAGGAGCGAGGCCAGGACGGCGATCTTCGCCTTCCTGGACCTGGTCGCCGCCAGTTCGGCGGACGCGGTGACGATGTCGGTGAGGAGCACGTCAATCATCATGACCCGGACCACCGACATTTTCTGGCTGAAGTGCCTCGTCAGGCGTCTGGGTGCAGGTGGAGCCGGTCGAGCAGCCGCGTGGTGATCCGCCGGTTCAGCCGCCCGCGATCCGATCGACAGCGGCGCGGAGCCGCTCCGGCGGGAGCGCGGCGTAACCCAGCACGAGCCCAGGAAACGGGGGCCCTGCCGGGTTGTGCGTGAACTGCGACAACGCGGGGGCGTTCACCCCGCGTTCGGCGAGCATGGCTTGCGTCGCGGTGTCGTCCGTGCCTGCGGGGAGGCGCATCACGACGTGCAGACCCGCCGCGATGCCGACCGGCCGCCAGTCCGGGCGCCGCCGGGCGAGCGCGTCGAGCAGCGTGTCCCGGCGCTGCCGGTAGAGCCGCCGGGTGCGCCGCAGGTGCCGGTCGTACCCGCCGGAGGCGATGAGCCGCGCGAGCGCCGCTTGCGGTAGCGGCGCGCAGCCGAGGTCGTGCATGTGCTTGGTGGCGACGATCGTCTCCCGCAGCCTGGGCGGCGGGATCAGCCAGCCGATGCGCAGCGCCGGGGCGAGCACCTTGCTGACACTGCCGATGTAGCAGACACGCTCCGGATCCAACGCCCGCACAGCACCCAGAGCGGGCCGGTCGTACCGGTGTTCGGCGTCGTAGTCGTCCTCCACGACCACGCCGTCCACCTCGGCCGCCCAGCCGAGCAGCTCGCGCCTGCGGTCGGGATGCAGGGCGACACCGAGCGGGAACTGGTGGGCCGCGCTGACCACGACCGCGCGGCAGTCCGAAGTGGATAGACGAGCGGCGTCGATTCCCCTGTCGTCCACGGGAATGCCCACTGGGTAAAGGGATTGCCGCCGGAACAGTTCCGCCTGCCCGGGATGGCTCGGGTCCTCGACGGCGATCCTGCGCAACCCCTGCTCACGCAACGCGGCGCCGAACAGGGACAGTGCTTCGGCGGCTCCGCTCGTGATCACCAGGTCGTCCGGCCGGGTGGGCAGCGCCCGGACGCGGCCGAGGTAGGCGGCGAGTTCGGCGCGCAGCGCGGGATGCCCGGCCGGATCGGGATAGCCGAGTGCGGAATCCGGCGCGGTGGCCAGCACTTCACGTTCAGCGGCCAGCCATTCCGCGCGGGGGAACGCCGACAGCGCGGGCAATCCCGGACGGAGGTCGAAATCCCAGCGAGCCCGTTCCGGCGGAGGTGCTGACGGCGGCGTCCCGGTGTCCCCGAGCGGGGCGACGTGGGTGCCGGAACCGCGTTTGCCGATCAGGTACCCCTCGGCGATCAACTGCTCGTACAACGCGGTCACGGTGCCGCGGGCCACCCCGAGCTGACCGGCGAGATCCCGGCTGGAGGGCAGGCGCGTGCCGGTCGCGAGCGCCCTGGTGCGGATCGCCTCCCGCAGCGCCGCTTCGACCGCGCGGCCTCGCCGCCCGCCTGAGGCGGACACCGCGGGCAGGAGCAGTTCGCGCAGAGTGGTCCATTCAGTCTTCATTGCCGGGTCAGACTACGCCTGGACCACTTGAGTCAAGGGCGAATCCGTTCCTCCTCGGGGGCCGTGGTGGTCGAGTCGGTGATCCAGCTGGCGAGCAGACCCAGTGCCCGCTCGGTCTCCGAACCGGGCTGCGCGGTGTAGACGACCAGTGCCAGGTCGGGATCTTCGGGCAGGCGCAGCGTCTCGTAGTACAGGTCGAGTTCCCCGACGACCGCGTTGCGGACGATCTTGCGGCCGCGCGCCTTCTCGTGCACCGCGTGTGTCGCCCACAGCTTGCGAAAGTGTTCGCTGCCCAGCGAAAGTTCGCCGATGAGCCGGGCGAGCCGGGGATCGTCGGGATACTTCCCGCTCTCCGCGCGCAGGTTCGCGACGATCTCGCCCGCGACGGTGTTCCACTCGGGATGCAGTTCCTTGGTGCTCTCGTCGAGGAAGAACATCTTGGGGATGTTGCGCTCACTGGGCGGGATGGCGGGCAGATCGAAGCTGAGCGCGCCGCCGAGGGTGTTCCACGCCAGGACGTCGAGGTAGCGGCCGAAGACGAACGCGGGCGTCTGGATGGCGTCCAGCATGAGCCGCAGTTCGGGCCGCACGTGCTGGGGCCGCTGCCGGGCGGGGCGGCGCTGTTTCGGGGCGACGAGGTTGCGGAGATAGGTCACCTCGTCGTCTTTCAGCCCGAGCACCCGGGTGAGTGCGTCGAGGATCGAATCCGAGACGTTGCGGGCACGGCCCTGTTCCAGCCGCGTGTAGTAGTCGACGCTGATCCCGGCGAGCTGCGCGATCTCCTCGCGGCGCAGCCCGGCGACCCGTCGCTTGCCGACCCCGTCGGGCAGACCGAGGTCGGCGGGGTCCAGGGCGGCGCGACGGGCCTTGAGGAAGGCGCCGAACTCAGCTGCGTCACTCATGGCACCGAGTATCCACGCCCGCCCGGTGCATTGCCTGGTACTGCCAGACCTAGGTTGACCGTGACCTGGTCCGTCCTTTCCGTCGCGCCCACAGTGGACCTTGCCAGAGCGACGACGAGGAGGAACAAGATGCGACGGCGAATTCTGGGTGGCACGGGTATCTCGGTGAGCGAGTACGCGTTCGGCGCGATGATGCTGGGGAAATGGGGCAACCCGGACCACGAGGACGGGGTCCGGATGGTGCACGCCGCGCTCGACGCCGGCATCAACTTCGTGGACACCGCGGACATGTATTCCGACGGGGAGAACGAGCGGATCATCGGGAAGGCACTCAAGGGGCGGCGCGACGACGTGGTCCTCGCCACCAAGGGGTTCTTCCAGATGGGGACGGACCCGAACACCGGCGGGGCGTCACGCCGCTGGCTGACCAGGGCGCTCGACGACAGCCTGCGCAGACTGGACACCGACTACATCGACCTCTATCAGGTTCACCGCCCCGACCCGACGACCGACATCGACGAGACGCTGTCCGCCCTGTCGGACTTCGTGCGCTCCGGGAAGGTGCGTGCGGTCGGTTCGTCCGACTTCCCGGCCGAGCAGATCGTGGAAGCGCAGTGGGTGTCCGAGAAACGAGGACATGTTCGATTCCGGACCGAGCAGCCGCCGTACTCGATCTTCAGCAGGGCGATCGAAGCCGCGGTCCTGCCGACCGCGCAGAAATACGGGATGGGGGTGCTCACCTGGAGCCCGCTCGCCAGCGGCTGGCTCTCCGGCCGGTACACCTCGGCGTCCGATGTGGACCTCAGCGAGGGGAGGAAAGTATTGCAGCAGCACAAGTTCGACCCGGCGCTACCCGCGAACGCCGCCAAGCTGGCAGCGGTGGCCGAGCTGACGAAGGTGGCCGCGGACCTGGGGCGTCCGCTAACGCATCTCGCGCTGGCCTTCGTGCGAGCACACCCGGGGGTGACCTCGGCGATCATCGGGCCGCGGACGCCGGAACAACTCGACGACCTGCTGGCAGGCGCAGATCTCGTGCTGGACGACGACGTGCTGGACCGGATCGACGAGATCGTGCCGCCGGGCACCGACCTCAACCGGCTCGACGCCGACTACCTGCCGCCGGCCCTGGCCGACAAGACGTTGCGTCGCCGATGAACTGGTCCATTTTATAGAAGGGAGAGTGGCTCTAGAGATTGGACCACTGAGGCGGCGAGGCTGTCGGCATGGCAGTACTCCGACCCAAGGGCGCACGTGCGGGAGTGGCGTACGGGGTGTCGACCGCGGTGATCGTCGGCGGTTCGGTGCCGGTGACGGGCATGCTCGACGGCTATCCGGTGCTCACCGGCCAAGCGCTGCGTTACGCGCTCGCCGGTCTGTTGCTCCTGAGCTGGGCACGGCTCATGCGCAAGCCGTTGCCGCTGCCGCGGCTTCGGGACGTTCCGACGTTGGTCGCGCTGGCCGCGACGGGAATGGTCGGTTTCCAGGCGTGTCTGTTGCTGGCGCAGCGCTATGCCGAACCGGGTCTGGTCGCGGCGTTTCTCGGTGGGAGCCCGCTGGTGCTGGCGATTGTCGCGCCTCTGCTGGCCCGGCGACGTCCGTCCGTGGCGCCGATCGCCGGTGCGGTGCTGGCCGGCCTCGGTATCGCGGTGCTGTCGGGTGGGGGAGCGGCGCAAGGGCCGGGACTCCTGCTCGCCGCGGCGGCGATGTTGTGCGAGGCCTTGTTCACGTTGCTGGCCGTCGGGCTTGTCGCGCGGCTCGGGCCGCTGGCGACGTCGACGTGGAGTTGCTGTGCTGCGGCGGTCGGTGGCGCGGCGCTCGGCACGGTGGCGGATCCGGCCGGTGCCTGGCGGTGGCCGGACGGGCGTCAGCTCGCCGCGATGCTGGTGCTCGCAGTTCTGGTCACCGCGGTCGCGTTCGTGTTGTGGTACTCGGCCGTGGCGGCGCTCGGAGCCGACCGCGCGGGCGTGCTGATCGGCCTCATGCCGGTTTCCGGGCTGATCGTGTCGCTGGCGCTGGGAGCGCAGGACTTCCGGTTCGGCCAGCTCGCCGGTGTCGTACTGGTGTCATTGGGTGTGGTGGCCGGCCTGCGCCGTGGCAAGGCCGAGCAACGCCGAGCACTTCCGGTCGAAGTTCCGGACGATGTCACCGGCGATGATCCACACCATGACGGTCCGCAGCGGTCCGTGGAGGGTGATGTACTGGGTGAACTCGGTGTTCCCGCCACCGTCGGCGGCGAGGGTGAACGCGAGGTCCATGTGCCCGAGGGGGATGGGCTGGCGTACCGCGATTTCGCTGCCCGGGGTGCAAGCCGTGACAGTGAAGTCGTCCGCGAGCAGTGAGTGGCCACGGCCGCGGATCCGGCCGGTGGGATGGAAGAAACCCGTCGAGCCCGCCGTGAGCGGTCCGTGGAGCACTACACGTGCGAGGTCGGGATCCCAGCGGGGCCAGCTCGCGATGTCGGCGAGGACATCCCAGAGCGCGGCTGGGTCCGCGGGAAGGGTGCGGGTCGAGGTTCTGGTCCAGGTCATGGCCCGACGATATACGGAACTGTCGGTCTCGTAAACTGTGACCTATGACGGACAACCGACGTGGGCGGCCGCGGGTGCGGGGAATCGACGACGCCGTGCGGTCGGCGGTGAACGACCTGCTCGGGGAAGTTGGGTATCAGCGGTGCACGGTAGACGCGATCGCCGCGCGGGCCGGGGTCGGGAAGGCCGCGCTCTACCGGCGCTGGAAATCCAAGGCGGAACTGGTTTTCGCGGCCGCCATCCACGGCGACGCGCTGGCTTCCCCGGCGGATACCGGGACGTTGCGGGGAGACGTGGGAGAAGTGCTGGCAGCCATCCAGTCCTCTTTGGACGGACCGCAGGTGCGCAGCGCCCTGCCGGGCCTGCTGGCCGATGTCCAGGCCGACCCCGGACTGGCGGCGCGGTTCGGCGAGGTGTTTCTGGCGCGAGAGCGGGCGTACCTCGTCGAGATGCTCGACAGAGCCGTCGCCCGTGGCGAACTCGCGCGGCAACCCGACCTCGTGGCCGTACACGTGATGTTGCTCGGATCGGTTTTCGCCTGGCTTCACCTGTTGCAAGAGCCGGTGCCGTCGGATGGCTTGGCGGGCTTGCTCGCGAAACCGGTTCACGCTGGGCTTCGCGCCCTCGCGGACGAGCGGGAGTAGCAAGGGACCTTTGCTACCGCTCGGCGATAGCAAAGGTCCCTTGCTTCGCTTTTCGGGCCTCGGCTACTTGCCGCCGCGTGCCATGCGAAGGACGTCGAGTGCCTCGTCGAGCTGGGCCTCCGTGAGCTTGCCGTCCGCGACATAGCCGCGTTCCAGCACGACCTCGCGGATCGTCTTCAGCTCCTTCAAAGCCTGCTTCGCGACCGCGGCGGCCTCTTCGTAGCCGATGTACTTGTTCAGCGGCGTCACGATCGAGGGCGAGCCCTCGGCGTACTGCCGTGCGCGGTCGACGTTCGCGGTGACCCCGGCGAAGACCTTGTCCGCCAGCAGCCGGGACACCGCCGTGAGCAGCCGTGCGGACTCCAGCACGTTGCGGGCGATCACCGGCAGGTTCACGTTGAGCTGGAAGTTCCCCGCCGCGCCCGCGAACGCCACCGCCGCGTCGTTCCCGATCACCTGCGCGACGACCTGCAGCGTCGCCTCGGGGATCACCGGGTTCACCTTGCCCGGCATGATCGACGACCCCGGCTGCAGATCCGGCAGCGCCAATTCGGCGAGGCCGGTGCGCGGACCGGAGCCCAGCCACCGCAGGTCGTTCGCGATCTTGTTCAACGACACCGCCACGGTCCGCAGGTGCCCGGAGGTTTCGACGACGCTGTCCTGGGTCGCCTGTGCCTCGAAGTGGTCGCGGGCCTCGGTGAGAGGCAGGCCCGTCTCCTCGGCGAGCTGGGCCGAGACGGCCGCGCCGAAGCCGTCGGGTGCGTTGAGCCCGGAGCCCACGGCGGTTCCGCCGATCGGCAGTTCACCCAGCCGTGGCAGGCCGGAGCGCAGCCGCTCGATGCCGAACCGCACCTGCGAGGCCCACGCTCCCGCCTCCTGGCCGAGCGTGATCGGTACCGCGTCCATCAGATGCGTGCGGCCGGATTTGACGACGTCCGCCCATTCCGTGGCGCGCGCCTCGATCGCGGTGGCGAGGTGTTCCAGCGACGGGATGACGTCGGTCAGCACGGCCTCGGTCGCGGCGACGTGGATCGTGGTCGGGAACGTGTCGTTGGACGACTGCGACGCGTTGACGTGATCGTTCGGGTGCACGTCGCGGCCGAGCGCGCGGCTGGCCAGTGTCGCGATGACCTCGTTGGCGTTCATGTTCGACGAGGTGCCGGAACCGGTCTGGAACACGTCGATCGGGAAGTGCGCGTCGTGGGCGCCCCCCGCGACCTCGTCGGCGGCTTTCGCGATCGCTTCGGCGAGGTCGGCGTCGAGCACGCCGAGCTTGGCGTTGACCCGCGCCGCAGCCGCTTTCAGCAGGCCGAGCGCGCGGATCTGGGCGCGTTCCAGGCCACGGCCGGAGATCGGGAAGTTCTCGACGGCGCGCTGCGTCTGCGCGCGGTAGAGGGCGTCGGCCGGGACGCGGACCTCTCCCATGGTGTCGTGTTCGATCCGGTATTCCTGTTCAGCCATGGTCCCAGTTTCGCGCAGCGGCGGCGGCCCCGCCTCGTGTCCTTGGGCACCCGGTCGGGAGTAGGGTCGGACGTGTTCTCGATCACTGCCATCCACCACTGGCTGGAGCGAGCCCATGACACTGCCTTCTGGGGAACCCTCATACGACCTCGTGATCATCGGCGCGGGCCCGACCGGCCTGTTCGCCGCGTATTACGCCGGATTCCGCGGCCTTTCCATGGCCGTGGTCGATTCGCTGCCGGAGCCGGGGGGACAGGTCACCGCCATGTACCCCGAAAAGATGATCTACGACGTCGGCGGGTTCGCCGCCGTGCGCGGACGCGACCTCGTCCAAGGACTGGTCGACCAAGCCGCCCCGTGGAAACCGGACTATCTCCTCGGCCGCAAGGCGGAGAAGCTCGAGAACGCCGACGGCGGCGGCCTGATCCTGACCCTCGACGGTGGCGACACCCTGCGTGCCGGGGCGGTCCTGATCACCGCGGGCATCGGCGAGTTCACCCCGCGCCCGCTCCCCGCCGGGGACGGTTGGCTCGGCCGCGGCATGGTGCACTTCGTCCCGGCGCTGCAAGCGCACGCGGGGCAGCACGTCGTGGTCGTCGGCGGCGGTGATTCGGCGTTCGACTGGGTGCTCGCGCTGCACCCGATCGCGGCCAGCGTGACCCTCGTGCACCGGCGCGCGAAGTTCCGCGCCGCCGAGTCGATCGTGCGGCAGGCGCGGGAACTGGGCGTGCGGATCATCACCGACGCGGAGGTCGCGCGGTTCGTGGAGACGCCGGACGGCGCGCTGACGGCGGTCGACGTCCAGATCAAGGGCGCCGACGACGAGCGGCTGTCCGCCGACACGGTCGTCGCCGCGCTCGGCTTCACCGCGGACCTCGGCCCGATCGAAAGCTGGGGGCTGGAGATCGACCACCGCGCGATCAGCGTCGACACAACCATGGCCACCGCTCGCGAGCGTGTCTACGCGGCGGGCGACGTGGCGGCGTACCCGGGGAAGGTGAAACTCATCGCCACCGGGTTCGGCGAGGCCGCGACTGCGGTCAACAACATCGCCGTCGCGCTCGACCCGGACGCGCATCTGTTCCCCGGTCACTCCAGCAACGCCGACTAGGTCCGGAGTGGAGCAAGGGACCTTTGCTAGCGTCCGTTAGCGTGCTAATCGTTGGCAAGCTGACGAGCGTTAGCAAAGGTCCCTTGCTCTTCTTCCGCAGGTCAGGGGGTGGGTTTCGGGGGAGCGGGTGGCGGTTTCGGCGCGGTCTTCTCGGCGATCCACGACGTGTACGCGACCGCTGAGGTGTAGATCGACGGTCCCGTCGCGCAGGTCGCGTCGCCGTTGCCTGGGCGGCTGGTCAGGCCGAGCAGCAGCCATCGGTCGCCGTCCTTCGCGATCTCCGGGCCGCCGGAATCGCCGTAGCACGAACCGGCCTTGCCGCCGGGGTTCTCGGTGCACAGTTCCGTCTTGGCGTCGAACGGCGCGACGCAGCCCTTCGCGTCGACGACGTGTGTGTCCAGCTGCTGGAGGGTGGCTGGCGGCTTCCCGCAGTCCAGCGTCGGGCAGGTCTGGCCCCAGCCGAGCAGCCGCGTCACCGTGCCTGGTGCGGTGACCGTGCCGAGCGCGATCGGCGCGGTCTTGACCGGGGCGGAAAGCCGCACCAGCGCGATGTCGCCGCCGGGGACATCCGGCTTGTCTGGGTTGAACGCCGGGTTGACCACGAACTCGGCGGGCTGCGCCGTCTCGCCGCCCTGACCGCTGTCGTTGCTGCCGATCCGCGCGGTCACCACCTCGGGCTTCTTGCCGTCCACGCAATGTGCGGCGGTGACGAACCAGGTCGGCGCGATCAGCGCGCCCGCGCAGAACAGCTTCCCGCCCGAGGTGTGCAGCGACACCGTGAACGGGTACGGCTGATCGGCGTCCTTGCCGCCGACGATGTCGTTGTCCGCCGCGGCGGTGCCGGTGACCAGTGCCAACGCGCCCACGAGCGCCAATAGCAGCACCAGCGGGCGCGGTGGCTTCGCGCTCGCGGCGGGGGTACGTGCCTCGAGCTCGGTCACCGGGACTCCTTACGGCAGCGGGGGTACGACGTCGGCGTCGGGCGAGTCGCCGAGGTGACCGTCGAAGTCGACCGAGGCGTACGCCCGCAGCTTGTTCAGCCGGTGGTAGCCATCGATCATTCTGACCGTTCCGGACTTGGACCGCATGACGATCGACTGCGTCGTCGCGCCGCCCGCCCGGTAGTGCACCCCGCGCAGCAGGTCGCCGTCGGTGACGCCGGTCGCGCAGAAGAACACGTTGTCGCCGCGCACCAGGTCGTCGGTGGTGAGTACCCGGTCGAGGTCGTGGCCGGCGCCGACCGCCTTCTCCCGCTCGGCGTCGTCCTTCGGCCACAGCCGCCCCTGCAGTTCGCCGCCGAGGCACTTCATCGCGGCCGCCGCGATGATGCCCTCGGGGGTACCGCCGATCCCGATCAACATGTCGACACCGGTGGTCGGCCGGGCCGCGGCGATCGCGCCCGCGACGTCACCGTCGGAGATGAACCGGATCCGGGCGCCCGCCTCGCGGACCTCCTTGATGATCTGCTCGTGCCGCGGCCGGTCCAGGATGCACACGGTCACGTCGCCCTTGCTGCTGTTCTTCGCCTTCGCGACCCGGCGGATGTTCTCCGCGATCGGCGCGGACAGGTCGATCGTGCCCGCGGCCTCGGGGCCGACGGCCAGCTTCTCCATGTAGAACACCGCGGACGGGTCGAACATCGCGCCGCGCTCGGCGACCGCGAGCACCGCGAGCGCGTTCGGCATGCCCTTGGCCATCAGCGTCGTGCCGTCGATCGGGTCGACCGCGACGTCACAGTCGGGACCGTCGCCGTTGCCGACCTCTTCGCCGTTGTAGAGCATCGGCGCTTCGTCCTTCTCACCCTCGCCGATGACGACGACGCCGCGCATCGAGACGGTCGAGACGAGCTGGCGCATGGCATCGACAGCGGCGCCGTCGCCGCCGATCTTGTCGCCCTTGCCCACCCAGCGCCCGGCCGCCATCGCGGCGGCTTCGGTTACTCGGACCAGCTCCATCGCGAGGTTGCGGTCGGGCGCTTCGCGACGGCGCGGGGCGCTGGCGGACTCGCTGACGGTGGACATGCGGGCCTCCCGGGTTCTGAGCAGGGCGGGTGCCCAGTCTCTCAGATCGCGAACCCGCTGCGGTCGCCCAGCGGCATGGTGAACGTCACTGGGAGTCGTCGCCGGTGTCCTCGACCGAGGCCAGCGCGGCCTCGATACGCTCCCGCGCGCCCTCGAGATGCCGTTCGCAGAGCTTCGCCAGTTCCTCGCCCTTTTCCCACAGGGCAAGCGACTGCTCCAGGGACAGGCCGCCCGCCTCGAGCTCGCGCACGACCTCGACCAGCCGGTCGCGGGCCTGTTCGTAGCCGAGTTCGGCGGTCTCGCTGCCAGGTTCGCTCACGCTCGAAGATCTCCCACCTTGCGGTGTTTTCCGGTGCCTGCCGCCTCCGCGTCGGCGGCGGTGTGAGCGCACACTACCGCGCTGGCCATCGCGTGGTCGTACCCCACGAAGGCGAGCGCGAACTCCTGGCCGTCACCGTCCGCGATGGCCTCTTCGATCTGCTCCTGCGCGCCCGCGACCCGCCGCCGGTGCCCGGCACCCTCCGCGAACCACCATCGGGTGCCGACCTGCATCGACGTCGCCTCGGACAGCCTGCGCAACTGCGGTCCCAGCTCGCGCCGCGCGGCCGCGCCGCATCCCGCCAGCAGCGCCGTCCAGCACGCGCTGGCCGCCTGATCGGTCCTGATCGCCTGGCGCAGCAGCGGCGCTGCGTCGAGCCGGGCCGCGGCGTCCACGGTCAGCGGGAGAAACGCCGGTGACCGGTGGTTCACGACCGTTCTCCATCCGTGGGCGACGCGTTGTCGGTGACGGCGCCCACCGCTCCGTCGCCGACGCGAATGCGAAGCCGGGCACCGCCCTCGATGTCGGAGACGGAGCGCAGTACCTGGAGGTTGCCTTCGTCGTCGGTGAACTGCACGACGGCGTAGCCACGCGCCAGCGTCGCGGCGGGGCCGAGCGCGGTGAGCCGGGCCCTGGCGCTCGCCAGTTCCGCCTGATCCTTCGCGAGCAGGCCGAGCACCGCGCGGCGCGCGCGTTCGCGATGGACGTCGACGTCGTCGGCGCGACGCTCGATCGGGCCCAGTGGATCGGCCAGCGACGGACGGCTACGCAGCTGGTTCAGCAGCCTCGTCTGGGTGTCGACCCAGCCGTGCAGCGCGCGGCGCCCGCGATCGCGCATCTGCCGCACCCGTTCGGTCTCCTCGCGCACGTCCGGGACGATCCGCTTGCTCGCGTCGGTGGGCGTCGAGCAGCGCAGGTCCGCGACGTGGTCGAGCAGCGGGGTGTCCGGTTCGTGCCCGATCGCGCTGACGACCGGCGTGCCGGCGGCCGACACCGCGCGGCACAGTGCCTCGTCGGAGAACGGGAGGAGATCCTCGACGCTGCCGCCGCCCCGCGCGATCACGATGACGTCGATCGCCGGGTCCCTGTCCAAAGTGGAGAGTGCGCGGATGATCTGCGGGACCGCCTGCGGCCCCTGCACCGCGGTGTTGACGACCTTGAACAGCACGTGCGGCCAGCGCGCCTGCGCGTTGACGAGCACGTCGCGCTCGGCCGCGGACGCCCGGCCCGTGATGAGGCCGACGCCTTGCGGCAGAAAGGGAATCCTGCGTTTGCGCGCGGAGGAGAACAGCCCTTCGGCGGCCAGCAGCTTACGCAGCCGCTCGATACGGGCGAGCAGTTCGCCGATGCCCACCGCGCGGATTTCGTTGGCCCGCAAGCTCAACGTGCCGCGGCCGAGGAAGAACGACGGCTTCGCGTGCAGCACCACGCTCGCGCCTTCGCGCAGTGGCGGGTCGATCGAGCGCAACAAGCCGATCGGGCAGGTCACCGACATCGAGACGTCCGCGGACGGGTCGCGCAGTGTGAGGAACGCCGTCGACGTGCCGGGGCGCGCCGAAATCTGGGTCACCTGGCCTTCGACCCACACCGCGCCGAGGCGGTGGATCCAGTCGCCGATCTTGCGGGCGACCGTGCGGACCGGCCAGGGGTGCTCCGCACTTGTCGAGGGAGCCGCCGGTGCGGCGGAGGATTCCGTGCTCACCGGCCCTCCGTGCCGTTCCCTTCCTCGCCGCCGTTGCCGTCGTCCTCGGCCTTGCGCGCGTTGCCGATGCGGCGCGCGAGCATTCCGACGAACGAGGGCCGGTCGGCGTTGGCCCGCTCGTAGGCGAGCAGTTCCTCGAGCTGCGAGACGGACAGCTTGCGCAGCCGGGCACGCAGCTGGGGCAGCGTCAGCTGGTCGTAGTTTGCCAGCCCGGCCGGACCGGAGCCGGTCGATTCGCCAGTGCTGTCGAACTCGCCGTCGAGGTGCTCCGCGGCGAGCGCGCGCTCTTCTTCGGCCCACGGATCGCCGAGTTCCGCTTCGAGGTCGGCCGGTGACACAGGGTGACCGTTGACCTCCGCGCGTGGCTCCGGGACGTCCGCGACCGGGGTGAGCGTCGGCCGGGCGGGCGGGAGGTCCGGTTCGAGGTCCTCGTCGAAGGTCGCCCAGCTGGGCGTGTCCTCGACGGGGCGGAGTCCGGCCAGCGCGTCGTCACCCTTGATGGCCAGCTCGGTGACGTGCTGCTGGACGCGCATGGAGAACTGGAGCACCTGGCTGACCACGGTGACCGGGAGCCCGGTGAGCTGCTTCGGGAGTTCGCGAACCCGCTCGGCGGTGGTGACGGCGAGGCCCGCGGCGACCCGGAGGGGGAGCGGGAGAGGCTTCATGCGTCTAGCCTGCCGCATCTACGCCATCCTGCCCAACCGAACGGGTGGGTCTCTTACCCCGACGTGACTGCGGGCACACCACGGACGAGGGACGCAGCTCACTCGAACGGGACTTCGAATGCGGTACGGGGCTGCCCGTACCCTGGGGGGCATGAGTTCTGCGAGTCCCGGAATCGAGCAGGCGGACACCCCGACGATCAGTGACTCCGGCGCGACCGGCAAGCGAGTGCTGCTCGCCAAGCCACGTGGTTATTGCGCCGGCGTCGACCGCGCGGTCATCGCCGTCGAGAAGGCACTCGAGGTGTACGGCGCGCCGGTGTACGTGCGCAAGGAGATCGTGCACAACAAGCACGTCGTGGAGACGCTGCGCGAGCGCGGCGCGATCTTCGTCGACGAAACCACCGAAGTGCCCGAGGGCGCGCTCGTGGTGTTCTCCGCGCACGGCGTTTCGCCCGCGGTGCACGCCGAGGCGGCGGACCGGAACCTGCGCACCATCGATGCCACGTGCCCCTTGGTGACCAAGGTGCACAAGGAGGTCAACCGGTTCGCGAAGGACGACTACGACATCCTCCTGATCGGCCACGAAGGGCACGAAGAGGTCGAGGGCACCGCGGGCGAAGCCCCGGAGAAGGTGCAACTCGTCGACACCGCCGAGGACGTCGACAAGGTCGAGGTTCGCGACCCGTCCAAGGTCGTGTGGCTGTCCCAGACGACGTTGAGCGTCGACGAGACGATGGAACGCGTCGACCAGCTTCGCGGGCGCTTCCCCGGCCTGGCCGACCCGCCGAGCGACGACATCTGTTACGCCACCACGAACCGCCAGGTCGCGGTCAAGGCGATGGCGGCCGAATGCGACCTCGTGCTGGTCGTCGGTTCGACGAACTCGTCGAACTCCAAGCGGCTGGTCGAGGTCGCGCTCAAGGCCGGTGCCCGCGACGCGCACCTGATCGACTTCGCCCGCGAGGTCGACGAGAGCTGGCTCGAAGGCGTCACGACCGTCGGCGTCACCAGCGGCGCCTCGGTGCCGGACAACCTGGTGATGGACCTGCTGGCGTGGCTCGCCGAACGCGGCTGGGCCGACGTCGACGAGGTCACCACGGCGAACGAGAAGATCGCGTTCGCGCTCCCGCCCGAGTTGCGCAAGGCCCTGTAACAAGCTCAAGAAACAGTTCAGCCGCAAGGCCTCGGACGAGGCCTTGCGGCTGAATGCGTTTTCCAGGCTCGGGAATCTCCGAGGACTCAGCGTTCGTCGTCCCAAGGCCGCGGACGCCGGGGCTGCGGACGGCCCTGGGTGCGACGTGGGGGCGGGGCGTCCCCACCGCGAGGATCCTCGCGCGGGATGCGGCGACGAGGCGGTTCGCCGCCTCGCGGCTCGCGGCGACGCGGAGGTTCGCCGTCCATGGGCCGCGGAGCGCGCGGCTGCCGGGCACCGCCCGGCGGCGGAGTGCGTGCGGCGCGCGTGCCCGGCTCGCGATCAAGCGGTTCCCGGCCGCCACGCGCCGCGCGGCCACCGCCTTCGGCGGGCGGACGGGGACGTCGAGGCGGTTCGCCGTCGCGTCCGGCGCCCCGGCGCGCGTCCGGCGGCAGCGGTGTCTGCCCGGTTCTCGAACCCGGTGGGCGCGGGCGACCGGCGGCGGCCGCTGCGCGCGAGGGCGGGCGCTCGTCGTCTTCGCGGCGACGTTCCGGCTTTGCCTTGCCCTTGACGGCGACCGGCGCGTTCGGGTCACGTTCGCGATAGATCCGGAAGAAGCCGAGGGCCAGGGTCAGCACGGTGGCGATCGCCATCACTGGGAAGCTGTTGATCAGCGGCTGGCCGATGTTGAAGATCCGCGAGAACATGTCGCCGCCGCCGTTCTCCGAGCTGGAGGTGAGCAGCACGATGGCGGGCACCGTTATGGCCAGCACCAGCGGCGGCTGCACCATCGGGCCGAACAACGCCCGACGCTGCACCGCGACGACCGCGGCCACGGCTCCCACGACGTAGCAGATCTGGAACAGGATGCCCAGGTCACCGGTGGCCTTCTTGGCGACGAAGGCGCTCACGACCGCCAAGCCGAGGCAGACCAGCACCGCCCCCCACCAGGGGAGGCCGCGCCTCGCCCCCACGAGCGGACGCTCGTCCCATGGCACTGGTACGTCGTCGGCATCTGGATCGCTCTGGCGATCGCGTATCGCGGTCACAAGGCAACACCGTATCCGGTAGTTGTAAAGATCTTGCTACCCATCCGCGCACATGGCGGACTCACCACCCGGCGGCGTGACGCCGTGTGCGTACCGGAAGGCCTACTGGTCTGGTGCCCGGTGTCAGCTCGCGGCCAGTTCGTCCCCCTTTCTGACCTGCGGGACTTCCGCGGGACTGCCCGCCGCGTCGGTGAGCGGCGCGACCGTGGCGCGGAAGTTCTCCAGCGCCTCCAGTTCCCGGCGCCGGGCGGAGATGAAGCGCTGCAGATGTGTGCCCGAAAGGTTAAGAGCCTCGACCGCGTTACCCGCCGCTCGATGCGCCGCCGCGGCCCCCGCCCGGACCTGTTCGACGTCCTCCACCAGTGCCCGGTCGCTCCCGGCGAACAGCGCGGCCGAGGCCAGCACGCCGAACCCGGTCGGCCCGCAGAGGAACACCCGGCGGTCGATGAGCCAGCGCAGCAGCTCGGGGTCGGTGTCGAGCGCCGCGACCACGGCCGCGTCCGACGGGACGAACATGATCGTGCCGTAGATCGCGTCCGCCCAGCGCTGGTAGCCCTTCCCGGCCAGTTCGGCGGCCCGCGACCGCAGTTGCCGGACGTGCACGCGCAGCGCGTCCAGCCGCTCCTCGGGATCGTCGGTCTCCACCGCCTCAGCCCAGCACGCCATGCTCGCCTTGGCGTCCACCGGCACCGTGCGACCGCCGCCGACCCTCAGCACCATGTCCGGTTTCGCGGCGCCACCGCCCGCGAGGTCGGTCTGCAGGGTGAAGTGCAGCTCCTCGCGCAGCCCGAGAGCGCGCGCGGTTTCCACCAGTACCTGTTCGCCCAGCTCGCCCCGCCCGCTGATCGAGGCGAACGCGACCTCGTAGCGCCGCAGCGCGAGCTGCTGCTGATCGGTGCGGGCACGCTCGGCCGCGACCAGCTTCGCCGCAGCGTCCGCCCGCCGCATGCCGTCGTTGTACAGCCGCCACAGCACGGCGATCGCGACGAGCAGCAGCAGTGCGAGCACCACGGCCGCGGTGGTGATCACCGTGCTCACCGATCCTCCTCCTCATTCTTTCCGGGTCTTCCGGTCCGGCACCCGCCGAACGCGAGGGGGCCATCATGGCGGACGGCACCGACAAAACGCGGAACCGGCTGGTCGCACTGCGTAGCGATGACCGGAATCCGGCGCCTTGCCAGTGTGTCCGTCCCGGCGGGGTTCCCGGCGTTCGCCACGCCCGGCAAGGCCGCTCGAAGGAAGCCGTTCGGACATTCGGCCGCCCACCAGGGGACCTGGACGAAGTAGCTCACACGTTCGAGTGGAGCAGGCGGCGTGCCTCCCCCTTCTTGTCGGGCTCAGGTCCTACCTTGGGCCGCGTGAGACTCCTCCACACCTCCGACTGGCACATCGGCCGCACCTTCCACGGGGCCGATCTGCTCTCCGAGCAACAAGCCGTGCTCGGGCACCTCGCCGACCTCGTGGTCGACGAGGCGGTCGATGCTGTGCTGGTCGCGGGGGACATCTACGACCGCGCTGTGCCGTCCGCGGAGGCGGTCCGGGTCGCCACCACGGCGATCGGCCGGATCCGCGCGGCGGGCGCGCAGCTGGTGATCACGCCGGGGAACCATGATTCGGCGCCGCGGCTCGGCGCGTTCGCCGAATTCGCCGCGGCGGGCGGGCTGCATCTGCGCGCCACGGTCGCCGGAATCGCCGAGCCGGTGCTGATGGCCGACGAACACGGCCCGGTGGCCTGCTACGGCATCCCATACCTGGAGCCGGAACCCTCCCGGCACGCGCTCGGAGTACCGGAAGCGCGCGGCCACACCGGCGTACTCACCGAGGCGATGCGGCGGGTCCGCGCCGACCTCGCCGAGCGCGCCGGGACGCGGTCGGTGGTGCTCGCGCACGCGTTCGTCACCGGTGGCGCGCCGAGCGAATCGGAGCGGCCGATCGCGGTCGGCGGGGTCGAGCAGGTGCCGGGGTCGGTCTTCGACGGTGTCGACTACGTCGCGCTCGGCCATCTGCACGGCCCGCAGACGCTGGCCGAGCACCTGCGTTACTCGGGCAGCCCGCTGGCGTACTCGTTTTCCGAGGCGCGGCAACGTAAATCGGTCTGGCTGGTCGATCTCGACGAGCACGGCCTCGCCGAGGTCCGCAGGCACGAGCTGCCGGTACCCCGGCCGCTGGGCACGCTGAAAGGCGAGCTGGAGGAGCTGCTTTCGGCCCCGGAGTACGACGAATGGACCGAGCACTTCCTGTCGGTGACGGTGACCGACAGGGTGCGTCCGGTCGACGCCATGCGCAAACTGCGCGAGCGGTTCCCGTACGCGGTGCACATGGACTGGGAACCCGAAGGCGGCCATGCGGGCAAAGCGCTGAAGTACGCGGAAAACGTGCGTGGCCGGTCCGACATCGAGATCACCCGCAGCTTCCTGGAGGACTGCCGGGGCACGGGCCCGAGCGAGCGGGAGGAGCGGCTGGTGTTCGCCGCGCTGGAAGCGGCCGATCGTGGGGCGATCGCGAAATGAGACTGCATCGCCTGGAGGTCGCCGCGTTCGGTCCGTACTCGGGGCGCGAGGAGGTCGACTTCGACGTCCTCGGTGCCGACGGCCTGTTCCTGCTGCACGGGGAAACCGGCGCGGGCAAGACCACGCTGCTCGACGCGATCGCCTTCGCGTTGTTCGGTGTGGTGCCCGGTGCGCGTGGCGAGGTCAAACGGCTGCGGTGCGATCTCGCCCAGCCGGACCAGCTGACCGAGGTCGTGCTCGAACTGACCGTGCAGGGTCAGCGGCTGCGGATCGTGCGCAGCCCGGAGTACCAGCGGCCGAAGCGCCGGGGCGAGGGCACGACGACGCAGCAGGCGAAGGTGTCGCTGACCTGGATCGGCGGCCCACCGCACGGATTGCCACCGGAAGGCCTGATCCGGATCGAGGAGGTCGCGCGGACCGTCGAGCGGCTTCTCGGCATGACGGCGCACCAGTTCTTCCAGGTCGTTTTGCTGCCACAGGGCGAGTTCGCGCGGTTTTTGCGTTCGGACACCACCGAGCGCGAAAAGCTGCTGGAGCGCTTGTTCGGTACCGAACGGTTCTCCGACGTCGAGCGCTGGTTCGCGGATCTGCGTGCCGAACGGGGCCGGACGCTGCAGGAGCGCCAGCAGTCGGTGCGCGAGCTGGTGGCCCGGTACGCGCAGGCGGCACAGCAGGATCCGCCGGAGGAGGGGCACGCCGCGTGGGTCGACGACGTGCTGCGCGAGGTCACCGAGCGGGTCGAGTCGCACAAGGCCGAGCACGAGGTGGCACGGAAGGCCGCGGAAGAGGCGGAGGCTGCGCTCAAGGAACGTGAGGCCGACGCGGACCGGGTTCGCCAGGTCCGGCGGGCCCACACCCGGCTGGCCGAGATCGAGGAGCAGGCGGGCCAGCGCGCGGAATGGGCGGAAGAGATCGCGGCGGCGCGGCGGGCCGCCGGGGTGATGCCCGAGGCCGAGGCGCTGGACCGGCGCACGGCCGAGCTCGATGACGCCGAGGAGAAGGCGGAGGCTCGTCGCGGGGAACTCGCGAAGCTGGGTTTCGACGCCGCCGGGCTGGACCACGCCGGGCTGCGCGCCAAGGCGGGCACGGTGCGCGAGGAAGCAGGCGCGCTCGCCGAGTTGGTCGCCGAGGCCGAGCAGCAACGCGCCGACGTCGCCCGCCGCCTGGAGCGGCAGCAGGTCGCGGATCGGGCGGCCGCCGAGGTCGAGGAACTGACCCGCGGGCAGGCCGAGATCCCGGCGAAGCTGGCCGAGCTGCGCGAGGCCGAGCAGGCCGCGGCCACCGCGGTGGCCACTGTGGACAGTGCGAAGGCGAGAGTCGAGGACCTCACGGCGGTAGCGCGGGATGTCGCGGAACTGCCCGCGGCCGAGCAGAAGGTCGGGCGGGGCGAGGCCAAACTGCGGGAGGTCGTCGACGCGCATCAGACGGCCCGGCAGCATCGCCTCGACCTGCGCGAGCGGCGGCTGGAGGGGATGGCGGCCGAACTGGCGGCGGGGCTGGCCGAGGGCGCGGCGTGTCCGGTGTGCGGTTCCGCGGACCACCCGGCACCCGCGAACCACGAGGTCGCGCTGGTCGACCCGGCGGAGGAACGTGCCGCCGAAGAGGCCGAGCAGCAGGCGGAGGCCTTCCGCCAGCGGGTGCTGTCCGCGCTGCACGAAGCCAAGGCGCGGCTGGAAGAACTGCGGAACCGGCTGGGTGAGCGGACCGCCGAGTCGGTGGCCGCCGAACTAGCGCAGGCACGGGAACAGGTCACCGACCTTACCGAGCGGGCGAGCCGCAAGGCCCGGCTCACCGAACGGATCACCACGCTCGAACGGGAGGCCGAGCGACAGTCCGAACGGCTGCGGCTGGCCGAACAGGCTCGGGCCACCGCGATGGCCGAGGTCGGCGCGCTCGACGAGCGGATCGCCGAACGTGATCGGCGGCTGGTCGCCGGGCGTGGCGACTTCCCCGACGTCACCGCGCGGCGGCGGCATCTCCTCGCGCTCGCCGGCGCGCTCGACGCCGTGGCGGAGGCCGAGGCGGCGGTCGAGGGCGCGAGCAAGCGGCTGGCCGAACAACGCATGATGGTCGAGGTCGCGTTGCAGGCCAAGGTGTTCGCGACGCTGGACGCGGCACGCAC
Organism: Amycolatopsis sp. NPDC058986; assembly: GCF_042741125.1. Taxonomy (NCBI): domain Bacteria; kingdom Bacillati; phylum Actinomycetota; class Actinomycetes; order Pseudonocardiales; family Pseudonocardiaceae; genus Amycolatopsis; species Amycolatopsis sp. NPDC058986. Next base: position 13,564 of record NZ_JBHYJW010000056.1, on the reverse strand, counting down.
CGCGCACCGCACCGAGGAACAGATCAAGAAGCTGGAACAGGGCCTCGCCGACGCGGAGGCGTCCGCGGCCTGGGCACGGGAGGTACTCGCCCAGCCCGAGCTGTCCGGCGTTTCCCCGGATGATGTCATCGACGTCGCGGCGGCGGCCGAGGCGGCGCGGCGGACCCGCGTCACGGCCGAGTCGGCGTTCGCGACGCTGCGGGCGGTGATCGAGCAGCACGGCGAGCTGACGCGCCTGGCGGGCCGGATGAAGGCCGCGCTGGCCGAGCTGGCGCCGGTCGAAGAGGAGTACGCCGAGCTGAAGGCACTGGCCGAGGTGGTCAACGGCCGCGGGCAGAACAGCCGGAAGATGTCACTGCGGTCCTACATCCTCGCCGCCAAGCTGGAGGAGGTCGCGATCGCCGCCACCGCCCGGCTGCGGACGATGAGCCAGGGCCGGTACTCCTTCGTGCATTCCGACGCGGCCGGTGCGCGCGGCACACGTGGCGGGCTCGGGCTCGACGTGCTCGACGACTACTCGGGCTCGGTCCGTCCGGCGAAGACGTTGTCCGGCGGCGAATCGTTCCTCGCCTCGCTGGCGCTCGCCCTCGGTCTCGCCGACGTCGTGGCCGCCGAGACCGGGGGAGCACTGCTCGACACGTTGTTCGTCGACGAGGGGTTCGGGACACTCGACTCCGAAACCCTCGACATCGTGATGAACATCCTCGACGAGCTCCGCGCGGGCGGCCGGGTGGTCGGCCTGGTTTCGCACGTCGAGGAGCTGCGCCAGCGGATCCCGACCCGGCTCCGGGTCCGCAAGGCACGGGCGGGTTCGACGCTGGAGGTGGTCGCCTGCTGAAGATCAGGCCAAAATGGAGGCATGACTCAGCCACCGAACGGTGAGCCGCGATACCGGCTGCTCACGGGACCTGACGACGCGCACTTCTGCCGCAGGGTCAGCGATGCGCTGGACGCCGGATACGCGCTCCACGGCTCACCGGCGGCCACGCACGACGGCAACCAGGTGATCGTCGCGCAGGCCGTGGTGTGGCAGGGGCCGGAGAGCACCCCGGTGCAGGCCGCGGTCGCGCACGAACTCGAGGCGATGGAAGACGAGCTTAAGAGCGGCGAGTAACCGGTCGAGCCAGCTCGCTTCGTCGTCAGGCGGCCTCGTGGTCGAGCAGCCAGCGCTTGGTGTCGACGCCCCAGCGGAAGTTGCCGATCGCTCCGCCGGTCTTCACGACCCGGTGGCACGGTACGAACAACGCCGCCGCGTTGCGCGCGCAGGCCGAAGCGGCTGCCCGGATCGCGGCCGGGTTCCCGGTCAGTTCCGCGTAGCCGGCGTAGCTGACCGGTTGCCCGGCGGGCACCTTCCGCAGCACGTCCCAGGCGTGCTGGCGGAAGGCGCCCGAACGCTGCCGGACCTCGATGCCGTCGACGGCGTCCAGTTCCCCGGCGTGGTAGCGGCGGATCGCGGTGGTGACCGGTCCGAGGTCGCGCCGTTCGGTCAGCTCGCCGGGAGCCAGCGACGGTGAGATCAGCGGCGTCAGCTCGGCGACGTCGCCGGTCCAGCCGGAGGCGAGGACGGCCCCGTCCCCGGTCACGACCGTGCTGAACGGCCCGACCTTGGTGTCCACAGTGGACCAATACGCGATACTCACGAAACTTCTCCTTGGCGGTGAAACAGAATCAGGTGAATCAGTCGGGGCGAATCAGAGATCGGCTCGCCACAAGTACATACCGGCGTAGGAACACCACGGTTGCCAGCCCCGGGCTCGTTCAGCGAGCGTGGCGGCGTCGATGCCGAGCGCTTCCGCGCCGCGCCGCAGCGCCAGGTCGTCCGCCAGAAGGACGTCGGGCGCGCCGAGTACGCGCATGAGCACGTAGTCGGCTGTCCACGGTCCGATTCCGGGACAGGCGAGCAACTCGTCGCGCAGTTCCTCGGCGTCGCGGCCGATGTGAACGTCGAGGGCGCCTTCGGCGAGCGCGGCCGCCACCGAGGTGATCGCCTCGATACGCCGCTTCGGTCCGCGCAGGATGTCCGCGCCCTCGGCGGCGATGCGGGCGGATGTCGGGAAGAGCCGCTCCAGCGGGGCGTCTCCGCCGGGCACCGGCTCGCCGAGCGCGTCCGCGAGTGAGCCCGCCGCCGTCCGCGCGGCGGCGACCGAGACCTGCTGCCCGAGCAGGGCGCGGATGACCAGCTCGTCTCCGTCGACCGCCCCCGGCACCCGCATCCCGGGTATCGCGGCCACGAGCGGGGCCAGTGCCGGGTCGGCGCCCAGCACCCGGGTGACCGCTTCGGGGTCGGCGTCCAGGTCGAGCAGCCTGCGGACGCGGCTGACCGCGCTGCTCAGATCCCGCAGGTCGGTCAGGTGCAGTTCGCAGCGCACGTGATCCGGTCGCGGGCTCAGCCACACCGTGCCGCTCCCGTGTGCGAGCCGCAGTGTGCGGCCGTAGCCGGTGATGCCGTTGTCGTCGCTCACGACGTGCTCGACACCGGGAATCGCGCGATCGGCCAGGAATCGCAGGATGCCGTCCGCGTCGAACGGGGGACGGAACGGCAGGCGCAGGCTCAGCCGCGTGGCACCACTGAGCCCCTCGGTGTCCTGACGGCCGCGACGCAGGCTGGCGGCGCGAAGCTGCGAAGGCGTCGTCGCGAACACCTCGCGGATGGTCTCGTTGAACTGCCGGACGCTGGAGAACCCGGCGGCGAACGCGACGTCGGTCAGGGGCAGTTCGGACATCTCGATGAGCAGCCGCGCCGAGTGTGCGCGGTGGGCGCGGGCCAACGCCAGCGGCCCGGCGCCGAGTTCCGCGGTGAGCACCCGGCCGAGCTGCCGTTCCGAGTAGCCGAGCCGTCGCGCCAGGCCGGGGACACCCTCGCGCTCGACCGTGCCGTCCGAGATCAGCCGCATCGCCCGCGCGGCGAGGTCGGCGCGGATGTTCCAGTCCGGCGACCCGGGCACGGCGTCGGGCAGGCACCGGCGGCACGCGCGGTAGCCGTTCGCTTGCGCGGCCGCGGACGTCGGGTAGAAGCTGACGTTCTTCGCCTTCGGCGTCAGCGCCGGGCACGACGGACGGCAGTAGATGCCCGTCGTGCGTACGGCCATGATGAACTGGCCGTCGAAGCGGGAGTCGCGGGCGGCCACCACCCGGTAGCAGCGCTCGGTGTCGCGCCAGATCGCCGGGGCCGCCGAGAGCGGCGCGGTGGCGGTTTGCTGGGTCATGACTTCGATGATGCCAGCAGGTCAGACGTGTGACTGGCGGAAATCCGACAGGACGTTCGCGGGCGCGGGGATACTGTGGCGGCATGACGATCGCCGGGCATCCATGGGAGTGGGACGAACCGGAGTGGCGCGGCCAGGTGGGCCGGGTGCGCGCGGGCAGGCGCTTGGTGCCCGAGCACTGGCCTGGTGGGGCGAAGGTCGCGGTGGCCCTGTCGTTCGATTCCGACCACGAGACAATTCCGTTGCGGGACAAGGAGTTCAGCCCCTGTCAGCTGTCGCAGGGCGAGTACGGCAGCCGGGCCGGTGTGCCGAGGGTGCTGCGACTGCTGGCCGAGCACGGCATCACCGCCACGTTCTTCGTCCCGGCGGTGTCGGCGCTCCTGCATCCCGGCGACATCACGGCGTTCGTCGAGGGCGGGCACGAGGTCGCGTTGCACGGCTGGATCCACGAGCGCAACACCGCGTTGCCGCCCGGCGTCGAACGCGAGTTGACGTTGCGCAGCGCGGATACGCTGGAGCGGCTGGCGGGTACCCGGCCGGTCGGCCTCCGCACGCCGTCGTGGGACTTCAGCACCGACACGCTCGACGTGATTCGGGAGCTGGGCCTGCGCTACGACTCCTCGCTGATGGCCGACGACGAGCCGTACGAGGTGCTGGCCGACGGCGAGCCGACCGGGCTGGTCGAGATCCCGGTCGAATGGATCCGGGACGACGCGCCGTTCTTCCCGCGTGACCCGACGCGGCCCGCCATGGCGCCGCGGCAGGTCCTCGAGATCTGGCGTGACGAGTTCGACGCCGCCTACGCCGAGGGCGGGGTGTTCCAGCTCACCATGCACCCGCACGTAATCGGCCACCGGTCACGGTTGGTGGCGCTGCGGGAACTTGTCGAACACATCGCAGGTCACGACGGGGTCTGGTACGGCTCCCATGTCGAAGTCGCCGAGTGGGTGCTGGTGCACAGCGGCGGAGGAGGCGCCACGTACACTGCGGGGTCGTGAGCCTTACCCTCGGTATCGTCGGCCTGCCCAACGTCGGCAAGTCCACCCTCTTCAACGCGCTGACCCGCAACGACGTGCTCGCCGCGAACTACCCGTTCGCCACGATCGAGCCCAACGTCGGTGTCGTCCCGCTGCCCGACCCGCGGCTGGACAAGCTCGCCGAGGTGTTCGGCTCGGAGAAGATCGTGCCCGCCGTCGTGTCCTTTGTGGACATCGCGGGCATCGTGAAGGGCGCGTCCGAGGGCGCGGGGCTCGGGAACAAGTTCCTCGCGAACATCCGCGAGGCGAACGCGATCTGCCAGGTCATCCGCGTCTTCGACGACCCGGACGTGGTACACGTCGACGGCCGGATCGACCCGTCGAGCGACATCGAGACGATCAACACCGAGCTGATCCTCGCCGATCTGCAGACGCTGGACAAGGCGCTGCCGCGGCTGGAGAAGGAAGCGCGGACGAAGAAGGAGAACAAGCCCGCGCTGGACAACGCGCAGAAGGCCAAGGAGATCCTCGACGGCGGCCGGACCCTGTTCCAGGCGCAGAAGGAGGTCGACTTCGAGGCGCTGCGGGAGCTGAGCCTGCTCACCACGAAGCCGTTCCTCTACGTCTTCAACGCCGACGAGGCCGTGCTCACCGACGAGGCCCGCCGCGAGGAGCTGACCAAGCTGGTCGCCCCGGCCGACGCCGTCTTCCTCGACGCGAAGGTCGAGGCCGAGCTGCTGGAGCTGGACGACGAGGAGTCCGTCCGCGAGCTGCTGGAGTCGGTCGGCCAGAACGAACCGGGCCTGTACTCGCTGGCGCGCGCCGGCTTCCACACCCTCGGCCTGCAGACTTACCTCACCGCGGGCCCGAAGGAGGCTCGCGCGTGGACGATCCCGCAGGGCGCGACCGCGCCGCAGGCCGCCGGGGTCATCCACACCGACTTCGAGCGTGGCTTCATCAAGGCCGAGGTCGTTTCCTACGCGGACCTGATCGAGGCCGGCGCCATGGCTGCCGCGCGCTCCGCCGGGAAGGTCCGCATGGAGGGCAAGGACTACGTCATGGCCGACGGCGACGTCGTCGAATTCCGCTTCAACGTCTGAAGTGCGACATACCACCACATTGGTGATCTTGCAACCATGCAGGTCAGATAGGTTTGGTCTTTCAGGATCAACCTCTTACCCGTGCCTGTGCTGACCTGGAAGCACCCCTCAGAACCCCTTCTTTGCTGACGTGGGATGCCAACAGGGCACGCTCGAACTGGCAGGTTGGACACAGGTCAAACCCAGCCTTGGTTACCACGCATTGCAAGCATCGCTGTGGCGGGCGAGGACGACAACCGTCCTAGCCCCAGGTGGCCACAGTGACTGTCGCTACGGATACGGCGACCGTCGAGGGCTATGACGACCGCCCGTGCGTCGCCATCAGCGGGGTGGCTAAGGGGGTCGCTTCTGTGGCAAGGGGGCGGTTCCCTCGCAAGTCCAGAGGGGGCAGCGAGCGGTGTCCCGTGACTGAGGCGTTTGTGCCGGACGAACCGCGAACCGGCCTTCGGCGTCAGTGCGGCCTGGTCCCGGTACGCTTCCCAAGGTCACCACGGTTGGAGGAAAGACATGGGTACTTCGGGGCGTCTCAGCTTGTCGTGGATCAATAAGGACAGGTCGCTCATCAGCACCCAGAACGGTGGCTATGAGTGGGTCGACCGGGATGACTTCCGGGTGTCCGAGACACGCCTCCTCCGTGATGTCGCGGTGGTGGGAGAGGTGCACGACGATCTCAAGCGCGCCGAAGACAATCTGTTGATTGCGGGGGATAGTGGGGACGCGCTGCGGGCTCTCACGAGACTTCCTGAGTTTTCGGACAAGTATCTGGGAAAGGTGAAGCTCGTATACATCGACCCGCCCTTCAATACGGGGCAGGCTTTCGAGCACTATGACGACGGGCTTGAGCACTCCGTTTGGCTGACGATGATGCGCGATCGACTTTTACTCATTCGCGAACTTCTGGCCGACTCTGGAAGCGTTTGGGTGCACCTCGATGACGCGGAAATGGCCTACTGCAAGGTGCTCATGGATGAAGTGTTCGGCCGCAGGAATTTCATCTCAACGATCGTTTGGAAGCGCCGGAACGATCCCCGTAACACGGCGCAGTACCTCTCGGGTGATCATGACTCGATCTTGGTGTTTGCCAAGAACATTGATGCGCTGAACTTCAACAAGCTTCCGCGCACCGAGGCCATGGACTCCGCCTACACCAACCCCGACAGCGATCCTCGTGGACCGTGGCGGCGCGGTGACCTCGCAGCCCGGAATTACTACTCCAAGGGAACCTACCCTGTTGTAACCCCTAGTGGTCGGAAGATCTCCGGTCCTCCGTCAGGAAGCTATTGGCGTGTCTCCGAGGAGGAGTTGAAGCGCCTCGACGCTGAAGGTCGGATCTACTGGGGGCCGGATGGAAACAGCCGACCGTATTTGAAGCGATACCTCACCGAGGTGAAACAGGGGCGTGTCCCATCTTCGGTCTGGCATCCAGAAGAGGTGGGGTTCGTCCGAAACGGCAAGGAGGAGGTCCGCGCTCTGGTGGGTGATGTTTTCGCTACTCCGAAGCCTGAGCGACTTCTGCGCCAGGTTATCACGATCGCGAGCGACCCGGAGGACATCGTCCTGGACTGCTTTGGCGGCTCAGGGACCACAGTCGCCACTGCGCACAAGCTGGGGCGCAGATGGGTAACGGTCGAGCGTGAAGCGGATACTGTGGAGAGTTTCGTTCGTCCCCGGCTTGAGAAGGTTGTCAACGGAGACGATTCCGGCGGAATTACGGACTCATCAGGGTGGGAGAAAGGCGGAGGATTCCGCTATCTCGAAGTTGCTCCCAGCATGTACGAATGCGTAGGTAAGCGGCTACTCCTTGCCTCCTGGGTGGTCGGGGACGCCTTCGTCGAGACTGCCTGTGCGCAGCTCCCTGGCTTCGAGTTGGAGCTGGGTGCCGAGCGGCCGTTTGTCGGCCGAAAGGGGCGACAGCGACTCGCTGTTGTCGACGGGCTTGTATCCGAGAGCACGGTTCGGTCTGTTGTTGAGGCCTTGAGTGAGAACGAGAGGGTGCTCATCGTTGCCAAGAGTTACTTGCGTGAGGCAGCAAGCTTACTGGAGAACATTAGCCCCGGCTCGCGTATCAAGAAGGCTCCTCAGGACCTGTTGGACATGAAGGGACGTGTACTGCGTTGAGCTGGATCAGGTACGACCAGGCGACGATCGAGGACCTTGCTACTCGCATGGAGCTGCGGGACCCAAACAGTCGCGCCGTGGCCAAGATCGTTGAGGAGATTCAGTCGGGGGACGGGCGAGAAATCGTTTGCGATCTGGCAACTGGCGTGGGAAAGACCTACATCTGCCGAGCTCTGATCGACTATCTCGCAGACCAGGGCGTTCGCAACATTCTGATCGTCACTCCGGGCCGAACCATCCAGAGGAAGACCGTCAATAACTTTAATCCCGGTCACCCGAAGTTTGTTCCTGGGGCGAACTACGAGCCCATCGTTATCACGCCTGAGAACTATGCCGGAGGGCGAGTTGGCGACGCGCTGCATGATCCTGATGCGCTGAAGGTCTTCATCTTCAACGTCCAGTTGCTTACGAAACCGACTGCCAAGACCTCGCGTACTGCGCACATGACCGATGAGTTCATCGGGACCGCGCTCTACGACCATCTGCGTACGGCTGAAGATTTGGTCATCATCGCAGATGAGCACCACGTGTACCGCAGCGAGGCAAAAAAGTTCCACGAAGCGGTCCGGGATCTTGAATCTCGCGCGCTTGTGGGTCTTACGGCTACCCCTGACGAGGCGGATCGCAGGGTGCCCGACCGGGTTGTGTTCCAGTATTCACTCGCCGAGGCCATCGCGGATGGGCTGGTGAAGATCCCCGTCATCGTCTATCGGGAGGACGGGCACACGGACATCGCTACCCAGTTAGCCGATGCTTGTCAGCTGCGCCGAGTGAAGGAGGAGACGACTCGGGACTGGGCTGAAAGCAACAGGCTGCCTATGGTCAACCCCGTCCTCTTTGTTGTGTGCCAGAGCGTCGCCGAGGCCACCGAAGTAGCCGCCATGCTGACCGGTCCCGGATTCATCGATGACCCCGAAGCGGTATTGCAGATCACCTCGGGCAGCAAGGAGGACGCGCTCGAAGCGCTGGCAGGCATTGAGGACACCGATTCCCCGGTGCGGGCAGTCGTGTCCGTCAACATGCTCAAGGAAGGGTGGGATGTCAAGAACATCAGCGTGATCGTCGCGCTGCGCACCCTCGCTTCCGAGACCCTTACCGAGCAGATCCTTGGTCGTGGTCTCCGCCTCCCCTACGGCGAGCGCGTCGGGTTCTCAATGGTCGACACCGTCGACATCATTGCGCACGACTCGTACCGAAAGCTCCTGGCCTCGAAGGAAGCGCTACTAGAACATGTCCTTCCTCAGAAGGCCGCGAAGGCTGGCGTCGGGGTTCCCCGGCCCGGTGGCGCAAGTCCCTTGCCGGGATACAGGGAGGTCGAGACACAAGGGATGTTGGTCTTCACCGCCGGGGCGCCCGTTAGGGACGGTGGTTTCGGCACGGAGACGTCTGAGGCAGCATTCATCGGCTTGGCGGATATGGAGCACCGGCTTGCTGAAGCCGGGGTCGAGAAGAAGCAAATCCGGCAGGTCATGAAGCCTGCCGAGGGGGCGCCGAGTATCAAGTTCCCCAGCAAGCGTCTGTTGGAGAAGCCGGACACGTATAGTCTCTCCTTCGTAAACCCTGACGCTGTCGTGAACATGGGGAAGCGATTCAAGGATGTGATAGAGGTTGACTTGAAGCGTAAGGCGATCAGTGCCTCGCGCGGGCTCGACGGCACGGTAACTATTCACACGCAGGATCAGAAGTCCAGCGTCGCGACTCAACGTAGTTGGCCGATTTCGAAAGTCAGGGAGGACCTCGAAGAACGGATCCTTAACCTGCCGCAGTTGAAGCTCACAACGGAGGAGGTCAACGCTGCGCAGGAGATCGTGCGAGTGTTCCTCGGCGCGGCGATCGAAGGCGCAGCGATCGAGGTTGACGCGGAGGACAGTACGCCCTGGGAGGAAGCTCGGGCGGATCTCGCGCTGTCACAGTTGGAGAATCTGGTGGCCTCCAGCTTCAAGCAGAAGCTCGCGACATCCGAGTACGAGCTCGTGACCGTGATCGTTCCGCCTCCGGCTCAGTCGTGGCCGGTACCGACGATGCCGAAAATGCAGATTATCGGCAAAGTCATCAAGGGCATGGGCTACACGGATTGGAGTAGCTCCATTCTCCCCGTCGTGCACTTCGACGCGCTGTCGACTGAGGTCAAGCTTGCCAATCTAATGGACGATAGTTCCAAGATTGAGTGGTGGTTGCGGCTCGAATCGCGAAGCGGTACGTACATCCAGCTCGCCAGCGGGGCGCGTTATTACCCTGATTTCATCGCCATAGACAAGGATGGCGTGCGCTGGCTCGTCGAGGGCAAATCCAACGCGGAGGCGGCCAGCGAGTCGGTGCTCGCTAAGAAGGAGGCCGCCGAAGCATGGGCGAAGGAAGTAACCGAACTTGGGCAGTTCGGGACATGGAAGTACCTGTTCGCCACCGAGGAGCATCTGAGCCAGTCGAATAGCTGGGACACCTTGCTGACGGTCACAGGTGCTCGGGGATAGGACATCGGAATCGCGAAGAGGAGCCCAGTCTGATGCCTGGGGCCCGACGGCAATGCATGGCACGGTAATCTGGTCGAGTTCCGCTTCAATGTCTAGTCGGTAGTCGGATGGAAGCCCCAGCGGGATGGTGATCCTGCCGGGGCTCCCGGAATGAGGACCGGATCTCGGGCCGGATTCTCTGACTACTGCAGACCGGAGACGCCGGGGACGACCACGCCGTACAGGTCGGCGATGGTCGCCAAGGCGCTGTGGTGCAGTTGCTCGGCGCTCACTTCCGCGACCGGCGTCGTCAACGGCCGGGTGGCGCAGGCGTCGGCGACGACTGTCGGGCGGTTGCCGCGCAGGAACGCGCCCTCGGCGGTGAACGTGACGCACATATTGGTCATGAACCCGGCGATGACCACGTTCTCGTGCCCGGCGGCGTCGACCTGCTCGCCAAGGTCGGTGTTCACGAAGGCGTTCGGCGCGCCCTTGACGACGACCGGCTCGCCCTCGGCCGGGGCGACGTCCGGGTGGATACCGCCGATCTCGGCCCGCACGTCGTACGGCGTGCCTTCCCCACCGTCGTTGACGACGTGGATCACCTTCGCTCCGGCGGCGCGGGCCTTGGCGAGCAGGTCCTTGGCCGCGGCCAGCGCGGGCCGCCATCCCTCCAGTTCCATCACGCCGCGGGTGTAGGTGTTCTGGTAGTCGACCATGATCAGCGTCGAGCCGGCCAGCGCCGCCGGGGTCTGGTCGAACCCGTTGAGCTCCCGCAGCGTCGTCCTCGCCATGTTCGGATGTCCTCTCGTTCGTTCTTTGCCCGCCCTTTGACCAGGCACAACCGACGCTAGACTCGGGGGAGGATGTCGGCAATGACATGCAAAGCGCAGAAACCGACATGGCGGAGCGGAGTGGGATGAAGAGATCGGAACGGCAGGCCCCCGAGAGACTCATCGCCGTGGTCCTGTTCGACCGGATCGACCTCCTCGACGTGACCGGTCCCGCCGAGGTTTTTTCCTTGCTCCAGCGGGAAATGGAGCGTCCGACGGGCTACCGCGTGGTCCTCGCCGCCGAGACGCTGGACCCGGTGACCACCTCCGCCGGAGTGCGGGTCCTGCCGGACGTGACCTTCGGGGAGTTGTCCGGGAAGGCGATCGACACCCTGGTCGTGCCGGGGGCGGTGACGGTCGGGGAGGGCCGGGAGATCGTCGCCCGATGCGACCCCGCCGTGGTCGAGACGGTGCGGCTGCTGGCCGGGCACACCCGCCGTGTGGCGTCGGTTTGCGTTGGCGCGCACATCCTCGCCGCGGCCGGGCTGCTCGACGGCAAGCGCGCCACCACGCACTGGTCCACCGCCCGGCAACTCGCCGCGGAGCACCCCGAGGTCACCGTCGACGCCGACCCGATCTTCATCCACGACGGCACGGTGTGGACCGGGGCGGGTCTGAGTGCCTGCCTCGACCTCGCCCTGGCGTTGGTGGCCGACGACTTCGGCCCGGAACTGGCCTCCCGGGTCGCGCGCCAGCTCGTGATGTTCCTGCGGCGGCCGGGCGGGCAGAGTCAGTTCAGCGTGTCGCTCGAGCCGGTGTCCGCGACCCGGCGGGTCGACGGGCTACGTCACCACATCGCCGCCCACCTCGCGGAGCCGCTGACGGTCGCCGACCTCGCGGCGCATGCGCACGTCACGGATCGGCAGATTACGCGGGTGTTCAAGGCCGAGCTGGGGATGACTCCCGCCGCCTATGTCGAGCACGCCCGCGTCGAGGCGGCTCGGCACAGGCTGGAGACGACCGACGAGACCTTGTCGCGCATTGCCGGCACCTGTGGTTTCGGTACTGTCTCGACGATGACGCGGTCTTTCCGGCGAACACTGAACACGACGCCGGGCGAGTACCGGGAGCGGTTCCGGATCGGATAGCCGCTGTGGAACCGGCCGAGTTCCACAGCGGTTCGAGCCGACGCGGGGCGTTGTCAGGAGACGGAGTCCTTGGCCTTGCGGAACAGCGCGGCGAGTTCGTCGGTCATCCAGTAGCGTGCGGTCTCGCCTTCCGGATAGTCCCAGTGCCACAGCCATTCGCGCCCGGCGGACAGGCAGTGCTTGCCGGGCGCGCCGAGTAGTCCGGCAATGCTGCGCCTGCCGTGCGGAGCGTCGAGCGACTCGGCCAGTTCGTCCCCGCTGAATTTCCGGCCGGGGCTGTCCATCAGGATCGAGAAGAGATCTCTCGCTCTGCCGGTGAAGCTTCTCCACAGTGTTCTGGCCAGTTCCAGGTCGGTGGGCTGCCACTCCTGCAGGAGCGTGTCCTCCTCGTCTGCCTGTGCCTGCTGCCGCGCCAGCCAGCTCCCATACATCGTGTAGAAGTCCGCGATCCGGTCTTCCGGGACCTTGATCGTCACGTCGATCATGTCGTGCTCCTGTTTTCGGGTGAGAGCGATCAGGAGCGGAATCCTAGCCCGGTCCGGATCTGGTTTCGACCGGCGTTTCGCCGCTAGTCTGCGCACGTCGAGATCCTTCCACTGGGGAGAGTCCACTGTGCACAAACGAAGATTCGTCATGCCCGGAATCGCGGTCGCGCTGACCATCGGACTGGCGGTACCGGCGTCGGCGGCCCCTGCTTCGGCCGTCGAGCTCGCGCCGCTGCCGGGCGGATATCAGGCCACGGCCACGGGTATCAACGACAGCGGTGTGGTCGTCGGCTGGTCCTCCACGCGAACCGGGCCGACGCGGGCGGTGCGGTGGAACGCCGACGGCACTGCCGTCGCGTTGCCCGCGCTGGGCAGCGGCACCTCCAGCAGCGCGCGTGCCATCAACGACTCGGGAGTCGTCGTCGGCCAGGCGGACGCGGGAAACGTGGGCGTGCACGCGGTGCGGTGGACGCCGGACGGCACCGCCGTCGACCTCGGCACCCTGCCCGGAAGCACCTACAGCGGCGCCAACGGCGTGAACAACTCCGGGGTCGCCGTCGGCTACGCCTACCTGAGCTTCAGCTCGATCAAGCACGCGGTGCGGTGGAACGCCGACGGGACGAGCACCGACCTGGGGGTGCCCGAAGGCTACGAAGTCAGCGAGGCCCACGCGATCAACGACGACGGCACGATCGTCGGAGAAGCCATGGACAGCGACTACAAGCGCTGGCACGCCATCCGCTGGAACACCGACGGCACGGTCACCGACCTCGGCACCGCGCCTGGGGCTGCCGTCAGCTGGGCACTGGCGATCAACGGCGGCGGGACCATTGCCGGGACGTCGCAGACGGCGGCCAGGAAGAACCACGCGACGCGCTGGAATACCGACGGCACGGTCACGACGCTGCCCACCTTGCCGGGCGGGGACAACAGCGGCGCCGGGGGCATCAACAGCGCTGGTGTGGTCGTCGGGTTCTCCAACTCGACGGGCGCGCCGTCGCACGCGGTGCGCTGGAACCTCGACGGCACCGTGACCGATCTCGGCGCGCTGCCCGACGGCGGGGACACCAACGCCGAAGGGATCACCACCGACGGCACGATCGCCGGTATCGGGCACACCGCGGGAGACAGTCAGTTACACGCGCTGCGCTGGCCCGCCGGCTGACCAGTAGTGGGGGGGGGGGGGTTGGGGGGGGCGGGGGGGGGGGCGCGCCGGGCCCCCCCCGCGGCGGCGGCGCGCCGGGGGGTGCCGAGCCGCTGGTTGAGTCCGGCGTGGGTCGGGGGGGCGGACGACTCCACCCAGGACG
>NZ_JBHYJW010000055.1:0-66479 GCF_042741125.1 Amycolatopsis sp. NPDC058986 | reverse complement strand
TGCCGTTAAGGCCACCTTACGGGCGTCTGACGCCCGTAAGGTGGCCTTAACGGCATGGGGGGCAGCGAGCCCGAGCAGGATGCGGCTAGCGGGACCGGCGCCAGAGGCCGAGGAGCGCGGCGGCGACCACCGATGTCGCCGCGGCCAGCCAGCCCACGACGCGGGACAGTTCCACCGCGCGGGTCACGTGCCCGGCGTCCGGATTGCGTCCGATCCCCAGCACCGGGAGTTCCTCCACGCCGTGCGGGTACACGGTCCGCCCGCCGACCCGGATCTCCAGCGCGCCCGCGAACGCCGCCTCGACCCGGCCCGCGTTCGGGCTCGGATGCGCGATCGTGTCGCGCCGCCACGCCCGCCACGCGCCGCCCGCGGAGCCGCCGACCACCGGAGCGGCCAGCACGGTCAGCCCGGCGGCGATCCGCGTCGGGACGAGGTGGGCCAGCTCGTCCGCCCGCTCGACCACCCACGACCGGCGGCCACGCGACCACTGCCGCAGCAGGCTGATCGCCCGCGAGCCCACCAGCCCGGGCACACCGGCGAGCGCGCCCCACACCAGCGGCGCGACCACGACGTCCGAGGTGTTCTCCGCGACCGTCTCCACCGCAGCACGCGAAAGCGCCACCGGCGTGAGCCCGTCGGTCACCCGGGGGTCCAGTTCGGACAACGTGCGCCGTGCCGGATCCAGCCGGCCTTCCTCCAGATCGCGGGCCAGTTCGGCACCCTGCGTCGCGAGTCCGGCCGCCCCGACGACGGCCCAGGTCGCGACGGCCGTCGTCGCGGCCTGCAGCACCGGACGCCGTCGGCCGGCACGCTCGGCGAGCACGCCCAGCGCGACACAGGCGGCGGCCACCCCAGTCCCTCGCGCCGGAGAGGAGCCCGCGACCCGGCGGAAAGTCACCACCGGCGGTCTGCGCCGCGCGTCGCCGAGCACCCCGTCCGCGGCCACCCCCAGCACCAAGCCGATCGCGCGTGCCGCGCTCACATGGTCCCCCTGCGATGAAGTCCCAGCCATCGAAATATCCCCGTGCCCGAAGAGGCTACTCGCCCGGTGACCAGGGCCGGACCGTGCCCGCCACCCCCGATTGACATGTGACCTTTTGGTCACCTATTCTGGTCGCGTGCCCGATGACGACCTGGTGTTCAAGGCACTGGCCGATCCGACCAGGCGCTTCCTGCTCGACCAGCTCCACGCGCGTGACGGCCGCACGCTCACCGAGCTGGAGTCCGAAGTGGACATGACCCGCTTCGGTGTCATGAAGCACCTGAAACTGCTCGAGGAGGCCGGTCTCGTCGTCACGCGCAAGGAGGGCCGGGAGAAGAAGCACTTCCTCAACCCGGTCCCGATCCGGCAGATCCACGACCGCTGGATCGACAAGTACACCGAGCGCCACGTGACCGCGCTGCTGGACCTCAAAGACGAACTGGAAGGCAACGACTCATGACCGATACGCAGGTTTACCGCGTCTACATCAGAGCCACCCCGCAGGCGATCTGGGACGCCATCACGAAACCGGAGTGGACCGCGAAGTACGGCTACACCGGCCTCGCCGACTACGACCTCAAGCCCGGCGGCAAGTTCGCAGTACACCCCACCGAGGAACTCAAGGGCTACGGGGTCACCGGGGACATGGTCGACGGCGAGGTCATCGAGGCCGACCCGCCGCGCAAGCTGGTCCTCACCTGGAAGCTGGTGATGGCCCCCGAGTTCGCCGACGAGCCGTACACGAAGCTCACCTACGACATCGAAGAGACCAAGACCGCGGGAACGCGCCTCACCGTCACCCACGACGTGACCGGCGCCCCGGGCACCGCCGCGATGGTCAGCGGCGCGGCCGAGGACATCAACGCACCGGAGGGCCAGAACGCCGGCGGCGGCTGGAACTGGATCCTGTCGGACCTCAAGACGCTGCTGGAAACCGGCAACACGCTCGCGAGCTGAAGGGGACTTTCCTCTCGTAAGACGCGCTGAAGGGGACTTTCCTCGCATCTCATGCGACGAAAGTCCCCTTCAGCTCACGCCCGCTGGGTAGCCGCCTTCAACGCCGCCTTCGCCGACGCCGGCGCGCCCAGCGTGTCCAGCCCGAACAAGGCCGCACCCACCACCGGATCGACGTCGACGACCCGGACCACGGCCTTCGGCGCCACCTTCAGGCACCGCCGCTCGATCTCCGCGATCACCTCCGCGCCGACGCCGGTGAGCACGCCGCCGCCGAGCACCACCTCCGGCGCCGACATCGTCAGCTCCAGCTGCCGCAGAATCACCGCGACCATCACAGTGACCTCGTCGACGAACCGGGCGACGACGTCTTGCGCGACCTCGTCCCCCTTCGCCGCGACCTCGAACAGCAGCGGGCACAGCCCGTGGATCGAAGCAGCCGGAATTTCCTCGAAGTGCAGGCCCTGCACCACTTCGAGCAACGTCCCGGCGCCGAAGTATCGAGTGACGGCGTCCTGCAGCGCGGTCCCTGGCCCACGCCCGTCCTCCGCGCGCACCGCCCACCACAGCGCCTCCTCGCCGAGCCGGTAGCCGCCGCCCCAGTCACCGGAAACCTTGCCCAGCGCCGGAAAACGGTATACCCGGCCGTCCGGCCCGACGCCGGCGCCGTTGATCCCGGCCCCGCAGACGATCGCGACCCCGGTGCCGTCCTCGCTCCCCGCACGCAGCAACGCGAGCGAGTCGTTGCCGACGGTCAGCGTGTCGCTCCAGCCGCGTGCGGACAACGCCGCGTGCAATGCCTCCTCCTCACGCGGGAAGTCCAGCCCGGCGAGGTAGGCCGAAGTGTGCACGGCGAACGGCTTGGTCACCGGACGCCCCGCGGAGCCCAGCGCTTCGACGACGAGATCCTCAAGCGCCGCAACACATCCGTCGACACCGACGTTCTGCGGCGACGCGCCGGGCCCCCGCGACTTCCCGAGCACGACACCGTCCCGGGAAATCACCAGTACTTCGGTTTTGCTGTTCCCCCCGTCGATCGCCACGATCACCTCGGCGACACCCACCGCCGTCATGCGTGTGCCCAGGGCAGGAACTCACGATTGATGCGCACCAGCGAGTCGGCGAGCTGATCGGCCTTCGTGTACTGGCCGACGAGCGGATGTGCCAGCAGCGCGTCCGCCACCCGGTCCCGGCCGCCCTTCAACGCCGCCTCCAGCGCCAGGTGCTCGTACGACGTCACCCCGGCCATCAGCCCGGCGAACCGCTGCTCCACCGGCGCCTGCGCGATCGGCTTCGCCCCGTTTGCGTCCACAGTAGACGGGACCTCGATCACCGCGTCGTCCGGCAGGAACGGGAACGTGCCTTCGTTGCGGACGTTCACGACGTGTTCCTCCGCGGGCCCGCCCGCCGTCAGCGCGTGGACGAGCTGCACCGCGGCCTCGGAATAGTAGGCACCGCCCCGCTTTTCCAGCTGCTCCGGCTTCGTCACCTGTTCCTCGTCGAGATACACCTTCAGCAGCTCTTCCTCGACGTCGCTGACGACTTCCGCGCGAGGCCGCTCCGTGCGCTGCTTGGTCACCTGCTCATCGTGCCCGTAGTAGTACTTCAGGTAGTACGACGGCACGACGTTCATCCGCCGCATCCACTCGACCGGCGCGCTGACGTGCTCCGACAGGAACTCCGCGTGCTCACCGAGCAGTTCGGGCAGCCGGTCGACGCCGTCGACGAGGACGCCGCGTTCCCAGCTCAGGTGGTTGAGTCCGGTGTGGACAAGGCGGACGTCGTCGGTGCCCGCGCCCAGCAGCTTCGCGAAGGTCCGCTGCAGGTGGATCGCCACGTTGCACAGCCCGACTGCGCGATGCCCCTCGTTGAGCAGCGCGCGGGTCACGATCCCGACCGGGTTGGTGAAGTTGACGATCCAGGTGTCCTCACCCGCCACCTTGCGGACCCGCTCGGCGATGTCGAGCACCACCGGCACGGTCCGCAGCGCCTTCGCCAACCCTCCCGCGCCGGTCGTTTCCTGACCGACACAGCCACACACGTGCGGAAACGTCTCATCGTTCCGTCGCGCCCGCTGGCCGCCGACCCGCAGCTGGATCAGCACCGCGGACGCGCCGTCGACGCCTTCCTCCAGGTTCCCCGTCGTGCTCACCCGCGCCGGGTGCCCGGCGTGCGAGAGCAGCCGCTGACTGAACCCGCCCACCGCCTCGACCCGGTAGGCGTCGGGGTCGATCAGCACGATCTCGTCGACGTCCAAAGTGGACCGCCGTCCGGCGATCCCGTCGATCAGCTCCGGCGTGTAGGTGGAACCACCGCCGACGACCGCAAGCTTCATCCCTTGACTCCCGTGAACGTAATACCCTTGACGAAGGATTTCTGCGCGAAGACGAACAACACGATCACCGGCGCCATGATCAGCGCCGTCGCCGCCATGGTCAGGTTCCATTCGACGTGGTGCATCCCGCGGAACGAGGCGATCGCCAGCGAGAGCGGCCAGTGGTCCTTGTTCTCACCGGTGTAGAGCAGCGGGCCGAAATAATCGTTCCAGGTGAACAGGAAGCAGAACATCGCGGTGGCCGCGATCCCCGGCTTCGCCATCGGCACCAGCACCTTCACCATCGCCTGGAACTCGTTACAGCCGTCGATCTTCGCCGCTTCGATGTAGTCCTTCGGAATGGTGACGAAGAACTGGCGGAGCAGGAAGATCGAGAACGCGTCGAACAGGAAGTACGGCACGACCAGCGGAACGAGGGTCCCGGCGAGCCCGAGCCGCACCCACAGGTCGTACAGCGGCACGATGGTGACCTGCGGGGGCAGCATCATCGCCACCACGGTCAGCATGAAGAACAGGTTCTGCCCGCGCCAGCGCAGTTTCGACAGCGCGTAAGCCGCCGGAATCGCGGAGACCAGCGCGCCGATCGTGGCCAGGCTCGAATACAGCATGCTGTTGCCGAAGTACTGCAACAGCGGCGCGTCCTTGAAGACCTTGACGAAGTTCTCGAAATGCCATTCCGTCGGCCACAGGCTCGACGACATCGCCTGATCGCTCTTCATCACCGCGGTGAGCACGACGAACACCACCGGCGCCGCGAAGATCACCGCGAGCGCGATGCCGAGCGCGTGATTCGCGATCCAGAAGAGCTTCTTGTTCCAGTCGCGTTTCACCCGGACCCGGGGCGGAATCGAGGCGGGCGCCGTTTCGGAGATCGCCGTCATGCCCCCTCCTCCTGATGTTGACCTTTACGGAATCGCCGCACCAGCAGCCAGGTGAACCCGGCCGAGACGATGAACAACAGCACCGCCATCGCCGCCGCGTAACCCATGTTGAAGTACCGGAAACCCTGGACGTACAGCCAAACCGGGTAGGTCAGCGTCGAGTTCTGCGGCGCGCCGATGAACTTGGTGTTGCCCGCGACGTCGGCCGTGCCCGACGCGGCGGAACCCGCCACGATCGCCTGTGTGAAGAACTGCAACGCGTAGATGATCGAGTTGACCACGCCGAACAACAGCACCGGCGAGATCGACGGCAGCGTGACGTGCCAGAACCGGCGGATCGGCCCGGCGCCGTCGAGCTCGGCCGCCTCGTACTGCTCCTGCGGCACGTCCAGCAGTGCCGCCAGGATGATGATCATCAGCTCGCCGGAACCCCACAACGCCAGCAGCGTCAGCGCGGGTTTCGACATCGCGGGGTCGTTGAACCACAGCCCGCCGTCGATGCCGACGAGCCGCAGGAACCGGTTCACCGGCCCGAATTCCGGGTTGAAGAGGAACACGAACGCCAGCGTCGCCGCGGCGGGCGGTGCCAGCGACGGCAGGTAGCAGAGCGTCCGGACCAGGCCGACACCGGACTTGAGCCGCGAGATCACCGACGCGACACCGAGCGAGAACACCACCCGGCACACGGTGAGCACGATGACCAGCCACAGCGTGTTGTACGCGGCCTTGCCGATCAGCTGTTCACTGGTGAACATCCGGATGTAGTTGTCGAATCCGACGAACTGCGGCGGATTGATCAGGTCGTATTTGGTGAAGGAATAGTAGATCGTGGCGATGAGCGGATACCCGAAGAAGATCAGGAATCCCAGCGAAGCGGGCGCGATGAACAGCAGCACCGTGCGGCGGTGCCGCGCCCGGCGGGCCCTCGCCCGCGCCTGGACCGGCGCGGACGAGGAACCCGTCGTGTGTGCGGAAAGCGTCGCGGTCATCGTGCTCAGCCGCCGGAACCCTTTTGCGCCAGCTCGTCGTTGACCTGCTGGTCGACCTTCTTGAGTCCCTCGGCCAGATCGGGCACCGCACCGGCCTGCCACTTCTCGGCGAAGTCGTTGACGGCCTTGAGATGCGCGTCACCGATCGGCGTCGACGGGTTCGGCACCAGCTTGCCGCTGCCGTACATGTCGAGGAACGTCTTGAACTCCTCGCCGAGCTGCAGCTTCGGGTCGGTCAGCGAAGCCTTGGTGCTGGGTACGTTCTTGAGCCCGTTCGCCAGGTCCACCAGTGTGTCGGTGTCCAGCGTCATCTGCTTGATCAGCTCCCAGGCGGCACCGGCGTTCTTGGCACCCTTGGGAATCGCGATGATCGTGCCGGTGGTGAAGCCGCCGCCGTACTGACCGGCCAGGGTGTCGAGCACCGGCGGCGGCGCGGTGGCGAACTTGAGGTCCGGCGCCTGGTCCTTGATGAACGCGGTGCGGTACTCGCCGTCGATCATCATCGCCAGCTTGCCGCGCTGGAAACCGTGGTCGGCCGAATACTCGTCGCCAAGGCTGGACTTGAACTGCTCCACCTTCTGGTGGCCGCCGTAGAAGTCGATGAGCTTCTTCTGGAACTCGAACATCGCCTTCCAGCCAGGGCTTTCGGCCAGATGCGACTTCCCGTCCGGGCCGAGGTACTGCGCGCCGAAGTTCGGGGCCCAGTACTGCGCCATGTTGGCGTAGAACGGCATCGACGGGATGAACCCGGCGACCTTGATCGACCCGTCCGGGTTGAACTGGGTCAGTTTCTTGGCTGCCTCGAACAGTTCCGTGGTGTTCTTCGGCGGCGTGGAAAGCCCGGCCGCGGCGAACATGTCCTTGTTGTAGTAGAAGCCGTAGACGTCCGACAGCATCGGCATCGCGCACCGCTTGCCCTGGAACTCCGTGTAGCTGCGCACCGCGTCCGGGATCTGGTTCAGATCGATCTTGTCCCGGTCGATGTACGGCTTGAGATCCTGGAAACTGCCGTTGGAGCACCAGGCGCCGAGATTGTCGGTGTAGAACGAGATCGCGACGTCCGGCGGGTTGCCACCGCGGATCGACTGCGTGATCTTGTCGTCGTCCTGGTTGCCCTCGTGTTTGACCTCGATGTTCGGATACTTCGTCTTGAGCTTGCCGAGCGCCTTGGTGACCACCTCGTATTCACGCGAGGTGAACTTGCTGTAGACGGTCAGCGTGAGCTTTTCGTCCTTGCCGGGCGCGGCGGCGGGCTGGCCCTGGCCGCCGCCACCCGGCGCGGCGGCGCCGGAACAAGCGGTGGTCAGCAGCGCGAGCGCCGCCGCGGTACAGGCCAGCAGCGTGCCGCGTTTCCGTGCGGTGCTGCCGATTCGGGTCGTGCGGGACATGACCCTCCTCCTCAATCGGTCGGGGCAGGGGACGGGGTGGGGCTGGTGTCCGGGAGCGCCGCGGCCGCACCGGGTGCTCCTCCCCCGGGCCTGCGTGGCCCGAGGAGAATGGGGGCGCTGAGGCCGAAGACGTCCTCGCGGGCGATGGCGAGCGCCGATTGCAACGCCCCTGCGCGCACGGCGTTGCCCGCCACCGAGGCGACGCCGACTGGAGTGCGGGGCAGGACGAGTTCGTGCAGGCGCGACGCGACACGTGCGGCGAAGTCCTCGCCGCCGGCGCGGCTGGTTTCCCCGCACAGCAACACAAGTTGAGGGTCCGCGACAGCCACGAGACTGGCGACGCCGCCCGCGACGCGGCGCGCGAGATCGTCAAGAAAGGCGTCGGCGGCCTTGCTGTCTTCGCGCCGCGCCAGCGCAACGGCCTCCCAACCGCTCTCGGCGGTGAGACCGTGTACCGCGGCGAGACGAACAACCGCAGGCGAGTCGACGAGGTTGCCGAAGCGAGCACCAGCGCGAGGACGCTCCTCGCCGGTGTCGACCGAGACGGGATCGGGCACGCGCATCCAGTCGATTTCGCCGCCACCACCGGTCGCGCCGCGCAGCAGACGCCGTCCGATCACGACCGCGCCGCCGACGCCTTCGGACAGCCACACCATGACGAAGTCGTCGAGCCCGGCCGCGCGGCCCGCGGTCATTTCCTCGACCGCGACCAGGTTGACGTCGTTCTCGATGGTGACCTCGACGCCGAGCTGCTCGCTGAGCCTGCCCGGCACGTCGAACCCGAGCCAGCCGGGGATGTGCGGCGCGGAGGAGAGGAGACCGGTGCGGGGATCGAACGCGCCCTGCGCGCCGATGACGACGTTGGCCAGGTCCGGCAGGGTGAGCCCGGCGAGCCGAGTGGCCTCGGAAAGCGCTTTCCCGAACTCTCCGACGATGTCCGCGCCCTCATGCGCGGGCAGCGGTGCGCGCAGTTCCGCCAGGACCCGCCCGGCGACGTCCGCGATGACGAAGTCGCCGGCCTTCGGGGTGAGGTCGACCGCCGCGACGTACGCGAGACTGCCCGTGACCTGCCACAACTGTGCCCGCGGCCCACGTCCGCCACCGCGCACCCCAGCCTTGCCGACGATGCCTTCCGCTTCGAGCCGGGCGATCAGCTGGGCGGTGGCGGGCTTGGACAGCCCGATGGCGACTTCGAGCTCCGCCCGCGTCAACGGCCCTTCACGGAGGAGGACCTCGATGGCGGCGCGATCGTTGATCTCGCGCAGCATCCGCGGGCTACCGGCTCGCACGCACACCCTCCCGGGCTTAATTAGGATACTTTACATACGGTTTCCGGGGACTGTAGTGAGCCGGGGCACAGCCCGTCAACGGCTGTCGGAAACGGACAGGTAACGCTTCCGTGCCCTGCCCACGAGCCGGACCCGCCCGATGGACACTTTCCCGCTTCGCTGGTCACCAGGTCAGCCGCTCACCACCGCGAGTCCCCCGCTCACGCGTCCGAGTCCCACGTTCGGGAGCCCGAGTTCCGCTTTCGCGCGGACGAGTTCCACGGGTCCGGGTTCCCGGCCGGGCCCGGACCGCGGTGGGCCGGGGCCGGTTGCGACAAGGGCGTCCCTGGGTGCGTTGGATGCACCGGGTGCGTCCCTCGGTGCGGTGGATGCGCCTAGGGCGTCCCTCGGATTGTCTCCGGTTCCGGTGGAGTGAGGGCGAAATGCTGAAGGACGCCTTCAGTGCGTTCACCGCACCGAAGGCGTCCTTCATAGCGCCCAGTGCACCGAAGGCGTCCTTCAGCACTCGACGCACCGCAACGCGAACGTTGAACTCGGGCGCCTCAGTGGGGGACCCGCGGAGGTGTCAGGCTTCGGTTTCGGCCCAGGCGGCGAGCATGACGCGGGCGATCGAAGAGTTGCCCGGCAGGATCAGCTGCGCCTTGCCACCCGCGATCGGGGTGGGGACCGCCGCGGCGTTGCGGGTCTGGCTGTTCGCGAACGCGGCGCGGACCTCGGTGCGGGAGACCCACAGGGCCTCCTCGATCTCGCCGTCGGCAGGGGTCAGCGGGGCCGACCTGTCGGCGCGGGCGGTGAAGCCGAGCATGATCGAGCGCGGGAACGGCCACGGCTGGCTGCCGAGATAACGCACATCGGAGACCTCGACGCCGACCTCCTCGCGAATCTCCCGCACGACGCAGTTCTCCAGCGACTCCCCCGCCTCGACGAACCCGGCGAGGATCGAGTACCGGTTCGGCGGCCAGATCGGCTGCCGCGCCAGCAGGACGTGCTCGCCGTTCGTGCCCTCCTGGTCGTGCACCAGGCAGATCACCGCCGCGTCGGTGCGCGGGTACTCCTCGCGCCCGTCCCGCGTGCACCGGCTCGCCCAGCCGAACTGCACCAGATCCGTCGGCGCACCGCACTTCGTGCAGAACCTGGCTTGGCGCCGCCAGTTCCGCAGCGCCTGCGCGGTGGTGAACAGCCCGGCCGAGGTGTCGTCCAGCAGATCGCCGTAGCCCCGCAGATCGACCCAGAACTCGCCGTCGACGCGCAGCACCTCTTCGGTGATCCCCCAGCTGCCCTGCATCTGCACGGTCTCGCCGCCCTCGGCCGGGGCACCGGGCATCGACCAGTAGTCGACGCCCTCCCATTCGCCGAGGAACGCCGCTTCCGGCGGTGGTTCGGTGCCGAACTCCTGGGTCTTGCGGGTCGCGAGGGTCTTGCTGCCTTCGAGCACCGGTGTGCGGCCGGTGTCCTCCAGCAGCACCACCCGGGCGTCCGGCCACCGCTGGACCAGACGCTCCGGGTTGGTACGCAACGACTCCTGACGGTCCACAGTGGACCGGGACAAGGTCGGCAAGGAGCCGAGGCGGAACGGAGCGGTCATTACGCCGACTCGCCCACCGTGATGTCGCCGAGCGCGGTGAGCTTCGGCGCGAGCAGGTCGGCGTCCCCGACGACCACGCCGGTGAACCGCTTGGGCGCGAAGAACTCCAGCGCCGCGGCGGCCACGTCCTCGGCGGTCACGGCGGCCACCCGCGCGGGGTGCTCGGCCAGCCATTCGGCGCTGAGCCCGGTGGTGGCCAGCGCGAGCAGCTGCCCGGCCAGCCCGGTCTGCGAGGACGTCGAGGTCAGCAGCGAGCCGATCGCGTACTGCCGCACCGACTCGAACTCCTCGGCGGTCGGCGGCACCAGGCCGAGCCTGCCCAGTTCGTACCGGGTCTCCAGCAGGGCCGCGGCGGTGACGTCGCTCGCGGTGTCCGCGTCGACGTTGATCACCGCTGTCCCGTCGGTGAACTCGAAGCCGGAGTGCGCACTGTAGGTGTATCCCTTGTCCTCACGGATGTTCTCCACCAGCCGCGAGGAGAAGTAGCCGCCGAACGTGAGGTTCGCCAGCTGCAGCGCCGCGTAGCGCGGATCCGTGCGCGGCAGGCCCTGCGCGGACAGCCGGATCTGCGACTGGACCGCGCCGGGACGCGGCACCAGCAGCACGTCACCGCCGGTCAGGTCGGGCAGCGCCGGGAGCCGGACGGCGGAGCGGTCCGAAGCCCAGCCGCCGAAGGCCCGCTCCAGCTCGCCGATGACACCCTCGGGGTCGATGTCCCCGACGAGCACCAGCACCGAACCCCGCGGGAGCACCGACGCGGCGTGCAGCGCGCGCACCTGCTCGGGCACGACGACCGCGACGTCCTCGGCCTGCGGCACCTCGCGAGTGGCCGGGTGGTCGCCGTAACGATGCTTCTGCAACGCCTCGCGCGCGATCGTGCGCGGCTGGGTCCGCGACACCGCGATGCGCTCGATCAGCCGCTCGCGTTCCCGCTCGACCTGATTGTCCTGATAGGACGCTCCGGTCAGCACGTCGCCCAGCACGTCGAGCAGCGTCGGCAGCCCGGACGACAGCGCGGAACCGGACACCACCAGGCGTTCCGGGTCCACGCCCGCGGACAGGTCGCCGCCGATCAGCGCCAGCTCGGCGTCGATCTCGATGCGGTCGCGCCGCCCGGTGCCGGTCAGCAGGGTCTCGGCCAGCACCTCGGCCGTCGCCGGGTGCAGCCGGTCCTCACCGGCGAACGGGATCCACAGCCGGACCTCCACCAGCGGCACGGTCGCCTTGCGCACGGCCAGTACCCGCAGCCCGTTGGCCAGCGTGGTGTCCACATGGGACAGATCGGCGGCGGCGCGCTGCTCGCCGAGCGCGGGCAGCGGACGCGGCCCGAGCGGGGTGCGGCCGATCTCCTCGGCGCTGCGATGCGTAGCTGAACTCACTGCTGCTCCCCATTCCCGTTAGCCCCATTGCCGTTGGCAGGCTTGATGACCAGCACCGCACGCGCGTCCGGCCGCAGCGCCTTCGCCGCCGCCGACACCGCCTCGCCGGTGACCGCGGACATCTGGTCCGCGAGCCGGTACACCAATGAGGCGTCGCCGTAGAGCAGCTCGAACGCGCCCAGCGCGAGCGTGCGGGACACCAGCCTGTCGTGCTCGGAGTGCAGGCTCGCCGCCCAGCGCGCGGTGACCTTCTTCAGCTCCTGCTCGCCAGGCGGTGTCGCGGCCAGCTTCTCCAGTTCCTCGTCGAGCGCGGCGAGCACCCGCTCCCGGGAGACCTCGTGCGGGTGAATCACCGTGATGGTGAACGTGTCCGGGTCCCGCGCCTCGAACGGCCCGAACAGGCCGGCGCCCGCGCCGATGTCGACGACCAGCGGCTCCCGGTGTACCAGCCGCTGCTGCAGCCGCGATCCGTCGCCGTCGGTGAGCACCCCGGCGAGCACGAGGTGGGCCAGATAACCCTCGACGTCGTTGATCGGATCCGGCATCCGGTAGCCGACCGCGAGCGCGGGCAACGGCGCGTGCGGGTCGAGGTGCTCGCCGTGCAGTTCGCCGGTCGGCAGCGGTTCGGCGAACGAGGGCCGCACCGGTGCCGGCCGGTACGGGACGTCGCCGAAGTGCTTCTCGATCAGCTCGCGGGCGGTGTCGATCTCGAAGTCGCCCGCCACGGTGAGCACCGCGTTCGCCGGGGAGTAGTAGGTGTCGAAGAAGGCCGCGCAGTCCTCGATGGTGGCCTGCTCCAGGTCCTCGAAGCCACCGTATCCGTTGTGCGCGTTGGGGAACGTGGAGTACAGCACCGGCGGGAGGAGGATCCACGGGAACCCGCCGTACGGCCGGTTCAGCACGTTGAGGCGGATCTCCTCCTTCACCACGTCGATCTGGTTGGCCAGGTTCTCCTTGGTCAGCTTCGGCGCGCGCATCCGGTCGGCCTCGAGGAACAGCGCGCGCTCCAGCGCGGCCGAGGGCAGCACCTCGAAGTAGTCGGTGTAGTCCGGATGGGTGGACCCGTTGAAGGTGCCACCGCTGGACTGCACGTGCCGGAAGTGGGCGAGCTTCTCCAGGCTCTCGCTGCCCTGGAACATCAGATGTTCGAACAGGTGCGCGAAGCCGGTGCGCCCCTCCGGTTCGGAGCGGAAGCCCACGTCGTAGTGCACGCTGACGCCGACAACGGGCGCGGTCGCGTCGGGCGCGAGCACTACGCGCAAGCCGTTGTCGATGGTGAAGCGGACGAGCTCGGGATCGGCCATGGCCCCACCCTACGGCCAAGGACCGACAGAAGGCTCGCGGCTATCCCGTCGAACCGGCGTCGGTGAAGAGCCTGCCCCGCCGGGCCGCGGCGAACGCCCCGGCGAGCGCCGCGGCGAACTCCCCCGCTCGCCCGATCGGGACCTCGGCTTCGCACCAGTAGACCGGCGGCGGATGCTTGAGCTCGGCGAAGATCGACGTCCACGCCCCGAGTTCGCCGAGCGCGAGCGCGTACGGCAGGCCGCGCGAGAACACCAGCTCGCGCTCGGGCTTCGCGAGCGACTTCGCCTTCGTCAGCGCGAGCCGTTCGCCCAGCCCACGCAGCCTGCGGCGCAGCAGCCGCCCGCCCGACCGCCGGGCGGGGAGCAGCGCCGACGCCACGACCGCCGCCGCCCCGGCGAGCATGACGATCACGCCGAGCGGCGCGTAACCGACGGTGAACGCGAGCAGCACGGTCAGGAACAGGCCGTAGAAGACGACCCGGATCCCCGCCCGTCCGAGCCGTCCTAACCGCCGCGAAGGAGGCTGGGAGAACCAGCCGTTCCGGACGACGTCGGCGTGAAGCGCGTCCCGCACCTGGCCGATGTCGATGCGGCGGCGGCGCAACTCGGCCAGCGTCACCGAATCCTCGCCGTCCGGCAGCACCACGGCGAACACCGCACGTTCGAAGACGGTCAGATGCTCGTCGGCCGGATTGCGGCGGGTGAGCCGCCAGCCGGTGTCCTCGGCGCTCACCCACAGGTAGTTGCGCACGACGAGGTCGAGCACGGTGGCGGCCAGGTCGACGGGGCTCGCCCGGCCGGTGGTCACGGTGGCGACGTGCCCCGGCAGCACCCCGTCCGGCGAAGCGAACTCGCCGTCCGGGCTGAGCAGCTCGACCGGCAGCGGCTCGCCGGGCCGTGCGTCGCGACGGCGCGTCAGCCACACCAGTACGGCCGCCACGACAAGCACGGCGGCGAAACCCCACCACGCCGCGATCACCGGCGGCGTGCGGACGAACGCGCCGCCGATCGTCGCCGACGGCACGAGCTTCGCGTTCGCGGGCACCGTACCGGGCGGCAGCTCCACCGTCGCGGACATCCGTTGCCCGGCGGGGAGGTTCTGCTGACTGAACCGGGTCAGCCCGGCGTGGTCGATCTGCGCCGCGCCGCAATGCGTGCCGGAACCGTCCGGCCCGGCAACGCAGTCGACGGCGGTCGGGATCCTGGGCGCGGCAAAGGAAGCGCGCACAAGCTTCAGCTCGGTGTCCCACCCGCTGGCGAGAGGCCACGTGACGTGCTCGACGCCGCCCTTGTCCGCGGACACCGCACCGTCCACTGTGTACCGGAGGATCGAGGTGCCCTCGGTCAGGTGCGCGGTGAACACGCCGCCGTCGAGCTGCGCGGATCCGCTGCCCTCCAGGAAGACGTCGCGCAGGCCGTAGACCCGGTCGCGATGGTGCGCGGCGGGCGTTTTCAGGGGTACCCGGCGGTTCATCGTGGCGCCGTTCGGCACCGAGATGGCCTCGGCGACCGACAGCGAACCGTCCCGCTGGAGCTTGAGCTGGATCTCGGCGCTCTGCGGCAGTCCGGGCAGCGGCGGCTGGTCCGGCTGGTCCTGAGCGGACGCGGCGGGGGTGAACGCGAGCAGCAGCGCGGCGACCCCCGCGAGCACGCCGGGCCTGGCGGTCACGGGCTCAGCGCGTCCCCGCGGGGGCGCGGAACTGGCCCGATTCGGCGAGCAGCCCGTCCAGCGCGGTCAGGAACGACGGGAAGTGCGCGCCGAAGCGGCGCAGATCCTGTTCGGATTCCAGGCCACCGAACCAGTACAGCCCGGCCGCGCCGTCCGCGCCGGGGTTGAGCGAGGCGAACGTGCCCAGCCAACGCTCGGTGTCGCCGAGCACCACCGCGTACGGCAGCGAGCGGGAGAAGACCATCTCGCGGTCGGCGGCCGGGATGTCCTCGGCCTTCGCGGTGTGCAGGTAGTCGAGCAGGCCGCGAACCTGGCCCACCAGCGCCCGGCCGCGTGCGGTCCGCGAGGGCAGCAGCCCCGCGCCCGCGGCGATCGCGAGCCCGGCGAGCGCGACCGCGACACCGATCAGTGCCTGGCCGAGGGTGAAGGTGAGCACCGCGGTGGCGACGAGCCCGAGCGCGAAAACGCCCGCACCGAGCCAAGTCAGCCGCGTGCGGCTGAGATCGGGGCGCCGGGAGAACCAGCGCTTGGACACGACGTCGCTGTACATCGCGTCGCTGATCCGGCGCAGATCCAGCCCGCCACGCGAACGCAGCTGGGAGAGCAGCACCGCGTCGGTGCCCTCGGGCAGCAATGTCTCGTACACCGCGCGCTCGAAGTCGTGCAGGTGCTCATCCGGCGGATTGCGCCGGGACAGTTGCCAATCCGGGCCGTTCGGCCCGGGAACTTCGGCCAGCCACAGGTAGTTGCGCACGGCGAGGTCGACGACCGTGGCACTGATGTCGACAACGTCGACGGTCTCGTCCACGACCGTGCCGACCTGGCCGGGCAGCACGCCGTCGGGCGAAGCGAAGAAGACACGGTCGCCGTCGCGCAGCAGGACCTCGACCGGCCCGGTGCCCGCGGCGAGCGCCCCGGCGTCGCGCTTGCGCAGCCGCCAGACGTACAGCGCGCCCGCGATGAGCAGCAGGACGAGGATCGCGAAGACGATGCCGGTGAGCGGGGTCAGCGCGAAGGCGTTGGCGAGCAGGCCGACCTCGGCGAATTTCGCGTTGACCGGCACGGTGCCCGGCGGCAGCCCGACGAGCAGATCGACCCGGTCGCCCGCGCGGATGTCGTTCTGCTCGACCCGAACGACGCCGGTGTGGTCGAGTTCGGCCAGCGTGCAGCGCTGGCTGGAGCCGATCGGGCCGGCGAAGCAGTCGATCGGCGAGAGCCGGGGAACGGGCGCGATGAAGGAGGCGGTGATCCGCGCGACCGGCGCGTCCCAGCCGCTCGCGGCCTGCCAGCGGAACTGCTGCTGGCCGCCGACGTCGGCGATCGCACCGTCCACTGTGTAGCTCACGGTGGACTCGCCGCCGCGGAAGGTCAGCACGAGCTGGTCCCCCTCGACCGCACCGGTCGCGGCGCCCTCGGCCTTGACGTCGCGGACGGCGAACACGCGGTCCTGGTCGTCGCTCGCCGACACCCGCAGCGGCACCCGCGAGGTGACCTGCTGTCCACCTGGGACAGTCACCTTTTCGGTGACCGACACGGCGCCGTCGCGCAGCAGCTTGAGGGCGACCTCGGCGCTCGTGCCCTGGGGCGGTGGCTGCTCCAGACCGGGCACGACACCCCCGGCGAGCTGCGGTTTCTGCAGCTGTTCGGCAGGCAGGTTCGGCAGTGAGGGACCGGCGGACGGGCCGGCCGTGTCGACGTCCGAAAGTCCGTTGCCCGGCGGCTGCGCGGCGGCGGGCAGGGCGCCGAGCAGCGCCACTCCGGCGGCCAGGGCGATCGCCACACCCCAATTCCTCAACACAGCACCACACCCTAGAGCACTCGATCTATGCTGACGCCCGGATCGGCGAGATTTCAGCAGGTCCGCCGCTTTTGACGGAGCATGAGCACTGGGGGTTCCACACGATGACACAGCCACCCGGCCCGCAGGGACCCTGGCGCGGGCCGGTGCCCCCGCCGGGTGGCCGCCCGCCGCTCCCGCCGCCGGGTGCGCGCCCGTTGCCGCCGCCGGGGGCCCGTCCGCTGCCACCCGCCGGTCCTGGGTCCACTGGTCCTGGGTCTGGTGGTCCTGGGTCCGGTGGTCGTGGTCCTGGGTCTGGTGGTCCCGGGTTCGGCGGCGCACCTGGGCCGGGCAGTCCCGGGTCTCGCGGCGGTCCTGGGTCTGGCGGTCCCGGGTCCGGCGGTGGTCCTGGGTACGGCGGACCCGGCCCCGGCGGTGGTCCGGGGGCCCGTCCGGTCCCGCCCCCACCCGGACGTCCGATGCCGCCACCCGCGGCCGGTCCGCTGCCTCCCCCACCGCCTGCCGGTCCGGGTTTCGGACCGGGATACCCTGCGCCGCAACCATTCGGGCAGCGCTTCGCGCCCGCGTACGCGCCGTACCAGCCGAAGAAGTCGAACACCGGCGTGATCGTCGCGATCGCCCTCATCGGCGTCGTCGCCCTGGGCGGTGGGCTCGTCGCCGCGATCGCGCTGCTGGGTGGCAGCACCCGCCACGTCGCCGATGCGGGCTACTCCAGCACGTACCCGTCCTACAGCTACACGTCGACGTACTCCTCTTCGTCGTACTCGACGACGTCGTCGAGTACGACGAGCAGCAGCGGCCGCAGCACCGGGACGCGCAGCTCGCGCACCACCGAAACCCGCTCGACGGCACCGACCCAGACCGGACCGCGATCGGTGGCGAAGCTGGGCGACAACCCGCTTTTCGCACAGGCGAACTACGGGCTGCAGAACGTCCCGTGCTCGCTGAGCCGATGGGCCACCGACCAGGGCAGCGTCCAGAGGTTCTTCCAGTCCGGCATCGGCTGCCTCGACGCGATGTGGTCGAAGATGCTGTCCGCGGTCAACCTCCCGTTCTCGACACCGCACCTTTCGGTGCCCGCGTCGATCTCGGAATCCTCGACCCCGTGCGGGAGCGGCGGAACGTCCACGGGGGTCACCCCGTTCTACTGCCCGACGAACAACACGATCTACATGCCGATGAACCGCATCGAGATCGAGACCTGGGGCAACCATCCCGGGCCGTACCTGTCCATCCTGGCGCACGAATACGGCCACCACGTGCAGGCGCTGTCCGGGATTTCCGAGGCCTACGGCGACAAACGCTATGACGCGGGCGCGGACTCCGCCGCGGGACTGGAACTTTCGCGCCGGATGGAGCTGCAGGCGCAGTGCTTCTCGGGCATGTTCCTCGGCTCGGCCTCGGTATCCGGCGGCTCGGTCGACAAGAACGTCTACAACGAGGCGTGGAACGCGCAAAACCGCGGCGACGACTACTCGCGCAACGGAAAACGTGACCACGGCACCGCGAAACACAACATCGCGTGGTGGCAGCACGGCGCCACGACGAACCGGAACCAGCAGTGCAACACCTGGAACTCCGCCTCCGGCGACGTCTCGTGACCCCTCCGCCGCAGCAGGTCCGTGAATGCCACATTGAGTTCCCTCAACGTGGCATTCACGGTAAGGGGCGGGTCTGGCTTCGCTGGGGTGTTTCCTCGAGGTGGTCGGGTGACGTCGGTGACTGATGGGGCTCGTGGGGCGGGCTCGCGGCGGTGTCGGTGTCGCGAAAGCTCCGTTGGGGACGGTGAACGTCCCGAACGGCGCGTTCGGGACATGGGACCCGGCCCTGGAGTGTCGCGAAGGGGACATCGACGGCGCTGAACGTCCCCAATGGACCATTCACGACGTCGCCGACCAGCGCGAAAGCCGCACCAGCTGTCGCCCATGTCGACCGCAACCGACAAACCTCAATGTGGCATTCACGGACCGCTGAAGGAATGAACGGAAGATTCAGGACAGCCTGAGGCCCCCTACCAAACAGAGTACGGGCGGGGACCGACAGAAAAGCGTCAGCTGGGCGGGGTGAAGGGGTTCTCGACCGGCGGCGGGGCCGATTCGGGCTGGGCGGGCCGTGGCGCGGCGGGTGGTTCGGCACTCGACGCACCCGGCATCGGCGCGGGAGGCGGCGGAGCGGCCGGAGGCCATGAGCCCACCGGTGCGCCATAAGGTTGCGGCGCCGGATACGCCGCGCCATAGCCGGGCTGCGGTGCGAAAGGCTGCGGCGCCGGATACGGCTGCGGGTAGGCCGGACCGTAGCCGGAATGCGGCGCCACGGCCTGCGGCGCAGGCGCGGCGGCCATCGCGCGGACGTGGTCGCGATTCCGGCGTTCGGCGAGCACCGCCGACAGGTACGCCCAGAGCGGCATCCCCGGCGGAACCGGCGTCCCGATGCGTTCGGCGACCTGCTGCGCGAGGCCGTACCCCAGCGCCTCGGCCGCCTCGGGCCGCAGTTCGGTGTACCGGGCCAGATACTGGCGGACCGCCAGCGCGAGCTCGTCCGGCAGCCTGCTCAGGTCCAGCTGCGCCGCCCACGGTTCCAGGCCCGGCGGCATCATGATCCCCGCCTGGCCGCTGTCCGGGACGCGCTCGCGGATCACCACCGTCCCCGCGAGGAAGTCGCCGACCCGGCGCCCGTTGGACGACGTCAACGACACGATCACCGCCACAGCACCCAGGAAACCGAGCGCCCAGAAGTCGACGAAGAACCCGGCGAGCGCGCGGGTGAGCGCGTGCCGGAACCGGATCGGGCCGCCGTCGGTGCGCACCACCCGCAACCCCAGCGCGAGCTTCCCGAGCGACTTGCCCCTGGTCAGCGTCTCGAAGATCACCGGATAGCCGATCATCACGAGCACGAAGAGCACCAGGATCAGGGTGACCCCCAGCGACGCGTCGTCCACCGGCAGGGCGAACACGACCAGCATGATCGCGCCGAACAGCAGCGCGCCCTGCACCAGCACGTCGAGTAGCATGGCCACGCCGCGGCTGGCCAGCTTCGCCACCCGCAGGTCCAGCACCACCGCTTCCCCGGTGACCAGCTCGGACTCTTCTTCCACGACGCCCAGCCTAGTGCAGCCGCGCTCCCGCCCGGCAGATCGTCCGAAGTGGACAGTCACGCCACCTGTGCACACCTCGCGCCGGGCGGCCTAGGCTGGGGCCAGGATTGGGAGGTGCCCGTTGGATGTCGACGTGTTCGTCGCCGCGCACAGCGCCGAATGGACCCGGCTCGGCGAACTCACCCGCCGGCGCGGACGGCTCAGCGGCGCCGAGGCCGACGAGTTGGTGACGCTGTACCAGCGCACGGCCACCCACCTGTCCATCATCCGCTCGTCCGCACCGGACCCGGCGCTGCTCGCCCGGCTCTCCGGCCTCGTCGCCCGCGCCCGATCGGCTGTCGCCGGATCACACAACCCCGCCTGGCGCGAAGTCGCCCTCTTCTTCACCCAGCGGTTCCCCGCCGCCGTGTACCTCAGCCGACGCTGGTGGGTCCCCGCCGCGCTCGTCTGCACGGTGCTCGGCGCCGTGCTCGCCGTGTGGATCGCCGGGGACGCGCAGGTGCGCGCCACGCTGGTCACCCCGGAGGAACTCAAGGCGATGACCGCGCCCGGCGGCCAGTACGAGGCGTACTACTCCACCGGCCCCGCCGCCTCGTTCGCCGCGAAGGTGTGGACCAACAACGCGTGGGTCGCCGCGACCTGCCTCTTCCTCGGCGTCGTGCTCGGCCTGCCGGTCATCGGCGCGCTGTGGGTGAACACCCTCAACGTCGGCGTCGGCGGCGGGCTCATGGCCGCGGCCGGGCGCGGCGACATCTTCCTCGGCCTCATCCTCCCGCACGGCCTGCTCGAACTGACCGCCGTCTTCATCGCCGCCGGAACCGGCCTGAAACTCGGCTGGACCGTCATCGACCCCGGACGCCGCTCCCGTTCCGCCGCGCTCGCCCGGCAAGGACGTTCCGTCGTGGTCATCGCGCTCGGCCTGGCCTGCGTCCTGCTGGTGTCCGGGATCGTCGAGGCCTTCGTGACCCCGTCCGGCCTCCCGACCTGGGCACGTATCGGCATCGGCGCCGTCGTCGAACTCGCCTTCCTGACCTACGTCTTCGTCCTCGGCCGCCGCGCCGCCCGCGCGGGCGAAGCAGGCGACATCGACAGCCGCGACGCCGGAGACGCCCTCCCCGAATCCGCCTGACCCTGCCGCGGCCGGGAGCAGGGGACCTTTACTAACGTTGCTTAGCACGCTAACTGTTGGTGAGCCAACGGACGTTAGCAAAGGTCCCTTGCTGAGTTCCGGCGTGCTGACCTGGTATTTCTACGGAGGCACCTTCTCGCCTGCATGTTTTCGCTGTCAACTGCGCGCGTTGCCGCGCACCAACCTGCTCCCGGGTGCGTGAACGAGTGGCTTGTTCCCACGAGTTCCCCCACGTGGATCAGCCCCCCTGCTCGCAGTTGGCGGTGCATCCTGAATACGACCGCGCTACTGCTCAGCTTTGACCGGTCTCGTCAGGTGCTTCATCCGGCTCCAGCCCGGTCGGGGTCATCGGCTTCCGCCACATGTGCCCGCAGTGACTCAGGCATGCCCAACTCGAACACGGCGTCGCTGAGGTCCGGCTTCCGAACAAAAGTGACATCGGTGAACTGGGTGTCCTTGGTGAAGCTGGCCTTGCTGAACCTGGCGTCCATGGCGAAACTTGCTCTGGCGAAGCTGGTCCAGCTGGTGAAGCTGACCCCGATGAAGCTAGCGTCCGTGCTGAAGCCGGTCTCCCTGGCGGAGTTGTCCCCGTTGAAGCTGGCCCCCTTGAAGCTGGCCCCGCTGAAGGTGGCCCCGTTGAACTGGACGCCTGCGTTGAAGCTGGCCTCTATGAACTGGGCACGCCCCGCGAAGCTGGTCCCGAGGAAAGCGGCATGCTTGGTAAAGCTGGACTCGTTGAAATCGGCATGCTTGGTGAAGCTGGCGTCGCTGAATGTGGTATATCCGGCGAAGCTGGCCCCGTTGAACCGGGCGTCCCCGGTGAAGCGGGCCTTGCGAAACTGGGTGTCCTGGGTGAAGCGTGCGTTGCTGAACCAGGCTTCCTCGGCAAAGCTGGTTCCGTTGAACCAAGCATATCCGGCGAATCTGGCACCGATGAACTCGGCGTCTCCGACGAAGCTGGCGTCAGTAAAGTCGGCCTGTTCCTGGAAGTTCACCGCGAAGAACCAGGTCTCGCCGATAAAGACGGTGTTGGCGAAGGTCCCTGTTCGGAGGTGGGTGTCGTCAAGGTTGAAGTCGATGAGGGTGGCGCCGGTGAGGTCGAGGTCGAGGTTAGCCCAGAACGTGTCCACCGGATGATCACTATCTTTACCAGGCTTGAGATGGGCGGCGATAATGCGTTGGGCTGTAAGTCGGACCTCCCGCTCTTGCCGAGCCTCGTCGTCCAGTTCGGCGACGGTGGGGTTCTCGGTCTGGCCGGTTTGCGGCGTAGAGGAGACGCCGCCACGGGGCGCCGGGGCGAGGGGGCGGCGTATCCCGCGCCGCTGCCGCGGGCGCTGCTCGCCGGGCAGGGTAAACGGGCCGCGGAGGTAGGCGCACAACACGTTGACGACGGTTTGTCGGTGGTCGGGGTTGTCCTGAGCGACCCGTTCCAGTGCGTAGAGGCCGCCGTGCCGGACTGCGGCCTTGTCTGACCCGAGTTGCTCGACGGCCTTGACGTACAGCTCGGTCATCCGACGCTCGGCAGCGTCGTGCTCGGTGGACCACTGCCGCCGTCCGGCCAGCACCAGCGCCACCACGCCGCCGGTCCCGGCACCGACAGTCAGCCCGGTCTTGATCAATTCGATCCGGTTTTTCGGATCACCGGCGTCGACGAGGCTCAGCAACAGCGTCACTGCGGTCCCCGCGACGATCGCGACCGGGACGACGATCACGACGATCGCCCACCACCACGTTCCCCGACGCCCACGCCACCATCGCGCCAGCCTCGGCACACGCCGTTCGATCAGGCTCATGCGGACTACTCTTCCGAACAGTCCGGCACTCCTACTCTCCGACGCGCGGCATGTTCTCACGTAAAGCAGGGCCCAGCGCGCGATCGGCGGTCACATGCGCCCGCAGCGGCTCGGACACGCCTTGTCTCGCCCGCCCCCGTCGGCGGAGAGGCGCACTGATCAGCCGCGCGGCTGCCAGTCGATGGCGACCGGGCGTGCACCGGAGGCCATGAACTCGTGGGCAGCCCGCCGAACATCGGCGAGCGGGAGTTCCGCATTGGCCGGGAACTCGTTGGACGCGCCGCCCATGCTGAAGTAGATCGGTGCCTCCGATGCGGTTTCGGCACTGAGGCTGTAACAGCCCTTGCGGTGTTCACCTCCGGCGTAGTGGAGGACTCCGCGTTCGCGCTCCGCATCCAAACCAACGTCGAGCAGGCCCCGCCGGGGTTCGCCGTGGACATGAAACTGGACGATGCGCGGTCCGCCGATCTCCGCGACCTGGTCCAGCACG
This sequence comes from Amycolatopsis sp. NPDC058986, assembly GCF_042741125.1. NCBI lineage: Bacteria > Bacillati > Actinomycetota > Actinomycetes > Pseudonocardiales > Pseudonocardiaceae > Amycolatopsis > Amycolatopsis sp. NPDC058986. Next base: position 43,420 of record NZ_JBHYJW010000055.1, on the reverse strand, counting down.
GCGTCCAGCTCCGCGGCAGTGTGCACGACTACCGGTCGTTGGGCTGGCGAGTCGAACCAGGCGTCTACTGCTTCCACCACGGGGTGGCTCCTCCTCGGTAGATGTCGGTGGTCTTGGTGCCGTCGGGCAGTGTGCCGTGCACGGTGAGCGTCGAGCCTTTCGGCAGGAGCGCAGGGACGAGGGTGTCACATCCGAACGGCCCTTCGCAGGAGGTGTAGTTGATGGCCACCGCGGCGTCGGGGATGCCGTTCTCCGCCATGTGTGCGGCGAGTTTCGTCTCCACGTGGGTGGTCGTGACGGGAGTGACCGGGATGTCGAGGGCATCGAGCTGGCGTTCGGCGGCCTCGGCCATCCCATCCCAACCGCTGGCGATTGGCTGGGCCTCCCCGCCGGCGGACCAGTTCCCATGTGTCTTCCGACCTCGGTCACCGGGCCGAATCGGTGGCGGCAGCCCGGCGCGGAGCCTGTCCTCGGCGGTGGGTGCCAGCGGGCGAGGCACCGTTTTGGGCGTGCTTGCCGGAGATGCTGGTTCCTTCGTGACGCCGAGGCTGTCTCGATAACTGCTGGCCATCCGGTCGATGCCTTAGACCACGCCGATGAACTGCTCGATCTCTGCGGCGGCCTCGGCGAACCCTCGGAGCGCGAGACCCGGTTCCTCGGCGTCGAAGCCTTGGACTGCCTGACTGAGGGTGGCTTGCGCGTCGGCAAGCTCCTGCGCAGCCTCAGTGAGGTGAGTGATCCCTTCCGTGAGCTTCGCGCGGATGCGATCAACCGCTTCCGCCAGCTCCCTCGGGTTCTCCATCCTGCTCCCCTGCCACGACGAGCATCCGATCGTGACATAAGGGCACCGACAAGCCCGTTACCGCGGAAAGGTGTCAGCAGAGACAGCTGCCGTCGAAGGTGATGGTGTTGCCGTCTTCCAGGCTCGCCGAGCCGGTGAAGCGGATTTCGAACTCGCCGGGCTCGGTCAGGAGCACTTTCGGGGAAGACGCCGAGCCGTCCGCGCCGGTCTTGGCCGAAGCCGTTTCCCCGCCACCCTCGAAGACGAGGACGTTTTTCGGCCGCGCCGCCCGCACGTAGAAGTTCACCGGCACCCCGGCCTCGGGCTGGCCGTTCTCCCCGATCACCCGCACCACGAACGGCTCACCCGGCGTCTTCGACGTCAGCCGCTGTCCGTTCCCCGAAAGGATTCCGAGCGTCCGGCCACCGGCCGCCCAGCGGTTCGCCAGTCCGCTCAGCGAACAGACCTCCTGGTACAGCCGCGCCCCCGCCGTCGCCGACTCCGCGGTCAGGCACCGCCCGGAAGCCACGTTCGCGATCTCCACCAGCCCCGGCGTCCCCGCGATCCGGCGCCACTGCTGCAGGCGATCCTTGTCATCGCACGCCGCGATCTTCACCGCGACCCCGTCCACCGGGCTCTGCGCCGCCAGGCACTGTCCACTCGCGACACTCTTGTAGTGCTGCGTTCCCTTGTCATAGGTCCATTTCGCGTTCGCGGCCTTCGCGTCGGCCAGCAGCGGCTTGCCATCCGTGACCGCCAGCGACAACGTCCCGCCGCCATCGGCCAGGTACACCGGCGCGCCGTCGTCAGCCGCCGAGACAGCCGGAAAAGCGAGAACCCACAAAGCGACCAGAGCCAGCACCCGCCGCACAGCACTCCCTCCGCAGAAACACCTCCTTACGAGGCATAACAGCGCCACGCACCCCAGCACCAGCGGATCCACCCCATCGAGGGGGCCTACAGCCGCCCGGCCGCCTTCAACGCCAGATACCGATCCGCCAGCGCGGGCGGCAACTCCTCCGGGACAGCGTCCACGACGTCGACACCGCGACGCCCCAGTCGCGCCGTGACCTGCTGACGTTCGGCCAGCACCCGCGAAGCCGCCGCAGCGTCGTACACCGCTTCGGCGTCCCCGCGGCCTCGGGCCATCTCGGCCACGCGCGGATCCGAGACCGACGCGATCAGCAGCTGATGCCGCGAAGTCAGCGAACTCAGCACCGGGAACAGGCCCTCCTCCAACGGCGCCGCGTCCAGCCCGGTCAGCAACACCACCAGCGCGCGCCGCCGCGTCCGCAGCAGCACCTCGGCCAGCATCCCCCGCGCGTCCGTCTCCACCAGCGACGGCTCCAGCGGCGCCATCGCGTTCACCAGCGAAGGCAGCAACGACGACGAACTCCGCACCTCGGCACGCACCCGCCGGTCGTAGGCCAGCAGATCGACCCGGTCCCCCGCCCGCGACGCGAGCGCCGCCAGCAGCAAGGCTGCGTCCATCGCGGCGTCCAGCCGCGGCGCGTCCCCGACCCGGCCCGCCGACACCCGCCCGGTGTCCAGCACCAGCACCACGTGCCGGTCCCGCTCCGGACGCCACGTCCGCACCATGACGTCCGCCGCACGCGCCGTCGCCCGCCAGTCGATCGAGCGGACGTCGTCACCGATCACGTACTCCCGCAGCGAATCGAACTCCGTGCCCTGCCCGCGCACCAGTACCGCGTTCCGCCCGTCCAACTGCTGCAACCGAGCCAGCCGCGACGGCAGGTGCTTCCGCGAACCGAACGGCGGCAGCACCCGCACCGTCCACGGCACCGCGTGCGAACCCTGCCGCGCCGCGAGCCCCAGCGGGCCATACGACCGCACGGTCACCCGGAACGCCTGCCGATCGCCTCGCCGAGTCGGCAGCAACGCCGTCGTCAGCCTGCGACGCTCCCCCGCCGGGACGGAAAGCCGATGCCGGTCCTCGGCGCCCGCGCTCGGCGGCCACGCGTCCCGCAGCAGCCCTCGCACCCGGCGACGTCCCGGATTCGCCACGACAAGCTCCACCGACGCCGGTTCCCCGAGCCGCACCGAAGTGTCCCCCGACCGCGTGAACGTCAGCCGCCGCACGCTCCCCGCGAACGCGAGATCGACGAGCACCAGTACGAGCAGCACCCCGCCCACCACGAGCAGCCCCGTGCCGGAGGGCAGCAGCAAGCCGACCACCAGCGCCCCGAACAACGCCAGCGCGCCGAGCCTTCCGGAAACCGCCATGGCCAGAGCCTATGCCCGGGCGGCAGGCCCGCCACCTGGGCCTGCCTGCGGGATACTCCCTGACGCTCCACGCACCGAACTACCGCAAGACATTCACCGGAGGCATGAACCCGTGGTCACGCTAGAGGTCTGGTACGACCAGGAGCCGGAGAACGACTTCGGCCCGGGTGACCCGGCGCTCGTCGTCAGCACCCCGGCCGAGCTGGACGAGTTGATCGACCGCATTCTCGCGGAGACGGCCGAGCACGTTGCTCCACCGATGATTCAGGTCGCCATCGCCGGGGTGAAGCGTTCGCCTGTCCTCGAAGTCGGCCTCGGCCAGGACAAGGGTTTTATCGGGTACATCTCCCGGACGGAAGGCGGCGCGACCCACGGCGACGGCGACCCGAACACCCTGGTCGACTACATCTACATGAGCAATCACAGCCAGGTTCCGGCCAGCACCGAGGTTCCGATGGACACTGTGCGCCGTGGGCTGCACGAGTTCTTGGCCACCGGGAAGCGGCCCAGCGTCGTGCATACCGACGGCGCTTCCTGACCGCAGCCTCGCTCGACCGGTCTGGAACGGCGAGTTCGCGTGCGTGAACGGCGAACTCGCGTGACCAGATGGAGAACTCGCGTGGACCAGACGGACGACTCGCGTGCTTGGAGGGTCGGTTACGTCAGGTCGTCGAATTCGCCGGATTTGACGCCGTTGAGATAGGCGGACATTTCGGCACGGGTGAAGAAGACCGCGCCAGCGTCCGGGTGGTTGCTGTTGCGCATGGCGATCCGGCCGTCGGGCAGGGGGGCGACCTCTACGCATTCACCGTTACCCGCGCTGAAGGTGGACTTGCGCCAGGTGACGTCGGTCAGGTCCACGTCGCTCCACGCAGGCTCGGTCATCACTACTCCTTCGCGATCGCGGCGATCCGCTTCCGTGAGGCAGCCGGGCTCAACGCCAGGCCGCGCAGGTGTTCCAAGTCTATCTGGTGTGCCTTGACCTCCCGAGGTTCCTCCAAATAGACGCTCCCGGTGTGGTACTCGATGTACACCAGGCCCGGATCACCTTCCGTAGGAAAGCCCATGACGGTGAACGGCCCACGGATGCCCGGATGTGCGTCGACATCCTGCGGCAGAACCTGCACGGTGATCCGCGGTCGTCCAGCCATCCGATGCAGGTGCTCCAGTTGCCCGCGCATGGTTTCCCTGCCGCCGAAGTTGGCGCGCAGCGCGGATTCGCCGACCACGAACCACAACCGTGGCGCGTCCTTGGCATCAAGGATTTTCTGACGTGCCAAGCGGACCTCGACGGCCTTGTCCACCTCAGCGTCGGCCAGGTCGGGGCTTCCGCCGCGAACAGCGGCTGCCGCGTAGTCCTCGGTCTGCAACAGGCCATGGACCAGCTGCGGATTCCAGACGTGCAGCTCCGACGCACCCTGTTCCAGCCCTACGAAGAGCGAGAACCAGCTCGGGAGCGCGTCGGCGTGGCTTTCCCACCAGCCCTTCTTGCGCGCGTCCTTCGCCGCCTGGAGGTAGAACGGCCAGCGTTCCTCCGGCACGTGGTACATCGGCAGGAGGATCTCTTCGAGATCGCGGACCTTCGGCGCCACCACGGCGGTTTCCAGATGCCCGATCTTCTGCGGCGAGCACCGGATGGCCTTCGCGACCTCCGCGCGTTCCAGCCCGGCTTCCTTGCGCAGCCTCGACATCTCGTGCGAAAGCCAGCGCAGCCACACCGTGGGACTCGACGTCATCGCGACGACCTCTCATTCACCCGAACTGACGATGGTCTCAGCCTAGCGACTAAGTTTAGTCTCTAGAACCACACACAGTACTCAATCGACCACGATCAGCAGGAGTCGCGATGCTATCCCAGAAGCTCAGCCACGCCGACGACGGACACGCCAACCCGCTGGACGCGCTGATCGAAGACCCCAGCGGCCGCACTCCGCTGTGTGAGGAGGAAACCTTCGCCAGGATCCTGGACTCGCTCGCCGCCAACGAGGCGCCACGGCTGTTCGCGATCGTGCAGGAGTACGGCGAGCGGGTCAACGCCCGCATCGCGGGGTGGGGCATGGCCTTCACCGAGCACGCCGAGGCCGTCAGCGTGGACCATTCGCTTCACCTGGTCCTGAAACAGCCCGAGGACGCCTTGCCCAGCTTCGGCTTTGGCAAACACATCCAGGCCCGGCTGGTGTGGGTCGACCAGACCGAGCCCGAACAGGACTGAACTCAGCGCGGCACGGCGACCGAGGCGAGCACCCGGTCCAGCACGCCGTCGGCGGTCACGCCTTCCAGCTCCGCCTCCGGCCGCACGTCGAGCCGATGCCGCAAAGCCGGGCGCGCCAAGGCTTTCACGTCATCCGGCGTCGCGTAGTCCCGGCCGGCCAGCCACGCCCACGCCCGCGACACCGCGAGCAACGCCGTCGCGCCACGCGGCGAAACCCCGAGCCGCACCGAAGGCAACTCCCGCGTCGCCCGGCACAGATCCACGACGTAACCGATCACCTCCGGCCCTACCGTCACGTTCGCCACCGCGCGCCGGGCGGCCTCCAGTTCCGAAGCGCCCGCCACCGGACGCACCCCGGCTGCCGCCAGATCCCGCGGATCGAACCCCTGCGCGTGCCGCAGCAGGATCCCGATCTCGTCGTCCCGCCCCGGCGCGGGCATCGTCAGCTTCAGCAGGAACCGGTCCAGCTGCGCCTCCGGCAGCGGATACGTCCCCTCGTACTCCACCGGGTTCTGCGTCGCGATCACGATGAACGGGTCCGGCAGCGGCCGCGACCGCCCGTCGATCGAGACCTGCCGCTCCTCCATCGCCTCCAGCAACGACGACTGCGTCTTCGGCGGCGTCCGGTTGATCTCGTCCGCCAGCAACAGGTTCGTGAACACCGGGCCCTCACGGAAGGAGAACTCGCCGCTGTGCGCGTCGTACACAATGGACCCGGTGACGTCGCCGGGCATCAGGTCCGGCGTGAACTGCACCCGCGTCGTCCCCAGGTCCAGCGCCGCCGCCAAAGCCCGCACCAGCAACGTCTTCGCCACCCCGGGAACGCCTTCGAGCAGCACGTGCCCCCGGCACAGCAGCGCGAGGATCAGCCCGGTGACCGCCGCGTCGTTGCCCACCACGGCCTTGCCGACCTCGGCGCGCAACGCGATCAGCGCGTTCCGCGCCTCGACCGGCCCGATCTGCGTTTCCGTACCGCTCACAACCGCTCCACTTCACTCTCGAGCTTGTCCAGTTCATCGGCCAGCCGCACCAGCGCGGGATCGTCCGCGGGCGGCGGCCCGTAGAGCATCGCGCCGACCTCGGCGCCGCTCCGCCCGCTGCGCGCACTCACCGATTCGACCACCGCCGCCGGACCGGCGTCCGGCGGCAACCCCAGTACGGAACGCAGCCGCGTCCGCGACGCCTCCCGCAACGTCTCCGCCGCGTGCCCGGTCGCCCGGCCCCGCCGGTACAGCCGCGCCCGGCCCTCCGCGGCCTCCGCCGCCCGCACGACCACGGGCAACGGCTCCGTGACCACCGGTCCCAGCCGCCGTGCCCGCCACAAAGCCAGCAGCACCACCGCGATCCCGGCCTGAAGCGCCCCGAACCGCCAGCCCACGGGGATCAGCTCGGTGATCGACTTCTTGCCGCCGGCCAGCGCCGGGTCGTCGGCCGAGGGCAGATACCAGACCAGCCGCGGATGCTGCCCCAGCAGCCGCGTCACCAGCGCCGCGTTGCCCTGCTCGGCGATCCGGTCGTTCGTCAACGGCGCCGGGGTGCCCAGTACCGTCACGGTCCCGTGCCCGTCGCCCACCTGCACCAACGTGCCCCCGGCACCGTCGCGATAACACGAGCGGGCGCCAGGATCCGTTGAGCGGTAACGGATTCCGCCCATCGTGGCGTCCCCGGCCGCGACCGCGGCGCCGACCGTGCAGGCCGGCGCGAGCGTGCGGACCTCGCCATCGCCGACAGCGTGGACGCCCGGCAACAGTCCTTTGAGGACTTCCGGGCCGGGCGCCACGAGCACCACGTGGGCGGACCGCTTCCGGAGTTCGGCGAGTTCCCCTGGCGGCACCAGATCCGGCTGGGTGACCAGCAAGGTCGCGTTTTCGAGCGCACCGGAGGCGTCGGCGAGCGTGTGCACCGCGCGGACGTCCACCCTCTCGGACCCGAGCAGCTTCGCCAGCGCGCGGCTGCCTTCCGGCTGGTACGAACCGGGCTCGAGCGCACCGGTCGTCTGATCGCCCCTGCTCAGCAGGAGCACCAGCCCGGTCACGAAAACCAGCAGCAGCAAGGCCAGCGGGACTCGCGCCCCACGCCAGATCCGGCGCAGATCCGGCGAAACCGAAGTACTCACGAAATCGCCACCGGACGGGCCTTCCGGCACCGATCGTCCAAATCGGACAGAAAGCGATAGGAGTCCTCGGTGCCGGGACGCCCGCCGTAGTGGACGTCGTCGAAGCGCCGCGCGCCGTCCCGTAACGCCCCGGCCAGCTCCCGCAGCACCGCGCCCGCCTCGGCGGCGGCTTCGTCCGCGGTCCGTCCCGACCGGACGTCGAGCACCGCGCGTTCCTCCAGATCCCGCACCACAGCACGGAATCGCTCCCGCACGGCGTCGGCGAAGTCCCCGCGCGCAGCGGCCTCGGCGGAGGCGCGCCGGTGGTCGGCGGCATTCCGCCGCGCGCCATGGAACACCGGCTGCGACGCCCGCGACGCGCGAGCCACCTTGCCCACCCGCAGCCGGATCACCACCGCGAGCACGATGAGCAGCACCACGATCAGCAGCAGCCCGAAGATCCCGCCGGGCACCACCTGGGACACCGTCTCCAGGAATTCCTCGATCCGCGCGCCGATCCAGTTCGCCGCCTGCTGCAACAACCCGGGCCGCGCCGCCGCGTACCCCGGATCACGCAGCTCCTCGATCGCGCGCAGCCGCGCGGTGTCCCGGTCGATGTCGACCGGGACGTCGGCGGCGAACGGGCCGATCACCGCGGCGGCGTCATCCCGGCCGCGCGGGCCAGCTCGATGTCCATCCCCTCCCGGCGCATCCGCTGGTCGATGTAGACGAGCACGGTGACCAGCGAGGTGAACGGCGCGACCACGGTCTGCACGATCACCGAACCGACCGAGGACAGCAGCAGATCGCCGGTGCTCGGCACCACGACCTTGCCCGGGTTCGTCAGCTGCGAGAACACCCCGGACCCGATGTTGAACGGCACCTGGATGATCGAGCTGATCATCCAGCCGATCAGCGCCGCGAGCAGCAGGATCCCGAGCACCCGCCAGAACGAGCCCGACACCAGCTTCACCGACCGCGAGAACGCCTGCCGCACGGTGCCGCGTTCCAGAATCAGCGCCGGGCTCGCCAGCGCCCAGAAGATGTACGGGATCACCGCGGGCAGCAGGCAGAACGCCGCGGCCACGATCGTCGCCAGCGTGTACAGCACTGTCAGGCCGAGCAGCGGCAGCAACCGCGGCGCGACCGCCCGCATCGACGTCTTGAAGTCGACCGGGCGGCCCAGCACCGCCTTGCCCGCCACCTCGGTGAGGAATCCACTGAGGAACGTGTGCCCGAGCAGGGTGATCACGAGCGTCGGCAACAGCGTGAGCAGCGCGTCGCCGAGCAGGCCGAACGCGGCGTTCCGCAGTTCCTGCTCGGTCGCGCCCGGCCCCAGCCTGGCGACCGTTTCGAGATCCGGCAGCACCAGCGACGACACCAGCAGCTGCAGCCCGGACGTGATCACCGCGACCACCGCCGAGATCCCCAGGATCATCAGCGGATAGCGGCGGATCGTCGTGATCGAGCCGTCGAGGATGTCGCCCAGGTTCAGCGGACGCAGCGCGATCACGCCCGGCTTGCCCAGCCCGTGCGGGTTCCACTGAGGCTGCTGCGGGTAGGCGGGGTAGCCCGGCGGCGGCTGCGTGCCCGGCGGCGGTCCGCCCGGCGCCTGCCACTGCGTCTGCGGCGGCCCCGGCGGAGGCCCGGCACCCGGCACCGGCGCGCCCTCCGGCGCGGACGTCGCGCCCGGCGCGGAAGACCCCGGCGATTCCGGTGTGGACGCGGCGGGCTGCCCCGGCGTCCCGCCCGGCGCCTGCCACTCCGTCTGCGGCGGCCCCGGCGGAGGCCCAGCGCCCGGCACCGGCGTCCCCTCCGGCGCGGAAGACTCCGGCTTCGCGGCCTCCGGCTGCGCGGGGATGCCCTGCTTGGGTGTTTCGGCCCCTTCCGGCTCTGGCGAGCCTCCGGTCTGCGTCATCGCGCCCCTCGTCTCCGACATCGGTTGACAACACTCTTCCAGAGCCCCGCAAACCGGGCCAGAGCTGGGGGGACGTCCGCGCCCGGCGTGCACCGGCACGGGCGGGAGGAGACGATTGCTGGGGACCGACCCCGTTCCCCCGATATGCTGAACCCGGGCCGGGCTCGTCCTGGCCCTTCTCGACCGCTGTGACCTCTAGAACCGGGACCGCATCGATGACGCAACCGCCCCACGGCAACCTGCCGCCGCGCGGACCCGTCCAGCCGCCGCCCGTACCGGGCCCGCCACCGGCCGCGCCCTGGCCGCCGGGGCAGCACCACCAGTTCCCCTCGCCCCCACCACGCCGCTCACCCGGCGCGATCATCGGCATCTGCCTCGGCGCGGTCGCCGTCCTCGTGCTCGGCCTGGTCGCCATCGTCGCGCTCAACAAGAACGACACCCCGGTCGCGTCCACCGGCTACCAGAACACGCCGTCCCCCTCGGCGCCCAGCGAACTTCCCCCGGCCGGCGCGTCGTCGCCGCAGTCGGCCACCGCCACCGCGCCACCCTCGATGTCGTCCTCCGCGCCCAGCAACGAGGGCCCGCAGAAGATCCTCAAGCTGGCCGATCACCCGATCCTGCTGGACAAGAACGCCGGACTGCAGAACCGCGTCTGCGACCTGCCGCCGTGGCAGAGCACCCAGAGCGGCGCGGAGGCCTTCTTCACCGCGGCCAGCAACTGCCTCAACGCGGCGTGGGGCCCGTTCCTGCAGGCCTACCACCTGCCGTTCACCCCGCCCTCGCTGCACTTCCCGACCGGCGCCAGCTTCGAGACCGAATGCGGCACCATCCAGGTCGGCATCGCGACCGCGGCCTACTACTGCGAGAACAACCTCTACGTGCCCTTCCGCGGGCTGCAGACCGACCAGTACGGCAACAACCCCGGCGTCTACCTCGCGCTGTTCGCCCACGAATACGGCCACCACGTCCAGGAGGTCGCCGGGCTGATGGACGCCGCGTGGCAGAAGATCTACGAGGCCGGCCAGAACAGCCCCGCCGGGCTGGAGATGTCACGGCGCAAGGAACTGCAGGCCCAGTGCTTCTCCGGGATGTTCCTCGGCGCCCACGTCGACCAGGGCGGCACGGTCACCCGCGACATGTACAACAAGGCGTGGAACGACCAGGAAACCCGCGGCGACAACACCTCGCACAGCCGCGACCACGGCACCAACGCGCACTACGCGGCATGGTGGCGGGCGGGCGCGACCAACAACCGGATCGCCGACTGCAACACCTTCGCCGCCCCGGCGTCCGAGGTCAGCTGACCGCTACGCGCGGGCCGCGCACGTAGAGGAAGACGTAGTACGCGCCGGCAAAACAGCTGAACACCAGCAGCGCGAGCCCGAGCGGCATCCGCAGATCGCTCGATCCCTGTGACGTCTTCGCCGTGCGCACCGCGAGAGTGCCTTCGGCGGCCGCGCCGCTGGGCACGCTGACCTCGACACGCTCGCCGGGACCGTGACCGCAGCCGCTCAGCGTTCCTTCACGGGTCTTGCCCTCGAAGGAGAACCGGACGGTCTCCATCGGATCGGGCGTCGAGCACGCGGTGGGCTTGACGATCTCCGCCTGCACCGAGGTCCCGGTGTCGGCCGTGTCGATCCCGAACAGCCCCGGCCCGCTGAACCAGGCGAGGAAAACGACCACGGCGCCGACGACGGCCGGGATCGCCACCGAGGTCCATCGCAGGGCGGGCTGTCTGACAGGGTCCGGGCGCACGTCGCCCATGGTTCCAGATCCCGGCGGCGAAACCCACCGCGGCGTCGGCGGCTCACCCGCCTCAGCGCTCGATCTTCTCCGCGGACGTCACCTTTTTCACATACAGCAGGCGGTCACCCGGCTCGATCGCGTCGGCCTGCGGCGCGTCGACCCGGTACAACGTGCCGTCGCGGACCACGCCCAGCACGATGTCCGGCAGATGCCGCGGCGAACCGCCCTCCTCCGACGGCTCGACCGCGCGTTCCGCGATCGCCAGCCCCGACTCCGGCGTCAGCAGGTCCTCGACCATGTCCACCACCTGCGGTGTCGAGGTCGCCATCCCGAGCAGCCTGCCCGCGGTCTCGCTCGACACCACGACCTGGTTGGCCCCGGACTGTTTGAGCAGGTGGACGTTCTCCGCCTCCCGCACCGACGCGACGATGTGGGCCTTCGGCGCCAGCTCGCGCGCGGTGAGCGTCACCAGCACGGCGGTGTCGTCCCGGTTCGGGGCCACCACGACGGCCCTCGCGTGCTGCACCCCGGCCACCCGCAGCACGTCCGAGCGGGTCGCCGAACCGTGCACGGTGACCAGGCCGAGCGCGCCGGCGGCGTCCAGCGCCTGCTGGTCGGTGTCGACCACGACGATCTGGTGGGCCGCGAGGTCCTCGTCCCCGAGCAGCGATTTGACCGCCGACCGGCCCTTCGTGCCGAACCCGACGACGACGGTGTGATCCCGCACCTTCGTCCTCCACTTCTGGATCTTGAAAGCCTGTCGGGAGCGTTCGGTGAGCACTTCCAGTGTCGTCCCGACCAGGACGATGAGGAAGAGCACCCGCAACGGCGTGATCACCAGGACGTTCACCAGCCGCGCCGACGACGTCGCGGGCGCGATGTCGCCGTAGCCGGTGGTCGAGAGCGAGACGGTGGCGTAGTACAGGCTGTCCAGGAGGGACAGTCCGTCGCCGTTCGCGTCCCGGTAGCCGTCGCGGTCGAGGTAGACGATCAGCACGGTCGCCAGCAGCGCGAGCAGCGCGCCGATGATGCGTTTCACGATCGAACGCATCGGGCTGACCGTCAGTTCCGGCATCCGGATCACGCCGACCAGCTCGTGGTCGGGACGGTCGCTGAGCAGGCCGCTCAGCGGCAAACGCTTCAGGCCCTTCATGCACCGGCTCCGCGCGGACGGTGTGCGGCGTCACTCACACCGGCGAGACTAACGGAGAGCCGCCGACCGCGCCGCATGTCAGAGTGTTCGGCATGCCAGCGAATTCTCAGCATTCCCAGCGACCGGCAAAGCTGCTCGCGGGCTTGCTCGTGACCGGCGGGATCCTGCACTTCGTCGTGCCCAAGCCGTACGACTCGCTGATCCCGAATCAACTGCCCGGCAGCGCCCGTGCCTGGACCTACGGCTCCGGCGTCGCCGAGATCGCGGTCGGCGCCGCCGTCGCGGCTCCGCGCACCCGCCGCCGCGGCGCCCTCGCCGCCGCCCTGCTCTTCCTCGGCGTCTTCCCCGGCAACGTCAAGATGGCCCTCGACGCCCAACGCCGCCGCGCGCCACTCCCCTTCCGCGTCGTAGCCTGGCTCCGCCTCCCCCTCCAACTCCCCCTGGTCACCTGGGCCCTGAAGGTCCGCGACCGCGCGTGACCCACCGGAGGTCTCACGTGCCCCACCGGAGATCTCGCGTGATCAGACGGAGATCTCGCGTGATCGGGCGGGGTCCTCGGTCAATCACGTGAGATCTCCGTTCAATCACATGAGACCTCCGCGCAAGCACGTGAGGTCGCCGGTGGATCACGACTCGGGGATGGCGCGGAGGAGGTCTCGGAGGCCGTCGGCGTCGAGGAGGTCGGCGGGGCGGACGGTCCGGTCGGAACGGACGTAGTGGAAGGCCGCGCGGACGCGGTCGACCGGGATCTTGTTCAGCGCGGCCCAGGCCAGCCGGTACGCGGCGAGCTGGACGGCCAGCGCGGGCATCCGGTCCTCGCCCGGCACGGCGCCGGTCTTCCAGTCGAGCACCGTCCAGCCGCCGTCGGGATCGGCGAACACGGCGTCCATCCGGCCGCGCACGGTGATGCCCTCGACCTCGGCGGAGAACGGGACCTCCACCGCGTGCGGCACACGGCGTGACCACTCGCTCTTCTCGAACGCCGCCTGCAACGCCTCCAGCTCCGTGTCCGGCGCCTCCCCGACGTCGGCCGCGCCGGGCAGATCGTCGATCTCCCACAGCTGTTCGCCGGAAAAGCGCTGCTCGAGCCAGCCGTGGAACGCGGTACCCCGGCGCGCGAAGGTGTTGGGACGCACCGGAAGCGGACGACGCAGCCGCTGCGCGAGCAGCTCGGCGTCGTCGGCGAGCGCGACCAGCTGGCTCACCGAAAGATGCGACGGCAGCGCGACGCGCTGGACCCGGTCCTTGGTCCGCGCGTACTCGGCGAGCAGGACGTCGGTGTCGGCGATCCAGCCGTCCGGATCGTCCACAGTGTCCCGATCGTCCTCGCTGTCCACAGCGTCCTCTATGGACTCTTCCGCCGCCGATTCGGGCGGTTTCAGCGGTTCGTCCACAACGGACTCCATGGCCGCGCGCACCAGGTCGACGCCGCTCGCCACGCCGGTCCGCCGATCGCCCAGCGGGTCCACCGGCCATCGCGCCGTCCGGGAATCGGACACCAGCGGGTTCTCGTCGTCCCCATCCGGCTGATCCGCCCAGACGCCGAGATGCCCGACTTCCTCCGAGCGCAGGACATCCGCGATCTCGGTCAGGAACTCCGAAGGCCCCTTCGGCCGCGTGCTGCTCTCGTTCCACCAGTGCCCGGAGACGATCAACGCGTGCTCGGACCGCGTGAGCGCGACGTAGCACAGGCGCCGCTCCTCGTCCGCCTCCTTCGCCGCGAAGCCTTCCTCATGTAGTTCGAGGCCTTCCTGAACTTCCTTGCGGTCATAGCCCTCGGCGACCCGCAGGTCCGGCAGGTCCGCCGAGTCGCCCCGCAACGCGGCGGGCAGCGCCGTCGACGTCCGCAGCCATGACGACGACCGCCGCTTGCCGGGGAACACCTCCTGCACCAGATGCGGGACCGCGACGACACGCCATTCCAGCCCCTTGGACGAATGCACGGTGAGCACCTGGACCCGATCCGGGACGACCTCGACCTCGCCGGGTGTCAGCCCGTCCTCGGCGTGCGCGGCCGTGTTCAGGTAGTCCACAAAGGACAGCAGGGTTGCCGTCGGCGCGGTTTCGGCGTAGTCGGTGACGACCTCGGCGAACGCGTCCAGATGCGCTCGCCCGGCGGATCCGGGACGTGCCAAGGATTCGACGTCGAGCAGCATCGTCCGCTCGACGTCGGCGACCAGTTCGGGCAGCGACTGGTCGAGCCTGCGCCGCAACGCCGTCAGCTCCCGGCCGACCCGCAGGATCCGCCGGTAGCCGTCGGGCGAATACCGTTCCTCCGCACCGGGATCGTCGATCGCGTCGATCAGCCCCGCCTGCTCCGCGCGCTCGGTGACCAGTTCGGGATTGTCCTTTCCCGCGGTGGGCACCGGCGAGGAAAGCTCCCCGGCCCGCCGCCACAACGCCGCGAGGTCCGCGGCCGCCAGCCGCCAACGCGCGCCGGTCAGCAGCCGCGCCGCCGCGCTCCCTGCCAGCGGATCGGCCAGCACCCGCAACGTGCTGACCAGGTCGGCGACCTCGGGCTCGTCGAGCAGGCCGCCGAGTCCGACGACCTCCACCGGCAACCCGCGAGCCCGCAGCTCGGCCGCGATCGGTGCCATGTCGGCCCGCCGCCGCACCAGCACGGCCGCGGTCGGCGGCTTCCCGGTCTCCTCCTTCTCCGCGAACCAGCGTCGCGCCAGCGCGTCGGCCACCCACTCCCGTTCGGCGCGGATGTCCGGCAGCAGCGCGCAGGCGATGTCCGCGGGCCCCGCGCCGTCCCGCGCGCGCAGCCGCTCGACGCCGAGACCGCGGGCGCGCAACGGTTCGGAAATCGCGTTGGCGAGGTCGAGGATCTCGGCCGGATTGCGGAAACTGGTCAACAGCCCGAAATCGTGCGCGGGCACGAGCCGTTCGCCGTCGTGCCGGGGGAAGTCCGTGGTGAAGCGCGGCAGGTTCGCCGCGCTCGCGCCGCGCCAGCCGTAGATCGCCTGCGCCGGGTCGCCGACCGCGGTCACCGGCATCGGCGGGTGCTCGACGCCGCCGAACAGCGCCCGCAGCAGCACGCGCTGGGCGTGCCCGGTGTCCTGGTATTCGTCGAGCAGCACGGCGCCGTAGCGTTCCCGCTCGCCCGCGACCACAGCCGGATAGCCGCTGGCGAGCTGCGCCGCCAGGGACATCTGATCGGCGAAGTCGAGCGCACCCTCGGCCCGTTTGCGCCGGTGGTACTCCTCGACCAGCGGCAGCAGCGCGAGCCGGAACCGTTGTGCCGCCATGATTTCGGTGAGCTTGACCGGCAGTGCGGCCCGCTGTCCCTTCGCTCGCGGGGCGTTTTCGATGACGTCGCACAACCACGACGTGTACTGCGCGAGCCGCTCGGTGGACACCATGTGCTCACCGAGTTCGCCCGCCAGCGCCAGCAGTTGCGCGGTCACCGTCGACGGCACGCGGTCGGTGTCGAGGTCATTGTCCCAAGTGGACACCACGCGGTGCGCGATCTGCCACGAGGACGTCTCCGACAACAGCCGTACGCCGGGCTGCACCGGCAGTCGCAGCCCGTGCTCGGACAGCAGACGGCCCGCGTAGGCGTGGTAGGTCAGGACGGTCGGTTCCCCGGCGAGCACGGTGGCGCGCAGGCTGCCGCTCGGGTCGAGCCGGTCCAGCAGACCGGACCCGGCCAGCCGCCGCAGCCGCGCGCGGACGCGCTCGCCGAGCTGCCGCGCGGCTTTGCGGGTGAACGTCAGGCCCAGAACCCGTTCCGGGGTCACGATTCCGTTGGCCACCAGCCAGACGACGCGCGCGGCCATGGTTTCAGTCTTCCCCGCCCCTGCCCCGGCGACGACGAGGGAAGGCTCGACCGGCGCGGCGATCACGGTGGCTTGTTCCGGGGTCGGGCGGTGCAGGCCGAGCGCGTCGGCGATGTCGGCCGGTTCGACCGGGTTCGCGATGAGCAACGGGCTCACGGGCCGGTCACCTGCCTGCCCTCCGGGCGCAGCGGGCAGCAGCCGCGGGCCGGGCACCGGTCGCAGTCGGGGTTCTCGTTCGCCTGGTAGTCCGGCCCGACCGCGGCGGCCGCCGCGTCACGCACCAGTTCCAGCCACTGCTTGCCGCCCTCTTCGTCGAGCGGCGCCTGGTCCCGTTGCGTGGCACCGGTTTTGTTGTTCGACTTCGCGACATACACCAGCCGCGCGCCGCCCGGGGTGTCCTTGCCCCCGATCGCGCCGAGCAGCACGGCCAGCTGGTACGCGGCCAGCTGGGGATGCGCCTCGGCGTCCGCGCCGGACACCGGGACCTTGCCGGTCTTGATGTCCACGATGACCGGGCGGCCGTCCTTGTCCAGCTCGACCCGGTCGACGCGGCCCCTGAGCATGACGCGGACTTCGTCGTCACCCATCGGCAGCTCGACCTCGATGTCCTGTTCGACGCCGGCTTCGATCAGCTCGCGACGGCTTTGTTCAAGCCAGGACACGAAGTTCCGCAGCATCTGCTCGACGCGGTTGCGCTCCCGGCGGGAGAACCACGGCGCGCCCGCGTCGACCCGCGCCCAGGCGTCGTCGAGTGCCGACTGCAGCTGTTCCTCCGTGCTGCCACCGGCGACCGCCTGCGCGAGGCCGTGCACCAGCGTCCCGGTGACCGCGGCGAGCTGCGCCGGATCGCTGCCGCCGTGGCGTTCGATGAGCCAGCGCAGCGGGCACTTGACCAGAATCTCCACTGTGGACGGAGAAACCCTGATCAGGTCACCGGGCTTGTGCACGGGGTCCTCTGTGGACGGTTCGAGCAGCCCGTACCAGGTGTCCGGATGCGCGCCGGGCACCCCGGCCTTCGCCAGCCGGGCCAGCTGGGTGGCCGCGCGCTGGCGGCGTTCGGGATCGCTCTTGTCGTCGCAGACCACCTCCCGCAGCTCACCGACGAGTTCGGCGAGCACGAGCGAACGTCCTGGCGGCTTCATCCGCGAGTCCAGCGCCCCGTCCTCGGCGCCGTTCTCCTCCAGATCGTCGAGGAAACGCGACGGCTGCTCGTCCTCGCCCGCGACCGCGGTGACGAGCAGTGTCTGCCGCGCGCGCCCGGCCGCGAGGTAGAACAGCCGTCGTTCCTCGGCGAGGATCGGCGCCGTCGCGGACACCTTGTCATCGTCCACTCCGGACAGGAGATCGACGAGTTTTTCCACGCCCAGCACCGAACCACGCAACCGCAGATCCGGCCACGCACCTTCCTGCACCCCGGCGACGGCGACGACCGTCCATTCGCGACCCGCGGCGGCGTGGGCCGTCATCAGCGAGACGCCCTCGGCCGGGATCGCGGCGGGGGCGAGGGTGTCGCCGCCGATGTTCTGCGCGGCGAGGTAGTCCGCGAAGGCGGCGACGCTCGCGCGGGGCAGCCTGTCGACATAACGACCGGCGGCGTCGAACAACGCGACCACCGCGTCGAGATCCCGATCGGCCTGCGAACCGAGCGAACCGCCGCGCTCGACCAACCGCAGCAGCCGGTCCTCCTGACCACTGGCCTGCCACAGCTCCCACAAGACGTTCTCGACGCCTTCACCTCGCCGCACAGCCTCGCGCGTGACGTGCAGCAGCTTGCCGACGCGCCGCACCGGCCCTGCTTCGGCGTCGGCCAGCCCGGCGAGAATGTCCCCGCCCTGCAAGGCTTCCACGAGCAGTTCGTCACTGGAACGCTGACCGCCGCCCGCGAGTTCCAGCCGCCGCAGACCGCGTCGAAGGCGTCGCAACGCGAGCGGGTCGGCACCACCGAGCGGGGAGGACAGCAGCATCTCGGCGAGGTCGACATCGAGCAGCTCGGGTTCCGCGCCGAGCCTGAGCACGGCCAGCAGCGGCCGGACCGCGGACTGTTTGGCCAGCGGCAGTTCCTCGGTCGCCGACCCGATCGGCACTCCCGCGGCCCGCAAGGCGCGTTGCAGCACAAGGAAAGTCCGGGCGGGCGAGCGGACGAGCACCGCGATCTCCGACCACGGGACGCCATCGATGAGGTGCGCGCGGCGTAGCTGGTCCGCGATCCAGCTCGCCTCCGCGGCCGGTGTCGGCATCAGCCGGACGCGGACCTTCCCGCCGCGCGCGTCGGGCGGGGAGACGATCTTGCGATGCGGCGAAGCGCCGGGCAGGGTGGCGGCGAGTTTCGTGACCGCGGTGCGGATCGCGGGCGCGAGCCGGTGTGATGTGGTGAGCGTGACCGTGCGATCGCCGTCGGGATCGGCGTCGGCGAACAGCCGAGGATCGGCACCACGGAAGGAGAACACGGACTGGTCGGGATCACCCGCGACGACGAATTCGTCGGCCGCGTGGCCGATCGCGCGGATCAGCTGGCTCTGCAACGGATCGAGGTGATGGGCGTCGTCGACGAACAGGTGCCGCACGCGGGATTGCTCTCGCGCGCGCAGTTCTTCGTCGTCCTCCAGCGCCAGCAGCGCGGACGTGACCAGCTCGGCGGCGTCCAGCGCGGGCGCGCTCGCCCGGCCGAGCGCGTTGCCTCCTGCGCCGGAGAGCATCGTGACTTCCTCGTACTGCGACCAGAACTTGCCCGCGGCGACCCACTCCTCGCGATCGCGGCGGCGACCCAGCTCGACGAGGTCCTCCGGCCCGAGCCCGCGTTCGGCGGCCCGTGAGAGCAGGTCACGCAGCTCCTCGGCGAAACCGGGGACGAGCAGCGCGGGCCGCAGCTGCTCGGGCCAGTCCTGCGCGCCCGCCTCAAGGTCACCGGCGAGCAGTTCGCGTACGACGACGTCCTGCTCGGCGCCGGCGAGCAGGCGAGGCGCGGGCAGTTCCTCGGCGGCGGCCTCCAGGCGCAGCAGCGCGTAGGCGTACGAATGGACCGTTCGCACCAGGGGTTCACGAACGGTGCGGGGCAGCGGTGAGGACTGCTCGGGATCCGACGTCAGGCGTCGCGTGATGTCGGCCCGCAGCGCCTCGGCGGCCTTGCGGGACGTCGTGAGCAGAAGGACGCTCTCCGGGTCGGCGCCGTCGGCGATGCGGCGGGCGGCGGCGGAGGCGAGCAGCGCGGTCTTCCCGGTGCCGGGACCGCCGAGCACGCGGAGGAAGCCCTGCGGCGCGGACAGCACCCGCCGGGCGCCGGAATCCCAGGTGAACGTGGGCGTGCCGGGGACCGGCGTGCGCACCAGCCGCGCGCTCGCCTGACCCGTTCTCCGCGCGTTCACGTCTCGCATCGAATCACGCCACGGCGACGGCGCCCCGCACCGGCTCGCCGAACTGTCGTACCCATGCGGCAAAGTGCGGGGTATGGACGACGAACTGCACGAACGGGTGCGGTCGGTAATCGCCGACGTGCCGTCGGGGACGGTCGCCACCTACGGCGACATCGCGGCGCTGGCGGGCGCGCCCTCGCCCAGGCTGGTCGGCCGGATCCTCGCCGAGGACGGGCACGACCTGCCGTGGCATCGCGTGCTGCGCGCGAACGGGACGCCAGCGCCGCATCTGCTGGACGAACAGTTGCAACGGTTGCGCGCGGAGGGTGTCTTCCCCGACGACCAGCGCGTTGACCTGCGAAAATACCGGTGGCGCCCGGAAGGCGCCGAAGATCACGAACCGGAGGGGCTTTTCTGACGAGGTTTTTAGGTTAGCCTGCCCTAATGAGCACGCAGGTTGACCGTCCGTCCGTGACCTATCACCACGCGCGGGCGACGGTGGTCCAGCGGATCACGCCGCACATGACCCGGGTGACGTTCTCGGCGTCGTCGTTCGGCGAGGTGCCCGCCGGTCCGCCGGATCAGTACGTGAAGGTGTTCTTCCCGCTCGAAGGCCAGGAGGAGCCCCAACTCCCACCGCCGGTGGCGGGCGACGAGGTGTTGTCGTGGTACCGCACGTACCTGGCGATGCCCGACGACACACGCCCGCCGATGCGGACCTACACCGTGCGCGCGCACCGGCCCGAGCAGTGCGAGATCGACGTGGACTTCGTGCTGCACGGCGACGACGGCCCGGCCTCGGCGTGGGCAGGCCGCGCGACCCCCGGTGACCGCGTCGCTTTCGTCGGTCCGCACGGCCTGTACAAGGTCCCGGACGACACCGACTGGCAGCTGCTCGTCGGCGACGAGACGGCGTTGCCCGCGATCGGCGCGATCCTGGAAGACCTTTCGCCGTCCACGCGCGCCTCGGTGTACGTCGAGATCGGCGACGCTTCGGAGCGGCAAACCTTCGACACCAGGGGCGTCGTCGAGTTGCACTGGATCCTGCGCGGCTCCCGCCCGCACGGCGACGCGCTGCTGGACGCCGTCCGCACCGCGGACCTGCCCGGCGGCGCGCCGTACGCGTGGGTGTCGGGCGAAGCGGGCGTGGTGAAACTCGTCCGCCGCCACCTCGTGCGAGAACGCGGTGTCGACAAGCGCGCGATCTGCTTCACCGGCTACTGGCGCCACGGCGTCAGCGAAGAAGCCGCGAGCCGCGAAAGCGTCCGCAAGATCGACGCGGGCGAGTTCCCCACCGACGACGACTGACATCCTTCGCCGTGCCGTCAAGGCCACCTTGCGGGCGTCTGATGCCGGTAAGGAGTCCTTACCGGCATCGGGAGACGCACGGGGGCTGGGGCTAGACGCCGTGATGGCCTCCTTACCGGCACTGAGCGCCGTGAAGGAGGCCATCACGGACCATCGGAGCCGCCCAGCGGGAGCGAGGGACCTTTGCTATCGCTGCTTAGTGCACTAACCGTTGGCTAGCTCACGGACGTTAGCAAAGGTCCCTTGCTCCTCTTCGCAGTCGAAACCCCAGGTCACGAGCGTGCTGCGTCCTTCAGCACTCGACCGGCGAGCCGGGAGCAAGGGACCTTTGCTATCGCCCGGCGCCAGAAAGCTCCGCGACCAGCAGTTTCACCAGGGCGCCGAGCCGCTGGCGCTCCGGCTGCCGGGTCACCACCCCCACCGCCTCCAGCGGCGCGGCGGTGACAGGCCCGACGCAAGCACACACCGGCAAGCCACTGCGCAGCGCGGCCACGAATTCGTCGTACCGCCCGTACTCCCGGGCGAGCGTCAGCAGGTTCCCGGCTGCGGGCGCGCTGGTGAACGCCAGCGCCCGCACCTCCCCGGCCAGCACCGCGTCGATCAGCTCCCGAACCGGTTCCGGCGGGGCCGAGTGCCACCGATACGGCTGCACCGCGACGACGTCCGCGCCCGACGAGGCCAGCGTGTCGGTGAACTCGGGCAATGGGGTTCCGTGCAGCTGGACGACGACCCGTTCGCCCGCCACTCCGGCCTCGGCCAACGCGCCGAAGAGTTCGGCGTTGCTTTCACTCGCCGCCGAGAACGTCTCACGCAAGCCCACGCCCCGCAGTGCGCCAACGGCTTTCGGCCCGCGCGCGTAGATCCGTGCCGCGCCGAGCGCGTCGAGCAGGGGTTGCCGCAGTCCCCAGCCGTCGGCCGCGGCGAGCCAGCCGCGGAATCCGGCGCCGGTGGTCACCGCGGTGAAGCCGACCGGCCGGGACAGCACCGCCTCGGTGTCCGCCCGCAGTTCGGGGTCGGCGTCCAGCGGGACGATGGTGATCGTCGGCGCGTGCCGGACCTCGGCGCCGTACCGGGCCAGCGCCGCGATGAGGTCGTCGGCACGGCGTTCGGCGGTGACACCGATGGTGACGCCGGTGAGTTCACCCATAGCTCGCGCTCATCTCCTCGATCGCCTCGGCCACCTGCGCACGCAGGTCCGCGGGTGCCAGCACCTCGAGGTGCGGGCCGAACCGCAGCAGCTCCCCGATCGCGGGCTCACCCGGTTCGACCGGCAGCTCCATCGTCAGCCAGCCGTGCTCGTCGGGCTCGGCACCGCCCTCGACAGCGGCCCGCAGCGCACGCGCGCCGACCGAACCCGCGTAGAACGGTACGAGAGCCTGCGCGCGCGGCGACAGGCGCACCACCGCAACGCGCGGATACATCCGCCGCTCGAACTGCTCGGACCATTCCCGCCAGTACCGGGCGAGATCGAAGTCCGCCGGCCGCTCGAACTCCTCACCCAGGTCGTCGAGCTCCAGCACGCGCGAAATCCGGTACGTCCGGTCCGTGCCCTCGCACCGCCCGGCGAGATACCAGTTGCCCGCCTTGAGGATCAGCCCCAGCGGCTCGACGACCCGCTCGACGACGCGCTGGCCCCAGCGTTCGTACCGGATCCGGATCCGTCGGCTGCCCCACACCGCGTCCGCGACCGCCGAAAGCACCGGCAGACTCTCGATGCCGCGATGCCAGCCGGGAACGTCGAGGTAGAAGCGCTCCGCGACGCGTCCGGCGCGGCTGCGCAACTCCTGCGGGAGCGCGGCGTACAGCTTGAGCTGCGCAGCCGCGAGAACCGTGCCCAGACCCAGTTCCGCGGCGGCGACCGGAAGCCCGGCCAGTGACAGCGACTGCGCCTCCTCCTCGGTCATCCCGGTCAGCCGCGTGCGGTAGCCGTCGACGAGCTGGTATCCGCCCGCGCGGCCGCGATCGGCGTACACCGGGACGCCGGACGCCGACAGCGCCTCGATGTCGCGGTACACCGTCCGGACGGAAACCTCCAGCTCGGCGGCCAGTTCGTCAGCCGTCATCCGGCCGCGGTTCTGCAGCAGGAGGAGGACCGACAGCAGTCTGCTCGCACGCATGATTTCAGTATCGCCGAAAAACCTGACACAAGTTGACAGGTATAGGCGTCAGGATACGGGCATGAACACATTCACCATGAACAACTGGGAAGAGCGGATCGTCAGCGGCAGCGAGGGCGAGCCGCGGGTGGCCTACGCGCACGCCTCGATGACGTTCTCCGGCGTCATCGAGGGCGAGGCGAGCTGCGACTACCTGCTGTTCTACCCGGGCGAGGGCTACGACGGCGGCGGGACGACGTCGCCGGGTTACGACCGGATCGAAGGCTCCGTCGACGGTCGCAAAGGGACGTTCGTGCTGCGGCACGAGTTCACCTTCGACCTCGACGGCCTGTCCTCGACCTTCACCGTCGTGCCGGGCTCGGGGACCGGCGAGTTGGCGGGCCTGGCCGGAAGCGGCACGATCAAGGGGACACCGGGTGTGCTGACGGTGGCCTACACGTTCGAGTACACAGTGGACTAGAAGGGCGGCTTTTCGGTGAATGTCGACCGGGTTCAGGTGCTGGCGCACCGGATCGCCGCGCATGGCCTGCACCGGACCGAGGCCGACGCCGCCGAGCTGGCGGTGTTCGACCTCGGCCTGCAGGACAGCATGCGGGACACCGCGCTGCTCGGGCTGGTCGCCCGGCTCGACGGCGTGGTGACCCCCGAGTCCCTTGTGGACGATCAGCGGCTCGCGCTGGCGTGGTCGCACCGGGGTGCGCCGCATTTCCACCGGCGCGCCGAGCTGGCCGAGGTCACCGCGTCGCTGGTGCCGCTCGGCGAAGCCGACGCGCTGGCGCGGATGTTGTGGCAGCGTAAGCAGTTGCGGGAAACCGGGCTGGACGCGCTGGACGTCCTGTTCACCACGGCACGCGCGATCCGCAAGGTCGTCAAGGGGCCGATGACCAAGGGCGCGGTGAGCACCGCGATCACCGAGATCCTGCCGCCCGCCTTCTCGCGCTGGTGCCGGGGCTGCAACGCGACGCACATCTACGAACAGCTGATGCGGATCGCGACGCCACACGCCGGTGTCCGGCTGGAAGCCGACCAGAGCCCGGCCACGCTCGCGCCGCTGGAGGGCCGTGGCCCGATCCGCACGAAACCGGACGTCGCCGCCGCCACCCGCGTCGTCGAACGCTACCTGCGGATCAACGGCCCGGCCACGCCCGGCGACGCGGCCGGCTACGTCGGCACGACCAGAACCGTGCTGGACCGGATGTGGCCTGACGACCTCGCGGAGGTCCGCGTCGACGGCAAACGGGCCTT
The DNA here is from genome assembly GCF_042741125.1 of Amycolatopsis sp. NPDC058986. Taxonomy (NCBI): domain Bacteria; kingdom Bacillati; phylum Actinomycetota; class Actinomycetes; order Pseudonocardiales; family Pseudonocardiaceae; genus Amycolatopsis; species Amycolatopsis sp. NPDC058986. The sequence goes on along the minus strand of NZ_JBHYJW010000055.1, from coordinate 19,469 downwards.
CCTGCCCACCGACCTGCTCCCTGCGCTGGAAAACCCGCCGGAACCGGACCTCGTGCGGCTCCTGCCGCCGTGGGACCCGTTCATCCAGGCTCGCGACAAGGCGGTGCTGGTGCCGGATCCGGCGCGGCAGAAGGAAGTCTGGAAGATGCTGGGGAACCCCGGTGTGCTGCTGGCGGGCGGCGAGATCGCCGGAACCTGGCGCACCAAGTCGGCGGGAAAACGCCTCGCCTTCACGATCACGGCTTTCGACCCGCTCCACCCCGCCGCCCGCGACGCCGCCGAGGCCGAAGCCACCCGCATCACCACCGCCCGCGGCTTCGCCTCCCCCACCGTTACCTGGCTCCCCTGACCCGGTATCTCCCCTAGAGCACCCCCCACCCGCCCTGGGGGCCAGCCCTGCAACAGCATATCGCCGGGGTACGACAAACCCTCGTGATCGACGGGCGCGGCCCCGAGTTGTCCACATCGCGACGCGCCTGTGGACAAGTACCGTGGGCCGCTCGCGTGATCTGCCGTGAAGGACTCCTTCACGGCGCTCAGTGCCGGTAAGGAGTCCTTCACGGCATGGGAAGCGACGGCCGGAGTGAGCAAGGGACCTTTGCTAACGTCCTTCAGCTTGCCAACAGTTAGCGTGCTCACCAACGTTAGTAAAGGTCCCCTGCTCCTGTCCGGCGCGTCAAGGATGCTCGGCGATGTCCTGAACGACGCGTAAGGAACGTTCAGCGACCCCAACGACGCGTTCGAGACATGACCCACGTCCGCACGTCCCGAACGGAGCGCTCGCGACACCGCCGGGCGCGCAGAACCCGCCGGAGCCCCAAACCGAGGGACACCCTGGGTGCATCGAACGCACCGAGGGACGCCCTCGTCGCATCGAACGCACCAAGGGCGTCCCTCGGCACAACCGGCGCACCACAGAGCCACGGGCCACGGGCCACGGGCCACGGGCCACGGGCCACGGGCCACGGAACACGGAGCGGCCTCAGGCGTCCACCGCGAGCCGATAGCCGCGCTTGACCACCGTCTGGACCACCTTCCCGCCGCCCAGCGAACTCCGCAGCCGCCCGATCGCCGTCTCCACCGCGTGCTCCTCGCCCCCACCGGGCAACGCCGACGTCAGCTCCCGCCGCGAAACGACGCGGCCCGGCGAAGCGGCCAGCGCACGCAGCAACGCCATCGGCGCGGGGGCGACGTCGCACCATTCACCGTCCACAATGGCCGCCTGACCCCGGAGTTCGATGCTCCGGCCACCAGCGCGCAGCCGTGGCGAGCGCGCCACCAACGTCTCCGCCACGGTCCTGGCCAGCGCCCCGATCCTCGCCCGGTGCGGCTGAACGGTCGGAATCCCCAGCGCCGCCAACGGCCCCGCGGTGATGGGGCCGACACACGCGACGACGACGTGTTTCTCCAGCGCCTCCACGAGGCCGGGCAACCGCCCGGTCCGCCGCGCCACCGCCAGCATGCTCGCCACGGCCGGAGCGCTGGTGAACGGCAGCGCGTGCACCGAGCCGTCGAGCACGGCGTCGAGCAGCCGGTCGAGCGGGCCGTGGTCGGCAGGGCCGACCCAGCGGTACACCGGGACCTCGATCACCTCGGCTCCCGCGTCCCGCAGTGTGTCCACAAAGTACGGAAGCGGCTCGCCGTGCAGTTGCACCGCGATCCGCTGACCCTCCACTCCGGATTCCAGCAGGTGTTGCAACAACTCGGCATTGCTCTCCGACGCGGGTGAATAATCCTCCGAGAGCCCGGCCGCACGGATCGCGCCTTTCGCTTTCGGCCCACGCGCCAGCATCGACGCACCGGCGAGCCGCTCGATCAGGGCGTCGCCGAGACCCCAGCCCTCGGCAGCCTCGATCCAGCCCCGGAAACCGATTCCCGTGGTGGCCACGGCGACGTCGAGGTGTTCCTCCAGCAGCCGGGTGGTCGCCGTGTGCAGTTCGGTGTCGTCGGCGAGCGGAACGATCCGGATCGCCGGGCCGTACCGCACGCTCGCCCCCTTGCGTACCAACAGCGCGCCGAGCTCGTCAGCCCGGCGCGCCGCGGTGATTCCGATGACGAAACCCGCCAACGGGAGGACATCGGTCACGGCGACTCCACTTCGACAACACCCCCACGCACCCGGACGCCGTACACCGGCACCGAAACGCCTTCGGCGTCGAGACATTCGCCGGTCCGCAGGTCGAAACGTTCCTTGTAGACCGGCGACGCGACGACCGGAACACCGCCGGAGTCGCCGACGATCCCGCGCGCCAGTACCGCGGCACCACTGCACGGGTCCAGATTGGACAGTGCGTAGAAACGGTCGCCGGGCAACCGGAAGACCGCCACCTGCACGTCACCGTCGAACAGCGCCGCGACACCCGACCACTCCGGCACCGCACCGGCCGCGCACACCGCGGTCCAGGTCCGCCGATCCATCGACACCGTCATGACCGCACCTCCGGAACACCCAGCATGACCGGCACGTTCTGCCCGCGCTCGGCCCGGAACGAGATCGTCGGATCCGGTGTGCCCGGCGCGTTCACGAACGAGCTGAACCGCGCCAGCTTCTCCGGATCCTCCAGCACACCGCGCCATTCGTCGGCGTAGTTGTCCACGTGCTTGGCCATCGCCGCGTCCAGGTCCTCGCAGATCCCGAGGCTGTCGTCGACGATCACCGCGCGCAGATGGTCCAAACCGCCCTCCATCTCCTCGATCCACGGCGCCGTGCGCTGGAGCCGGTCGGCCGTGCGCACGTAGAACATCAGGAATCGGTCGATGGTCCTGATCAGTGTCTCGGTGTCCACATCGGACACGAGAAGATCCGCGTGGCGCGGGGTGAGCCCGCCGTTGCCGCCGACGTAGAGGTTCCAGCCGTTCTCCGTCGCGATCACGCCGAAGTCCTTGCTCCTCGCCTCGGCGCATTCCCTGGCACAGCCGGACACCGCGGACTTGATCTTGTGCGGCGATCGCAGGCCCCGGTAACGCAGCTCCAGCTCGATCGCCAGCCCGACGCTGTCCTGTACGCCATAACGGCACCACGTCGAGCCGACGCACGACTTCACCGTCCGCAACGCCTTCCCATAGGCGTGCCCGGATTCGAACCCGGCGTCGACGAGGCGGCGCCAGATGTCCGGCAGCTGGTCGACGGTCGCGCCGAAGAGGTCGATCCGCTGCCCGCCGGTGATCTTGGTGTACAGCCCGAAATCGCGGGCGACCTCGGCGATCACCATCAGCTTCTCCGGGGTGATCTCCCCGCCGGGGATCCGCGGCACCACCGAATAGGTCCCGTTGCGCTGCATGTTCGCCAGGAACTTGTCGTTGGTGTCCTGCAACGTCGCCTGCTCGCCGCCGAGGATGTGCCCGTTGCCGAGCGTGGCGAGGATCGAGGCGACCGCCGGCTTGCAGATCGCGCAGCCGGTGCCCTTGCCGTAGCGGTCGATCACCTCGCTGAACGTGCTGATGCGCGTCGCGCGGATGATCTGGAACAGCTCGGCCCGCGACTGTCCGAAGTGCTCACACAGCGCCTTCGACTGCTCCACCCCGCACGCGGTCAGCAGCTTGCCGAGCAGCGGAACGCAGGAACCACAAGAGGTTCCGGCCCGCGTGCACGCCTTGAGCTTCGGGACGGAGTCGCAACCTTCCTCGTGGATGGCGTTGACGAGGTCCGCTTTGGACACTCCGTTGCACGAACAGATCTGCGCCGCGTCCGGCAGCGCGTCGATCCCGACCGCGGCGCCGCCGCCGGCCGGGGCGAGCAGCGCGCCCGGTTCGGCGGGCAACGGGCGCCCGACCAGCGCGCGCAGCGTGTTGTACTCGGCGGCGTCGCCGACCAGGACCCCGCCGAGCAGGGTTTTCCCGTCGTCGGAGACCACGAGCTTCTTGTACGTCCCGGCAACCGCGTCGTTGACCGCGACCTCGAGCGCGCCTTCGGTCTTCGCGTGCGCGTCACCGAAGCTGGCGACGTCGACGCCCATGAGCTTGAGCTTCGTGGACGTGTCCGGCTCCGGAAAAGTGCCGTGCCCGCCGGTGAGCTGCGAGGCGACGATCTCCGCCATCGCGTACCCCGGCGCCACGATCCCGTACACCTTGCCTTCGACCGCCGCGCATTCACCGATCGCATACACCGCCGGATCACTCGTCCGGCAGCTCTCGTCGACCAGGATTCCACCGCGCTGGCCGAGTTCCAGCCCGCTCGAACGCGCGAGGTCGTCCCGCGGCCGGACACCGGCGGAGAACACGACCAGGTCGACGTCGAGTTCGGTGCCGTTGCCCAGCTTGGCCAGCAACCGCTCGCCGTCCGCCTCGATCGCGTCGGTCGACGTTCCCGTGTGGACGGTGACATCGAGGTCGGTGATCAGCTGGCGCAGCAGCGAGCCGCCGCCTTCGTCGACCTGCAGCGGCATCAGCCGCGGTGCCATCTCCACGACGTGCGGCGACATTCCCATGTCCCGCAATGCCTTCGCGGCTTCCAGACCGAGCAGGCCGCCGCCGATCACAACGGCCGCGCGACGTCCACGTCCTGGCTTCTCCGAGGCCGCACGGATCGCGTCGAGATCCTCGATGGTGCGGTAGACGAAGCAACCGGGCAGGTCGTGGCCGGGCACCGGCGGGACGAACGGTCGCGAACCGGTCGCGAGCACCAAGGCGTCGTAGGAGACCTCGAACCCGGACTCGGTCACGACGGTCCGTTGTGCACGGTCCACTGCGGACACCACATCACCGAGGCGAAGCTCGACGTTCGGGTCGTCCGCGTAGTCCGCACCCGGCAAGGCCAGTGCCGCCGGGTCCCAGCTCTCCACATAGGACGTCAACGCCACCCGGTCGTAGGCCGGCCGGTTCTCCTCGGCCAGCACCACGATCCGCCATGCGCCGTCCGGGTCCTCGGCGCGTACCGCTTCCACGAGACGGTGCGCGACCATCCCGTGCCCGGCGACCACCAGTGTCCGCATCAGACCTCCGCTCCGGCCAGTGCAAGGCCATTGCTCTTGACACTCTCGGGCTGCGTCGCGGGCTTGCGCAGATACACCGCCCACGTGACCGCGAAGCAGATCCCGTAGAAGACGAGGAAGCCGATGAAGGCGGGGACACCGCTCTTCGCGTCGGCGAAAGACTGACGGAACGCGAGGTTGATGAACAGCCCGCCCAGTGCGCCGATCGCCCCGGCCAAGCCGATCAGGGCTCCGGACAGGCGGCGCGAGCGACGCAGTTCGGTCGCCTTGTCGGCACCGGCCTCGATCGCCAGCCGGGCCTTGGCACGGAAGATCGCCGGGATCATCTTGTACGTCGAACCATTGCCGACCCCGGTCATGACGAACAGGACGATGAACGCGACGGTGAACAACGCCAGCGACTTCGCCGACGAGGCGAGGATCAGCACCACGGTCGCCAGCGCCATGCCGACGAAGGTGTAGAAGGTGATCTTGCCGCCACCGATGCGATCGGCGAGCCAGCCACCGACCGGCCGCGACAGCGAACCGAGCAGCGGGCCGAGGAACGTCACCGCGGCGGCCTGCAGCGGAGTCCGGCCGAACTGGTTCTGCAGCACCAGACCGAACGCGAAGCTGTAGCCGATGAACGAGCCGAAGGTGCCGATGTACAAAAAGGACATGACCCAGGTGTGCGCGTCCTTGACGACCTCACGCATCGCACCCTTGTCGCCGCGCACGTTCGCGATGTTGTCCATGAACAGCGCCGCGCACACGGCCGCGACGACGATCAGCGGGATGTAGACGTAGAGCACGATGCGTGGCGCGGTCGCACCCGCGGTGCCGATCACCAGCAGGCCGACGAGCTGGATCGCCGCCACCCCGAGGTTTCCGCCGCCCGCGTTGAGACCGAGCGCCCATCCCTTGCGCTTCTCCGGGAAGAACGTGTTGATGTTCGTCATCGAGGACGCGAAGTTCCCGCCGCCGACACCGCCGAGCGCGGCGACGAGCAGGAACGTCCCGAGCGAGGTGCCGGGGTGCAGCACGATCGCGGCGAGCACGGTCGGGATCAGCAGCAGCCCCGCACTGATGATCGTCCAATTGCGACCGCCGAAACGCGCCACGGCCCAGGTGTAGGGCAGCCGCATCAGGCCACCGACGAGCGTCGGTGTCGAGACGAGCAGGAACTTGTCGGCGGCGGAAAACCCGTAGTCCTTGCCCATGAACAAGACGATGACCGACCACAGTGTCCAGACCGAAAAGCCGATGTGCTCGGCGAGGATCGAGAACCACAGGTTCCGGTTGGCGATCTTCTTGCCGGTGCTTTCCCAGAACTGCTCGTCCTCGGGCTCCCAGTGCTCGATCCAGCGAGCCCCCCGATGTGTGACGGCTGCGGTCATGTCGTCCTCCTGGCGTTTGGTTACGGGGGTCACTGGGCGGCCAGCCAATCCGCGATACCGCCGACAGTGGCTTTGCAACTGCCGCAACCGGTCGTCGCTCTGGTCGCGCGGGCCAGCGCCGGGGTGTCGGCGGCCCCGGCCTTCCACGCCTCGACGAGCCGCCCCTTGGTGACGGCGTTGCAGCGGCAGATCACGGTGGACGCGGGCAGGTCCGCCGGGCTGGCGGCGGCCGTGCTGCCCGGGGGCAACGACCGCCCGAGCAGCACGGCCAACCGGTCTTCGGGAAGCGGGATCCCGCGGTCGTGGAGCTGGGTGATCTGCGCGGCCGCGTCGGGCAGCCCCAGCAGGATCGCCCCGGTGACGCGGTTGTCCCGGGAAACGAGCTTGGCGTACCGGCCGCCCGTGGCGTCGCTGAACGTCAGCACCTCGGCCTCGGCGTCGTCCGCGGTGATCTGGGTTTCGCCGAGCGCGGCGAGGTCGATGCCCTTGGCTTTGAGCCGGGTCACCGCCGAAGTCCCGCGGTACCGCGCCGAAGCGTCGGTCCCGGTGAGGACGTCGGCGAGGACCGCGGCCTGGTCCCACGCGGGCTGCACGAGCCCGGGCGGCGCGCCGGGATGCCGGGCACAGTCGCCGAGCGCGTGGATGCGGCCGTCGTTGGTACGCAACAGATCGTCGACGAGGACACCCATGTCGACGTCGAGACCGGCTTCCGCGGCCAGTGCGGTCTCGGCGCGGACACCGGCCGCGACCACGACGAGATCGGCGGGCACCAGGCTGCCGTCGTCGAGCTTCAGCCCGTCGCCGGGGAGGTATCGCGCGGCGGTCGCGCCGAAGCGGAACGTGACGCCGAGTTCGGTGAGCTGCCGGGCCAGGACGTGCCCGGCACCGCCGTCGAGCTGGCGCTCCATCACGTGCGGCATCGGATGCACGACGGTGACGACGTTGCCCCGTCCGGCCAGCCCGCGCGCGGCCTCCAAACCGAGCAAGCCGCCGCCGAGCACCGCTACCGGAGCGCCGAAGCGGGCCGCTTCGAGGATCCGCGAACAGTCGTCGAGGCTGCGGAACGCGACGACACCGTCGCCTTCCAGTCCTTCCACCGGTGGAATCCACGGCTTGGCACCGGTGGCCAGCACCAGCGCGTCGTAGTCCACAGTGGATCCATCGGTCAGCTCGACACATCGTGCGGCACGGTCGATCCGGCTCACCGCGGTGCCGAGCCTAAGGTCCACATTGGTCTTCTCGGCCCAGCCCGTGTCGTGCAGCTGTACGCTTTCCGCGGTCATCCCGCCCGCGACGACCGCGGAAAGCAGGACCCGGTTGTACGCCGGATGCGGTTCGGCGCCGAGCACGGTCAGCCGCACCCGGTCCGCACCGGGATCGCGGCGGCGGATCTCGTCGGCCAGCCGGGCGCCCGCCATGCCATAGCCGACGATCACGACATCCCTGGGGCTCATGTTGCACCTTCCAAAGTGGACAGAGCGACGGCACAGACCTTGAACTCCGGCATCCGGCTCACCGGATCGAGCGCCGGGTTGGTAAGCAGGTTCGCCCGCCCCTCGCCGGGGAAGTGGAAGGGCAGGAAGACCAGGTCCGGCCGCAGCGTGCCGACACAACGCACCCGCGCGGTGGTCTCGCCGCGCCGCGAACGCACCCGCGCCAGGTCGCCGTCCGCGAGCCCGTGCCGCGCCGCCGTGTCCGGGTGGACCTCGACGAACGCCTCCGGGACGACGTCGAGCAGTTCGGCGATCCGGCGCGTCTGCGCACCGGACTGATAGTGCTGGAGGACCCGGCCCGTGGTGGCCTGCAAGGGAAACTCGGCGTCCGGGGGCTCCGCCGGTCCACTGTGGTCGACCGCGACGAACCGCGCTCGGCCATCCGGGTGCGCGAACCGGTCGAGGAACATGCGCGGCGTCCCCGGATGGTCTTCGGCCGGCACCGGCCAGTGCAGCGCCTCACCGGAGCGCAACCGCTCGTAGCTGACGCCGGAATAGTCGGCGACGCCACCCTTCGACGCGACCCGCAGCTCGGCGAACACACTTTCCGCGTCGACGGGGAATCGCTCGACTGGCTGGCCAAGCCTGCTCGCCAGCCCGGAGATGACGTCGAGGTCGGTGCGGACTCCGGCGGGCGCGTCGATCGACTTGCGCCGCAACAGGATCCGGCCTTCCAGGTTGGTGAGCGTGCCGTCCTCCTCGGCCCACTGGGTGACCGGGAGCACGACGTCGGCGAGCGCCGCGGTCTCCGAGAGCACGAAGTCGGCGACCAGCAGGAAGTCCACTGCGGACAGTCGTTCTTGGACGCTCGAAGAACGCGGCGCGGAAACGACGACATTGCTGCCGAACACGAGCAGCCCCTTAGGACCGTCCTCGCGGCCCAGCGCGTCGAGCAGTTCGGTGGCCGAACGTCCCGGCCCCGGCAGGGATTCCGCCGGGACGCCCCAGACATCGGCGACGTATTCCCGCGCGGCGGGGTCGTCGATCTTGCGGTAACCGGGCAGCTGATCGGCTTTCTGGCCGTGTTCCCGCCCACCCTGGCCGTTGCCCTGACCGGTGAGGCAGCCGAATCCGGAGCCTTCGCGGCCGGGCAGGCCCAGCGCCAGCGCCAGATTGATCCAGGCGCCGACGTTCGCGGTCCCGGTGGCGTGCTGTTCGGTGCCGCGCGCGGTGAGGATGTAGGCATTGCGGGCAGTCGCCAGGATCGCGGCGGCCTTGCGCTGGTCGGCGGCGGCGACCCCGGTGACCCGCTCGACATGCTCGGGCCACCACGAGGCCACGATCCGCCACACCTCGGCGAATCCGGTGGTCCGTTCGTCCACATAGGACTGTTGAAGGTGCCCGTCGGCGACGACGGCGTGCAGGATGCCCAGCGCCAGCGCGAGGTCCGTGCCCGGCGCCGGGGCTAGGTGCAGCGCGGCCTGCTCGGCGGTCGCGGTGCGGCGGGGATCGACGACGATCAGCTCGGCGCCGCGCAGATGCTGGAGGAACGGCGGCATCGTCTCGGCCGGGTTGGCGCCGGCGAGGAGGATCGCGTCGGCCCCGGCGAGGTCGGTGACCGGGAACGGCATCCCGCGGTCGGCGCCGAACGCGCGGATCCCGGCGGCGGCCGCCGAGGACATGCAGAATCGCCCGTTGTAGTCGATTTGCGAAGTTCCGAGCGCGACGCGGGCAAATTTTCCGAGCAGGTATGCCTTCTCGTTCGTCAGCCCACCGCCCCCGAACACCGCGACCGAGTCCGCGCCGTGTTCGGCACGCAGGTCGGCGAGGCGCCGCGCGACGAGGTCGAGCGCGTCGGCCCAGCTCGCCGGGCGCAGTTCGCCGTCCACGCGCACCAGGGGCGTGGTCAGCCGCGACGGATTCCGCAGCAGTTCCCCCGAGGTCCAGCCCTTCTGACACAGGCCGCCGTCGTTGACCGGGAAGTCACGCGGGGACACCCGGGCACCGTCGAGCCGCATCCCGCACTGCAGGGCGCAGTACGGGCAGTGCGTGTCCACGGCGGTCGTGACCGCGGTCACCTGCGTCATGGGCGTCTCCTCAACTCCGGATCGACTCGAAGTTAAGGAGCCCGTGTTACCTAGAACGGCTCGAATGTTTCAGGCGTTTGACATTGCTCCCGCACCCGGATGTCCACGCGGTGAGGCAGCGCCCTGATCAACGGCTATAAACGGGGTGTATAGACGCGAGGTATACACCCCGTGTACTGTCCTCAGCATGTCGATCGCGAACACGTTGCTCGGACTGCTGGAGAGCGGGCCGAAATACGGCTACGACCTCAAGCGGCTCTACGACGAGCGCTTCCAGCAAGATCGTCCGCTGCACTACGGGCAGGTGTATTCGACGCTCTCGCGGCTGCTGCGCAACGGGCTCGTCGAGGAGAAGGGAATCGAGCCGGGCGACGGGCCCGATCGCAAGCGTTACGCGATCACCGACGCCGGCGTGACAAACGTCGCAGAGTGGCTCAGCACACCCGAGAACCCGTCGCTGTACCTCCAGAACACCTTGTACACCAAGGTCGTTCTCGCCCTGCTCTCCGAGCGCAGCGCCACCGACGTGCTCGACGCGCAGCGTGCCGAGCACCTGCGCGCGATGCGGAAGCTGACCACCCGCAAGACCGAGGGCGATCTGGCCGACCAGCTCATCTGCGACCACGCCCTGTTCCACCTCGAAGCGGATTTGCGGTGGCTCGAACTCACCGCGGCCCGGCTGGACGAACTGGCGGGGCAGCTGAAGCCGTGAACAACAAGGGGAATCACATGAACACGACCGGGGGCACGCCGCTGCTCAGCGGTGTCGAGCTGCGCAAGGCGTTCGGCCCCACCCAGGCGCTCGACGGCGCCGGGATGGACCTCTACCCGGGCGAGGTCGTCGCGGTGATGGGGCCGTCGGGCTCCGGGAAGTCGACACTGCTGCACTGCCTGGCCGGGATCATCCAGCCGGACAGCGGCGAGGTCCGCTACGCCGGGCGCGTGCTGTCCGCGATGCCGGACCGCGAACGCAGTGCGTTGCGGCGCACCGATTTCGGCTTCGTCTTCCAGTTCGGGCAACTCGTGCCGGAGCTGACCTGCCTGGAGAACGTCGCACTGCCGATGCGGCTCGACGGGCAGCGACGGCGTCCTGCGGAGAAGATCGCGCGTGAATGGCTGGACCGCCTCGAAGTCGGCGACATCGCCGACAAGCGCCCCGGCGAGGTGTCCGGTGGTCAGGGGCAGCGGGCCGCCGTCGCTCGGGCGCTGGTGACCGAGCCGAAGGTGGTGTTCGCGGACGAGCCGACCGGCGCGCTCGACTCGCTCAACGGCGAGCGTGTCATGCGATTGCTCACCAACGCGGCGAAGCAGACCGGGGCGGCCGTCCTGCTGGTGACACACGAGCCGAGGGTGGCCGCCTACTCCGACCGCGAAATCGTGGTGCGGGACGGGAAGTCGCGTCAGGTCGGGCTGCCCGCCGCCGAGCTGTCCCGGTCGGCGACATGAACCGGCGCGAGGGTCTCGCCGCCTGGATGGCCGATCTGGCTCTGGGGTTCCGGCTGGCCGTCGGGGGCGGCCGGACCTCCCGGACCGGGGTCGCGCGATTGCTGCTCGGCACGATCGGTGTCGGCGTCGCGGTCACCGTGCTGCTGTTCGCGGCTTCGGTCAACCACGCGGTCTCCGAGCGTGGGGCCCGCAGGCTCGCCGAGATCGCCGACACCGCCCCGATCGCCGGCGTGACACCGCTGTCGCTGCACGAAACCGGGACGTCGTTTCGCGGCCAGTACGTCTCGGTCCGTTATCTGCACGCGAACGGTCCGACATCGCCGGTGCCGCCCGGCCTGGATCGAGTGCCCGCCCCCGGGGAGATGGTCCTGTCCCCCGCGCTCTCCGAGCTGCTGCATTCCGACCGTGGCGCGCTGCTGCGCCCGCGTTTCGCCGGGCAGGAGATCGGCCGTATCGGCCAAAGTGGACTGTCCAATCCGGACGATATGCATGCCTACGTCGGCGCCGACGCCGCGTTGCAGGGCAAGCAGGTCTACTCCTTCGGTTCGCCAGGGAAATCGGAGGGCCTGGATCCCGGCCTGCTCGCGCTGCTGCTGATCGGCATCGTTTCGCTGCTGGCACCGGTATTCGTGTTCGTGGCGACGTCCGCCAGGATCGCGGGCGCGGAACGGGACCGGCGGCTCGCCGCGCTTCGGCTGGTCGGCTCCGACCTGCCGCAGGTGCGCCGGATCGCCGCGGCCGAATCGCTGGTGACCGCCGCGACCGGGCTCGTGCTCGGTACCGCCGCGTTCCTGCTGTTGCGCCAGCTGGCGCCGTACGTTCGGGTACGCGAGGGCGGCCTGTTCGTCAGCGACGTCACGCCGCCGTGGCCGCTGGTGGTCGTGATCGTGCTGGCCGTGCCCGCATTGTCCGTGTTGAGTGCGCTCGTCGCGTTGCGCGGCACGGCGATCGAACCGCTCGGCGTCGTCCGGCGTACGAAGCCGGTCCAGCGGCGATTGTGGTGGCGGCTGATTCCGGTCGTCGCAGGCGTCGCGCTGTTGTTCACCCTGTCGCTGCGCGATGACTCACGGCTGACCACGATGTCCGTCGTGGCCGGGGTGACCTGCCTGCTCGTCGGCGTCCCCGCGCTCCTGCCGTGGATGCTGGAACGCGCGGTGTCGCGGGTCCACGGCGGACGTCCGGCGTTCCAGCTCGCGGTGCGGCGTTTGCAGCTCGACAGCGGCACCCCTGCACGAGTGGTCGCCGGGCTCGCGGTGGTGCTGGCCGGGGCGATCGCGGTGCAGTCGCTGCTGGCCGGGCAGGCCAGGGACTTCGATCCCGGCCCGGCGCCGCGCAAGAACAACACCGTGTTGTCGGTGAACGTCGACCCTGCCACCGCCGACGCAGCGACGGCGGCTCTGGCGAAGGTGCCAGGAGCGAGTGCCCTGTATCCGACCCAGTACGTCCACCTGCGGGGCGCGGACCCGGCCAAGATGGCCAGTATCAGCGTCGCCGACTGCGCGACGTGGCAGGCGATCGCCGGGATCCAGGACTGTCGCGACGGCGCCGTCTACGTGGACCGGAACTCCCCCGCTTACGTCCAATCAGGACAGTCCTATGTGGTCAGCCACTACGACGAGGAGGAACGTTCGCTCGGCAGCTGGACGGCACCGGAGCTCGTCCCGGTCACGCCGCGGCAGTCAGCCGATTCGCCGCATGCCACCATCATGGCCACCCCGGGTGCGTTCGCCGGGCTCGATCTGGGCAGGGTGTGGGCGAGTGGCCACGTCCGGGTGACGTCGGCCGATCCGGACTTTCCCGAAATCGCCCGCAACGCGTTCGCGCCGTTCACCTGGCACGCGTCGCTGTCCGTGCCGGATCTGGTCCAGCTCTCCAGCAGCCAGCAGTCCTACCTGGCGATCCGGGCCGGGCTGCTCGCCGGGTCGGTGTTCACGCTGCTGCTGGCCGGGGTCAGCCTGCTCGTGCTCGGGCTGGAACAGCTGCGGGAACGGCGGCGCACCATCGCGATGCTCGCCGCGACGGGTGTCCCGGTGCGGGTGCTGGCCCGGTCGGTGGTGTGGCAGAACGCGATCCCGCTGCTGCTCGGGATCGTCACCGCCGTCGTGACCGGGATCGGGCTGTCCGCGCTGGGTGCCCGCCTCACCGGCGCGCACTTCACCGTCGACTGGCTCGCGGTCGGGGTGCTCAGCGCCGCCGCGGCCGCGTTGGTTCTGCTGGTGACGACGGTGACGCTCCCGTCGTTGCGCGGCGCGTCCCGGCTGGCCTCGATGCGCACGGAGTGATTCGCCTGCCGCCCGCGAGGTCAGAGGACTTCGCTGACCTCGCGGGCGGCGGCACGCAGGCCGTCGAGAGCGGCGCGGGTGGACCGCGGGTTCAGGGCGTTGGCGGCGAGGCGGAACAGCACCGCGCGCAACAGCAGCTGCGGCCACTCCGGCAGGTGGGCCCAGCGGTCGAGCAGGGCCATGGTCGCGCCGCCCCAGGCGAGCGCGTCGACGGCGGCGATCGCCGCACCCCATTCGCCGGGCCGGTAGTACGGCACGAAGTCGACGAGCCCGGGCGCGGCGTCGCCATCGAACAGCAGCCCGGCGAGAAGTTCGCCGTGGGCCACCTGGTCCGGCAGCGAGACCGGACGGCGGGCGGCGGCGAGCACCTCGAACCAGCGGCCGCCCTTGGTCTCGTCGAGGGGAAGGTCCAGCTCGCCCCAGGCGACGCGGTCGGCGACGGCGTCGACGTCCTTGCGCTGGGCGAGAAAATCCGGTCGGGGCAGATCGACGGTGGCTCTATGCAGTTTGACCGCGGCGAGCACGACGTCGTCGAAGCGGTGTTCGGGCGTCCCCGGCACGAACCGCGTCGCCGACCAGCCGCCGACGATGATGCGCCCGTCGGTGGACCGGACGGGCCTGGCCACCCGCAGCCCCGGCTCGTCGACGTGGTCGAGCGCGCGGGCGGTCCACAGCGTGGCGGCCTTGTCGGTCACCGGTTTGAGCACGATGTCGCCGCACCGCCACGCCGCCGAATCCGGCAGCGCTTCGAGTTCGCCCTCGGCCCGGCCGAACGCCGCGCAGACGAGGCCGGGGGGACATTCGATCGTGGACCGCACGGGCGGTGAGAGTACCCGCCCGCGCGGGCCACGATCGAGAAGACTCGCTGGTCATGGCGCGGAAACCCGGCGCGACGGGAGCAAGGGACCTTTACTCACGCTCCCCGCCGCGCCCGGATGCCGTCAAAGCCACCTTATGGGCGTCTGACGCCCGCAAGGTGGCCTTGACGGCACTCGTCGACCGGGGTGCGTGGCCCTACGAAACGTCTCGACCTGCGGAAAGGGAGCAAGGGACCTTTGCTGCTCTTTGCTGAGCAACGCTAACCAAACGAGAGCAAAGGTCCCTTGCTCCGCTCCCGTCCGGAGCGTGGCACATGCGCCCCAATGTGGCGTTCGGTGCGTCCAACGCACCCAATGCCACATTGGGGATCTCTCCGTAGTGGTCGGTTGCGTTCGATACGGGCGACAGCGGTTGCGGGCTTTCGCCCTGGTCAGCAGTGTCGCGAATGGTCCATTGGGGACGTTCAACGCCGTCAATGTCCCATCCGCGACACTCCACTGCCGAGGCCCCCTGTCCCGAACGCTCCGTTCGAGACGTTCATCGTCGGCAACGGAGCGTTCACGACGTCGGGCGAATGGTGTCGGCGAGCGCAGCAAGTCCGAGGGACGCCCTGGGTGCATCCACCGCACCCAGGGACGCCCTTGTCGCACCCCCGGCCAGCGCACCTAAGACGTCCTCCAGCACCCACGGCCCCAGAACCCTGAGCGAGAAAACCACATTGGGGCGTTCGAGCGCCGGGCCTCAGTACGTCGGCAGGCTCGGGTCGATCTGGCGGGCCCAGGCGAGCACGCCGCCACCGAGGTGGGTCGCGCTCTTGAACCCGGCGGCGTGCAGCGCCGCGAGGGCCTCCGCCGAACGGGCCCCGGACTTGCAGTGCAGCACGATCGGCTTGTCCTGCGGCAGGTCCGCGAGCGCCTCCCCGGAAAGGATCTTGTCCTTCGGGATCAGCGTCGCGCCCTTGATGTTCACGATCTCGTACTCGTGCGGCTCGCGGACGTCGATCAGCGCGAAGTCCTCGCCGCTGTCGAACTTCGCCTTCAGCTCGGCCGGGGTGATGGTGCTGCCCGACGCCGCCTCGGCCGCCTCGTCCGAGACCACGCCGCAGAACGCCTCGTAGTCGATCAGCTCGGTGATCTTCGGGGTCTCCGGGTCCTTGCGGATCTTGACCTCGCGGTACTTCATCTCCAGCGCGTCGTAGCTGATCAGCCGCCCGAGCAGCGGCTCGCCGATGCCGGTGATGAGCTTGATCGCCTCGGTCACCATGATCGAGCCGATGGACGCGCACAGCACGCCCAGCACGCCGCCCTCGGCGCACGAAGGCACCATGCCGGGAGGCGGCGGCTCGGGGTAGAGGTCGCGGTAGTTGAGGCCCTTGCCGTTCGGCGCGTCCTCCCAGAACACGCTGACCTGGCCCTCGAACCGGAAGATCGAGCCCCACACGTACGGCTTGCCCAGCAGCACCGCGGCGTCGTTCACCAGGTAGCGGGTGGCGAAGTTGTCGGTGCCGTCGACGATGAGGTCGTAGCGGCCGAAGATCTCCAGCGCGTTCGAGCTTTCCAGTCGCTCGGTGTGCAGGTGCACCTTGACCAGCGGGTTGATCTCGGCGATCGACTCCTGCGCCGAGGCGGCCTTGAGCTTGCCGACGTCGGACTGGCCGTGGATGACCTGACGCTGCAGGTTCGACTCGTCGACGACGTCGAAGTCGATGATGCCGAGCGTGCCGACCCCTGCCGCGGCGAGGTACAGCAGCGCCGGGCTGCCCAGGCCACCCGCGCCGATCACCAGGACCTTCGCGTTCTTGAGCCGCTTCTGGCCGTCCATCCCGACATCCGGGATGATCAGGTGGCGGCTGTAGCGGGCCACCTCTTCCTTGGTGAGCTCGGCAGCCGGCTCCACGAGCGGCGGCAGTGCTGACATCGGGTCCTCCATCTCACGCGGATCGCGTCGTCGCATCCCAGTATCCACAACGCGCGAGGGCAAGCCGGACTTCCCACAGTCCGGATCGTGAGACGGGAACGTACCGCTACGGGTTCGGGCTGGGCCAGGCGTTCGGCTTGCAGGTCTTGCCGTCGGCGGGCACCGCGTTGCGGTCACCACCGGGGAGGTCGTTGAGCTGCGCGACGTAGTTGTCGGCGACGCCGAGGGTCTGCTGCATCATCACCGGCGCCGGCCCGTCGTTGACCGGGCACGGGACGTGGACGCCGCCCAGCGCGTGCCCGACCTCGTGGTTGATCGCGTACTGCCGGTACCCCGTCATGTCGCCGTTGAAGGCGATCGCGCCGCGGACCCAGCGCGCCAGGTTGATCACCACGCGCTGCTGGAAGCTCTCCCGGTAGCAGGAGGTCTCGTAGGTGATCGAGTAACCGCAGACGTCGCCGCGGTGGTTGGTCTCCGGTGTGGTCAACGACACCCGGAAGGTCGGGTTCGGGTAGCTCGCGTCGACACGCTGCAGCGCCTTCTTGCCGTCGAAGGTCCAGCTGCGCGGATCGGACAGGATGCCCTGGACGGCGTTGGCGAAGCTGTCGTCACCGGCGTAGCTCGCCGGGTCGATCCCGTCCTCGACCTCGACGACGTAGGTGTACAGCTTGCCCTGGCCGATCTTCGGCCCCGACCCGTTCACGACGTGGAAGGTGCCTTTGCCCGCCTGAGTGAAGTCGCCGCCCTTGGGCAGTTCGGCGGTCGGGATGTTCAGGTTGACCGGTTTGGCCGGGTTCTCCGGGAGCACGGCGGTGCCGCTGTTCGGCCCGGCGCCGGTCCGGCCGTCCGCGGCGGCGCTGGTCTTGCCCTCCTGCGCGATCGGCTCGGCGGGCCCGGTCGCGGTGTTGAACACCACGAGCGCGGTGATCACCACCAGGATCGGCAGCGCGTAGACACGCCAGCCGTAGGTCTTCGCGAACGTGCCGAACTTGCCCCGCTTGACGGGTTTCCGGCGCGGCTCGTCCTCCGCCTCGGTTTCGGCCTGCGGCTTCCAAGACGCGCGCAACGGCTCGGCGGACGTGCGGCGGCCGCCCGGGCGGTAACGGTCCTCGCCGACTCGCTGCGGCGGGGTGGCCGTCGGGCGGTACTGGCCGGTGCGCGGCGGCACCGAGGAACCCCGGCCCGTGCCGTGCGAGGAACGACGCGACGACGCGACGTACTGCGTCCGCTGCTCATCGCCTCGAGCGTCGCTCTTCACCCGGTCCACCGTCCCAGGGTGCCATAACCAAATCGTGATGTGCCGCGCGACCGGCGGAAGACAGTGTGAATGACCGTCACCCGGATGGGTTACCAGGAACCGGCGTCGACCTGCTCCCACATGCCCAGCACGGCCCGCGCCACCACATTCGGGCGCTCCATCTGCGCGACATGGCCGGTCCGGGGCAGCACCAGTAGCCGAGCGTGCGGGATGGAGCGTGCGGTCCGTGGCGCGCGCCGCACGGAGATCACCCGGTCGTGGTTCCCCCAGACGACGAGCGTCGGCGTGGACACCGTCGGTGCCACCGCCCACAGCGACGCGGCACCCACGGCCGACCAGGCCCGGAAGATGCCGAAAGTGCTGCGCGCCAGCGCGGGCGCGGCCCAGGCGAGCCCGGCCCGCGCGCCGTGTTCGGCGGCCAGCTCGTCGAGCCTGCTTTCGGGGAACCGGGCCGGATCCGCGAAGCACAGCCGGATGACCTGCGCGGCACGTTCACGGGCGCTCAGCGCGGCCAGCCTGCGCCGCACCGGAGCGCCGACGAAGGGCAGGTAGGCGAACGCCATCCGCGGGTCCGACAGCCGTCGCGGGTCGAGCCGCCGGTCCGGCATGGCGGGCGAGATCAGCGTCAGCGTGCGAACCAGCTCCGGCCGGCGGGCCGCGACGAGCAGGGAGACCGCGCCACCCATCGAGTTGCCGAGCAGGTGCACGGGCCCGCCGAGCCCTTCCAGGTACCGCACGACGACGTCGGCGTGCGACAGCAGGCTGAAATCGAAGTCCGGCGCGGGTTCGGAGTAGCCGAATCCGGGCAGGTCCAGCGCGGTGCCCCCGGCGACCGGCGCGAGCAGCGCCGCCAGGTCGGTCCAGTTGGTGGACGACCCGCCGAGGCCGTGCACGTAGACGGCCGGGACGCCGTCCGCGCCCGGAGTCCGGCGCACGTGCAGCGACGTGCCGCCGACGTCCTCCTGCTCCCCCGGCCACGGCGAAGGCACCGGGTCGAGCGAGGGCAGCGGCCGGGTCGACAGTGGCACGTGGGTGATCGGCGCGCGGGTGTTCGGTGCCTGCCGGGCGCGAAATCGCGGGCGGGATACTGACGTGGTCACGAAACCAGGATGCCCGACCCTTGGCGTGTCGTACGTACCGGCGAGTAATCTCAGGAAGACTTCACGCGGTGGCAAACCCGCCCGTCGAAGAGCGTGGACGGGAGGAACCCCATGACGGACATGGCGCGACTGCAGCAACGAGGCGTTCGGCTCCCGCGGACCGAACGGCGGGCTCAGCTGCTGGCGGCCGCGCAGCGCGTCTTCGCCGCGAACGGCTATCACGCCGCGGCGATGGACGAGATCGCCGAGGAGGCCGGGGTCAGCAAACCGGTGCTCTACCAGCACTTCCCCGGCAAGCTCGATCTCTACATCGCGCTGCTGGAGAGCCACGTGGACGAGCTGGTCCGCCGGGTCAAGGACGCGCTGGACTCGACCACCGAGAACCGGCAGCGCGTCCCGGCGACGGTCGGTGCCTTCTTCGACTTCGTCAACGGCGACGCGGGCGCGTTCCGCATGGTGTTCGAATCGGACCTGCGCGGCGAGCCCGCGGTGCAGGAGGCGGTGGACAGGGCGACGTCGGCCAGCGTCGACGCGATCACCGAGACCATCACCGCCGACGCCGGGCTCGACGAGGACAAGGCGCGGCTGCTGGCCGTCGGCCTGGTCGGGATGAGCCAGGTCAGTGCCCGGTTCTGGCTCGCGCACCACCAGTCGATGAGCCGCGAGGAAGCGGTTGCCCTGACCGCGAACCTCGCCTGGCGCGGCATCGGCGGCGGCTTCCCGCTCAAGGACAGCTGAAGGGGACCTTCCTCTCGTAGGACGCGCTGAAGGGGACTTTACCAACCACGCCAGCCGTGCCAGTGCCCCGCCGCACGAGAAA
>NZ_JBHYJW010000054.1:0-67208 GCF_042741125.1 Amycolatopsis sp. NPDC058986 | reverse complement strand
AAAGGGCTACGCCACATGACCCGAGACATCAACCGACCACTCACCCTGCTCGGCATCCACCCCTAACCCCACAACGACTTTGCCGGAACCCTGCCGCCGGGGGCCGGGACCCGTGCCGCCAGCCGGTCCAGGAACTCGCTCAGGATCTGATCACGCATCGGGCCTCGTCCTCCACGGGTCGTACGGTCGCGGTCAGCGGCGAATGCGCTCCATACCGGGGTCGAACAGCGGTTCGGCGGCGACCGTCGCCGCGATCCGGCGGCCGAAGTACTCGATCTCCACCGGCGTGCCGACCTCGGCCGTCGCGGGCAGCCACGCGTAGGCTATCGGCTTGCGGATCGTGAACCCGTAGGCGGCACTGGTGACATAGCCCGCGGGCCGTCCGTCCACGAACACCGGTTCCTTGCCGAGCACCACCGAGCGCCCGTCGTCGATGGTGAGACAGCGCAGCCGCCGCGCCGCGGTTTCCTCGCTCCGGCCGTCGATGGCTTCCCTGCCGAGGAACTCCCCCTTGGCGGGACGCACCGCGAACCCGACCCCTGCCTCGTACGGGTCGTGCTCGGTGGTCATGTCCGTGCCCCACAGGCGATAGCCCTTCTCCAGCCGCAGGCTGTTGAACGCGGCACGGCCCGCGGCGATGACGCCGAGATCCTGCCCGGCGGCCCACAGCGCGTCCCACAGCCGAAGCCCGTTGTCGGCGCTGGTGTAGATCTCCCAGCCGAGTTCGCCCACATAGGACAGTCGCATCGCGGTCACCGGGACTCCGGCCACGCGTGCGTGCCGGGCGCGGAAGTACTTGAGGCCCTCGTGCGAGAAGTCCTCGCGGCTCAGCGGCTGGACCAGATCCCGGGCCGCCGGGCCCCAGACGCCGAGGCAGCAGGTCCCGCCGGTGATGTCGCGGACCCGGACGCTCCCGTCGCCGGGCAGGTTCTTGCGGAAGTGGTCGGCGTCCAGATTGCCGTTGATGCCGACCTGGAAGACGTCGGGTTCGAGCCGGGCCACGGTGACGTCGCTGCGGACGCCGCCCGCGTCGTCGAGCATGAGCGTGTAGGTGACCGAGCCGACCGACTTGGTGAGCTTGTTGGTGGTGAGCCGTTCGAGGAAGGCGAGCGCGCCCGGCCCGCTCACCTCGACGCGTTTGAGCGGTGTCATGTCGTAGAGCGCGACGGCGGTGCGGGTGCGCCACGCCTCCGCGGCCGCGATCGGCGAATGGAACTGCGCCGACCAGGCGTCGCGGGCCGGGGGCAGCCAGTCGTGCGGCATCTCCTTGACCAGTGGCGCGTTCGCCTCGTACCAGTGCGGCCGTTCCCAGCCCGCGGCCTCCAGGAAGAAGGCGCCGAGTGCACGCTGCCGCGCGTGGAACGGCGTGACCCGCAGATCCCGCGGGGAAAGCTTGGACTGCAAGGGATGCAGGACGTCGTAGATCTCGACGAAGTTCTGCTGCGAGGTCTCGTCGACGTACTCCTGCGAGAGCTGGACCTCCTCGAAGCGGTTGACGTCGACCTCGTGCAGGTCGGTCTCCGACCGCCCGTGCACCAGCTGCTCGGCGACGGCCTTGGCGATACCCGCCGAATGCGTCACCCAGACGGCCTCGGCCACCCAGAACCCGCGCACGTCCGCCGATTCCCCCACGAGCGACTGACCGTCGGGGGTGAAGGAGAAGATGCCGTTGAAACCTTCCTCCACCTTGGTCTGCCGCAGTGCCGGGAGCAGCAGCTTGCTCTCCTCCCACGACGGCGCGAAATCCTCGTCGGTGAAGGGAAGCATGGACGGCATCGCGTGCTCGCCGATCTCGCCCTCTTCGTCCAAATCGGACAGTTCGACAGGCATCGGCCGGTGCGCGTAGGACCCGATGCCGAGGCGGTCGTTGTGCTCGCGGAAGTAGAGGTCCTGGTCCTGGTGCCGCAGGATCGGCAGGCTCGCCTCGGTGATCTCGGTGTTGCGCCCGACGAGTTCGGCCAGCTGCCCTGTCTTGGCGTACTGGTGCGCCAGCGGGAGCAGCGGGACGTCCATGCCGGCCATCGCGCCGATCCGGCGTCCCCAGAACCCGGCGCAGGACACCACGATGTCGGCGTCGAACACGCCGGCGTCGGTCTCGACCCCGGTCACCCGGCCGCCGTGCTGGAGCACGCCGGTGACCTTGGTGGAGCCGACGAACCGGGCGCCTCGCTCCTCGGCTCGGCGGGTCAGCGCGACGACCGCCCGCCCGGCCTTCGCCAGCCCGTCGGTCGGGACGTACAGCGCGCCGAACACCTTGTCGATGTCCAGCAGCGGATAGCGACGGAGGCATTCGTCCGGGTCGATGAGCCCGGACCCGATCCCCCACGACGTCGCCCAGCCGTGCTTGCGCTTGAGATCCTCCCAGCGCGCGGGCGTCGTCGCCACCTCCATCCCGCCGACGGGGTTGAAGCACGGCAGCCCGTCGACGTCCAGTGTGGAGAACTTCTCGACGGTGTACCGCGCGAACTCCGTCATCGTCTTGGACGCGTTGGTCTGGAACACGAGCCCCGGCGCGTGCGAGGTCGAGCCGCCGGTCAGCGGGAGGGGGCCCTGATCGAGCACCGTGACGTCGGCCCACCCCCGGCTGGTCAGCTCGTCGGCGAGGTTGGCGCCCACGATCCCGGCGCCGATGATCACGACACGAGGCGATGCGGTCATGGGAATCCTCCTGGGTCGGAGTTCGGGATGGGTCAGCGGAAGACGACGGTGCTGTTGCCGTTGAGCAGGACGCGGCGTTCGCAGTGCCAGCGGACGGCACGGGACAACGCGAGCGCCTCGGCGTCGCGGCCGACGGTCACCAGCGCACGGGGACCGTAGCTGTGGTCGACACGCTGGACCTCCTGCTCGATGATCGGCCCCTCGTCGAGATCGGGCGTGACGTAGTGGGCGGTCGCGCCGACGTATTTGACGCCGCGGTCATACGCCTGGTGATAGGGCTTGGCGCCCTTGAAACCGGGCAGGAACGAGTGGTGGATGTTGATCGCGCGGCCCTGGAGCTTGACGCACAGCTCGTTGGACAGCACCTGCATGTACCGCGCGAGCACGACGAGGTCGGCCTGGTACTCGTCGACCAGTTCGAGCAGCCGCCGCTCCGCCTCGGGTTTGGTCTCCGGCGTGACCGGGACTCGCACGAACGGGAGCCCGGCGGCCTCGGCCATCGGCCGCAGGTCCTCGTGGTTGGACACCACCAGCGCGATGTCCGCGCCGAGGCTGCCCGCCCGCCAGCGGAACAGCAGATCGTTGAGGCAGTGCCCGAACTTCGAGACCATCACCAGGATCCGGTCCGGACGTCCGTCGGAGAACTCGAACTCCATCGCGAATTCCCGTGCCACGGGGCCGAAATCCTGGGCCAGACCGTCCACTGTGGTCTCTTTGCCGGTCTCGTCGCCGGGGCAGGTGAAGGATGTGCGGAGGAACAACGAGCCTCGCACGTCGTCATCGAACTGCTGATGCTCGACGATGTCGCAACCCCGGCCGACGAGGAACGTCGTCACCGCGTGCACGATGCCGGATCGCTCGGGGCACTTGAGGGTCAGGGTGAAGGACTGTGCCACGGGAATTCACTCCTGATCGCCGGAGGAGGGGACGTATTCGACCGCGGCGTCGATCAGCCACCCACCGAAGTAGGCCGCGAACGACGACCGGACCAGCACGGCGAACTCGTCACGGGCGGCGTCACGCACCAGCAGGACGATGCCGGTCCGCGCGAGCAACGTCTGCACGCACGTCCCGGTCCCGGCGACGGCCGGATGCAGATCCACCGAGCAGCCGTGCGCGAGCACGTCCCGGACCCGGGGCCCGGACAGTGTGACCAGCGTCCGCTGTCCCGACACGTCGACCACCGCGCCCGGCGCGTCGCCCAGCGCCGAACGCACCACGTCCTCCAGCTCCGGACGCGTACCGAGGACGAGATATTCGTCCGGCCCCATCCAGCAGATCTCCACCGCCCCCGCCCCCCGGCTGAACGTGCACGGCGTGGTGGGTAGCGCGACGCCCAGCGCCGCGCCCAGCCGGGCTACCGCGGCGTCGTCACGGACGCGCACGGTCAGCTGAGTCAGGAACGGTTCCTCCGCGACCCGCAACGCGGGCGCGAGCGAAGCAAGCCGCGTGGCCTGCTCGGCGAGCGGTGAACGCCGTAAGGTCTCAACCGTCACGACGGGCCCCTTCCTTGTCATACAACACGGAATCAGTGACCGTCACCGGGACCACCCGGTCACCCACCGGCACGTACAGCGTCGAACCGATCCGCTCACGTCCCGACCGCACCACGGCCAGCGCGAAGGTCCGCCCCAGCGCGGCGCTCCGGTAGCTCGACGTCACGTGGCCGAGCATGCGCACCGGCGGCTCCGGCAGGTGGTCGGATTCGATCACCTGCCCGCCTTCCGGCAGCAGCACGGCCGGATCGACCGGCAGCAGGCCGACGAGCTGCTTGCGGTCGGGCCGCTGGTTCTCGGCGCGGGCGAACGACCGCTTCCCGATGAAGTCGGCCTTCTTCTTCGACACCGCCCAGGACATGCCGAGATCCTGCGGGGTCAGCGTCGCGTCGGTGTCCTGCCCGATGATCGGGTAGCCCTTCTCCGCGCGCAGGACGTGCATCGTCTCGGTGCCGTACGGCGTGATCCCGTACGGCTCCCCTGCCGACATCAGCGCCTCCCACAGCGCGACGCCGTACCACGACTTGACGTTGATCTCGTACGCCAGCTCACCGGAGAAGCTGATCCGGCACACGCGCGCCGGGATCCCGGCGACTTCCGTGTCCTGCCAGGTCATGAACCCGAAGGCGTCGTTGCCGACGTCGAGATCCGGCGCGACCGCGGCCAGCACGTCGCGGGAGCGCGGACCGACCAGCGGCACGGTGACCCAGTGCTCGGTCACCGAAGTCGCGAAAACGGCGAGGTGCGGCCATTCCGTCTGGAGCCACTCCTCCATCCAGTCGAGGATCATCGCCGCGTTGCCGGTGGTGGTGGTCACCAGCCAGTGGTCCTCGGCGACGCGGATGACGGTGCCGTCGTCGATCACCATGCCGTCGACGCCGCACATCACGCCGTACCGGATCCGGCCGACCTTCAGGGTGCTCATCATGTTCGTGTAGAGCAGGTCGAGGAACGCGCCGACATCCGGCCCCCGCAGATCGATCTTGCCCAGCGTGGAACCGTCCATCAGGGCCACACCCGCACGAGCCGCGCGGCATTCCCGCAGGACGGCTTCGTCCATGCTTTCCCCGGCACGCGGGTAGTACCACGGCCGTTTCCACTGCCCGACGTCCTCGAACTTCGCGCCATGCGCCACATGCCACGGATGGATCGCCGTGACCCGCGCGGGATCGTGCAGCTCGCCGCGATCTCGCCCGGCGAGCGCGGCGAACGGCACCGACGTGTAGGGCGGCCGGAAGGTCGTCGGCCTGCCCTGCGCGAGGTCCGTGCCCAGTTCGTCCGCGACGATCCCGGCGGCGATCATGCCGGAGGTCTTGCCCTGGTCGTGGGCGGTACCGATGGTCGTGTACCGCTTGATGTGCTCCAGCGAGCGCAGCCCGGCACCGGTCGCGCGGAGGACGTCGGTGACGGTCGCGTCCCGCTGCAGGTCGACGAACCGCGTATCGCCGTCCACAAGGGACTGACCGTCGGGAACCTTCCACAGGATCGCGGTCGCGACCTCTTCGGGCCGTGCGTCGGACACCGGCAGCGGGAAGCCCGCGGCCACGTCGAAGCCCGCCGCGGCGACGGCGGCCTCTCCCGCCTCGCGGCCCTGCCGCACACATCCGGCCAGGTCGAGCACACCCGCGGCGGATCCGGCGACACGCAGCGCGGGCAGTTCCCCGGCGGGGACGTAAGCTCCGAGCGAGGGCTCGTACGCGAGCTTTCCGCGAGCCTGGCTGAACAGGTGCACGGCGGGATTCCAGCAGCCCGAGACCAGGAGCGTGTCACACGAGACCGTCGATGAAGCACCACCGGCCGAGGCGATCTCCACCGCGGACACCCGGTCCGTTCCCGAAGTCCCGGTGACGACGTGTCCACAATGGACGCTGATCCCCCGCTCGGCGCACTCGGCCGCCCAGCCACGCGGTGCTTCGGGCCGCGCGTCGACGACGGCCGCGATCTCGACACCGGCGCCGGCGAGGTCGATCGCGGCGGCGTAGGCGCTGTCGTTGGTCGTGAACACCACGGCCCGGTGGCCGGGCACCACGCCGTAGCGATGCAGGTACGTACGGGCGGACGCGGCGAGCAGGATGCCCGGCCGGTCATTGCCGTCGAACACCACGGGTCGTTCGTGCGCGCCGGTGGCGACCACGGCCTGTTTGGTGCGAATGCGCCAAACACGTTGACGTGCAACGGTTTCCGATGCCGTGCCCAGGTGGTCGGTCCGCCGCTGGAGAGCGAGGAAGAAGCCGTCGTCGTAGGCGCCGAACGCCGTCGTGCGCTCCAGCACCAGGACATCCGGAAGCGACCACAGCTCCTGGACGACGCCGCGGATCCACTCCTGTGCCGGCTCGAGGTCCAGGAACTCGTTCGAGCCGAGCAGCGAGCCGCCCGCCTCGGGCTGGTCGTCGACCAGCACCACGCGGGCACCGGCGCGCGCGGCCGTCAGCGCGGCGGTGAGCCCGGCGGGGCCGGCGCCGATCACCAGGACGTCGCAGTGGACGTGCTTGTGGTCGTACCGCGCGGGATCGGGCTCCTCGGCGAGCTTGCCCTGGCCGGGCAGCCCCCTGGCGACGAGGCCGTCGTGCAGTTCGACCGTGGTGGCGGTCAGCATCGGCTCGGGGAACGGCTTTTCGATCTGCACCAGCGCGTTCGCGTCCTCGACGCCGGCGGCCATGATGCCGCGTGGCCTGCCGTACTTGACGCTGGTCGCGATCCGGTGGATGCCGTGGGCCAGCAACGCCGAGGCCAGTGTGTCACCCCGGTAGCCGGTGAGCACCTGACCGTCGAAGAGGAACTCGACGGGGGTGTCGCGGTCGATGCGGCCGCCCGAGGGCAGCCGGAAGGGAGCGGTCATGAGATCACCGGCCGGGCTTCGTCGAGGCGGTAGACCGCCAGGAGTTCGTGGGAGGAGGTGTCGCGGACGGCGTTGAACCAGCGACGGCAGCCCGCGGAATGGCTCCAGCGTTCGGCGAACGGCCCGGCGGGGTTGTCACGGAAGAAGACGTAACGCGCCCATTCCTCGTCCGACAGCGCCGACGGGTCCTCCGGATACGCCACGTGGGCCTGGCCCCCGTAGTGGAACTCGGCTTCCTCGCGGGGCCCGCACCAGGGGCAGGGAATCAGTTGCACAGCGAACTCCAGGGAACTCAGTGGGCGACGGCGGCGGCGCCGTGTTCGTCGACGAGTGCACCGGTCGTGAACCGGTCCAAGGTGAACGGCTCGGCGTACGGATGGGGTTTGTCCTTCGCGACGGTGTGCGCGAAACAGTCGCCGACACCGGGGGTGGCCTTGAACCCGCCGGTCCCCCAGCCGCAGTTGAGGTACAGCCCGGAGACCGGGGTGAGCCCGACGACCGGTGACGCGTCGGGCGTGACGTCGACGATGCCGGCCCACGTGCGCAGCAGATGGGCCCTGGCGAAGACCGGGAACAGCTCCAGCGCGGCCGACATCTGCTGTTCGATGATGTGGAACGAGCCCCGCTGGCCGTAGCCGTTGTAGCTGTCGATCCCGGCGCCCATCACGAGTTCACCCTTGTGCGCCTGCGAAACGTACACGTGCACGGCGTTCGACATGACGACCGTCGGATGCACGGGTTCGAGCAGCTCGGACACCAGCGCCTGCAACGGATGCGAGGTCACCGGGAGTTTCAGGCCGACCATCGCGGCGAGTACCGCGGAGTGCCCGGCGGCGCACAGCGCGACCTTGCCCGCCGCGATGCGGCCCCGCGTGGTCTCCACGGCGGTGACCCGGCCCTGCTTGGTCTCGATCCCGGTGACCTGGCAGTTCTGGATCAGGTCGACCCCCATTTCGGCCGCCGCGCGGGCGAAGCCCCAAGCCACGTAATCATGTTTGGCGATCCCGGCGCGAGGCTGGAACGTCGCGCCCATGACCGGGTAGCGCACATCGGGCGAGATGTTGACGATCGGGCAGATCTCCTTGACGCCCCGGGCGTCCACCCATTCGGCGTCGATCCCGTTGAGCCTGTTCGCGTTGACGCGCCGGACGCTGTCGCGGACGTCCTGGAGACTGTGCGCGAGGTTCAGCACGCCACGCTGGTCGAACAGGATCGGGTAGCCGAGGTCCTCTTCGAGGCCCTCCCACAGTTTCAGGGAGTGTTCGTAGATCCCGGAACTCTCGTCCCACAGGTAGTTCGAGCGGATGATCGTGGTGTTGCGGGCCATGTTCCCGCCCGCGAGCCAGCCCTTCTCCAGCACCGCGACGTTGGTGATCCCGTGCACCTTGGCGAGGTAGTACGCGGTGGCGAGCCCGTGCCCACCGCCGCCCACGATCACGACGTCGTAGGTGCGTGCGGGATCCGGGTTGTCCCACAGGAAATCGGGGTGGTCGGGCAGGTGCGCCCCGGGCGGGGTGGTCATCGCGCGGCCTCCTGCAGGTGCGGGTACAACGGGAAAGCTGCGGCGAGTGTCGAGACACGGGCACGCAGCGCGGCCGCGACCGTGTCGTCGAACGCCGGGAGCAGCGCGGTGGCGATGATGTCGGCGACCTCGCGGAACTCGTCGTCGCCGAAGCCGCGCGTCGCCAGCGCCGGGGTGCCGATCCGGATGCCCGAGGTGACCATCGGCGGACGCGGATCGAACGGGACGGCGTTGCGGTTCACCGTGATGCCGGCCGAGTGCAGCCGGTCCTCCGCCTGCTGACCGTCCAAATCGGAATTCCGGAGATCGGCGAGGACCAGGTGGACGTCGGTGCCGCCGGTCAGCACCGAGACGCCCGCCGCCGCGGCGTCCTCGGCGAGCAGCCGTTCGGCGAGGATCTTCGCGCCCCGCAACGTCCTTTGCTGGCGTTCGGCGAACTCCGGTTCGGCCGCCATCTTGAACGCGACCGCCTTCGCGGCGATGACGTGTTCGAGCGGACCGCCCTGCTGGCCGGGGAACACCGCCGAGTTGACCTTCTTGGCCAGTGCCGCGTCGTTGGTCAGGATCACGCCACCACGCGGACCGCCGAGCGTCTTGTGCGTGGTCGTCGTCGTGACGTGGGCGTGTGGCACCGGCGACGGGTGCAGCCCCGCCGCGACCAGCCCGGCGAAATGCGCCATGTCGACCATGAGGTACGCGCCGACCTCGTCGGCGATCTCGCGGAACCGCGCGAAGTCCAGCTGCCGGGGATAGGCCGACCAACCCGCGATGATCAGTTTCGGCCGGTGCTCCCGAGCCAGCCGGGCGACCTCGGCCATGTCGATCCGGAAGTCCTCAGTGGACACTTCATAGCCGACGACCTCGTACAGCAGCCCGGAGAAGTTGATCCGCATCCCGTGGGTGAGATGCCCCCCGTGAGCCAGCGACAGGCCGAGGATCGTGTCGCCGGGCTTGAGCAGCGCGGCCATCGCGGCGGCGTTGGCCTGCGCGCCGGAATGGGGCTGCACATTGGCGAAACCGGCGCCGAACAGCGCCTTGATCCGGTCCAGCGCCAGTCGCTCGATGACGTCGACGTGCTCGCACCCGCCGTAGTAGCGGCGGCCGGGATAGCCCTCCGCGTACTTGTTGGTCAGCACCGAGCCCTGGGCCTCGAGCACCGCGCTCGGCGCGAAGTTCTCGCTGGCGATCATCTCCAGGGTGCCCTGCTGACGGGCGAGTTCCTCGTTGATCGCCTCGGCCACGGCCGGGTCGTACTCCGCCAGCGAGCGGTTCAGCACCGCGCGGCGGCTGTCGATCGTCGCAGTCATGGGCATCCTGTTCTGCTGGTCGACTACTGGTATATCAGTCGTCGTGTAGACTAGCTCGCGTGAACACACAGGTCAACAGCCCGTCTCTCGCCGAGAAGGCCTACCTCCACATCCGTGATCGCCTGGTCATGCTCGACATCAAGCCGGGAGAGCCGATCAACGAGGAGGGGCTCGGCCACGCCCTCGGCATGGGCCGCACCCCGATCCGGGAAGCGTTGAAGCGACTCGAAACCGAGCGGCTGGTCGTCGCCTTCCCGCGCCGCGGCACGTTCGCCACCGAGGTCAACATCTCCGATCTCGCGCACATCTCCGAGGTGCGCCGGACGCTGGAGCCGATGGCCACCGCCGCGGCCGCCGAACGCGCCTCGGCGGCCGAACGCGAGGCGCTGCGCATCCTGCGCACGGAGCTGGACGCCACAAAACCGGCTGATGACAACGCCGACCTCCTCAAAGCCGATCTGGGCGTGCACCGCGCGGTCTACCGCTGTGTGCACAATCCCTTCCTCGAAGACACGTTGCTGCGCTACGACAACCTGGCCACGCGGATCTGGTGCGTCTTCGTGCCCCGCCTGCGGGGCATGGCGGGGCACGTCGACGAACACGTCCCGCTGCTGACCGCGATCATCGAGGGCGACGCGGGCAAGGCGGCCGAGCTGACCCTGAAGCACGTCCAGAGCTTCGAACGCGCCATCCGCGCCCTCATCTAGCGTTACGCGAGCCGCGCCTTGACCCAGTCGTGGAACTCGCCGATGTGGTGTTCGCTCGGCACGAGCACCCCGCCCTTGGCGTACGACCGCGAGTCCATCGCCAGCTGGCAACGCTCGCACGCGTCGAAGTCCTGCTGGTTCACCCGGTGGAACAGCTCGACCGAACGCGTGAGGTCCTTTCCGGACTCCACGACCTCGGGCAGGTAAAGCCAGTCGCAGCGCACGATCGTGCGATCCGGGGCGAGCGGGAACATCCGGTGCACGATCACGTGATCCGGCACCAGGTTGACGAACACCTGTGGCCGGACGGTGATCGCGTAGTACCGGCGGTCCTGGTGCTCCCCCACCCCGGGCAGCCGGTCGACGCCCGCGCCGCCGTCCACGGTGAAGCCCTGGACCTCCTCGCCGAACTCGGCGCCGTGGCCGACGTAGTACTGAGCGGCGTAGCCGTCGGCGAACTCGGGCAGTACCTCGGTGAGTTCGGGATGGATGGTCGCGCAGTGATAGCACTCCATGAAGTTCTCGATGATCTGTTTCCAGTTCGCCTTCACGTCGTACTCGATGCGACGGCCCAGCGCCAGCTCGTCGATGTCGTACGCGGCGATCTCGTCCGGGCCGCCGAGCCTGCTGTGGATGTCGGCCATCACGGTGGTCTCGAAGGACGGCGGATCATCGGCGAGACACACCCAGGCGTAACCCAGGTACTCACGCAGGTGCAGGCGGGTCAGCCCGTACTCGGCCCGGTCGATGTCCGGCATCCCGGTGAGGTTGGGCGCGGCGATCAGCTTGCCGTCGAGCCCGTAGGTCCAGGCGTGGTACGGGCATTGGAAGGATCGCTTGACCGAGCCGCTCTCCTCGGTGCACAGCCGGGCGCCCCGATGACGGCAGACGTTGAGGAAGGCGTTGAGCTTCCCGTCGCGGCCGCGCGAGATCAGCACGCTTTCCCGTCCGATTTGGACGGTCTCGAAGGTGCCCGGCGCCGGCAGGTCGGCGCTGCGCACGGCGCAGAACCACGACGTCTCGAAGATCCGCGCCTGCTCCAGCGCGAAGATGGTGCGGTCGGTGTAGTAGTGGCCGGGCAGGGTCGCGATGAGACTCGGGGGCAGGTCGGTGCGCGGCAGGTCGGTGCTGGTCACCACGAAGCTCCTCTCGGTGGCGGGAAGTCGGTCAGTGGCCGCGGGAGATCCACTCGCCGAGGTGCGGGGCCTCGGCGGCGATGGTCGTGGTCGGCCCGTGTCCGGTGTGGACGGTTGTGGTGCCGTCGAGGACGAGCAGCCGGTTCGCGATCGAGGCGATGATGACCTCGAAGTCCGAATAGGACCGTCCGGTGGCGCCGGGGCCACCCTGGAACAGCGTGTCACCGGAGAAGAGCCAGCCGTGCTCGGGAACGTGCAGGCTGACACCACCCCAGGTGTGCCCCGGTGTGTGCAGCACGCGGACGTCGAGCCCGGCCACGGTGAGCCGCTCGCCGTCCGACAGCGACCGGTCCGGCGGCCGGTTCGGGTACACCGCGTCCCACAGCTCACGGTCCGCCGGGTGGAGCAGGATCGGGGCGCCGACCTTGTCCGCCAGCGGGACCGCGCCGTTGATGTGATCGTTGTGCGCGTGCGTGCAGACGATCGCCGAAACCGTGCGCGTGCCGATCGCGTCGAGTACCGGCTCGGGGTCGTGTGCCGGGTCGATCACCAGGCATTCGGTGTCGTCACCGAGGATCCAGACGTTGTTCTCCACCTCGAACGTGCCGCCGTCGAGAGTGAACTCGCCGGACGTGCGAACGAGGTCGACCCGCGCGGACATCAGAGGATCACCACCGAACGCAGCACTTCGCCGTGGTGCATCTTCGCGAACGCGTCCTCGACCTCGCCGAGCCCGATCGTCTCGCTGACGAACGCGCCCAGCGGCAGGCGGTCCTGACGGTAGAGATCGACGAGCATCGGGAAGTCCCGGCTGGGCAGGCAGTCCCCGTACCACGACGATTTGACCGCGCCGCCGCGCGAAAAGACGTCCACCAGCGGTAGTTCCAGGCGCATGTCCGGGGTCGGCACGCCGACCAGCACGACGGTGCCCGCCAGGTCCCGCACGTAGAACGCCTGCTCGAACGTCTCCGGCCTGCCGACCGCGTCGATCACGACGTCGGCACCGTGGCCGCCGGTGAGCTCGCGAATGGCTTCCACCGGATCGGCCTGTTTCGCGTTGATCCTTTGCGTGGCACCGAGTTCGACGGCCTTGGCGAGCTTCGCGTCGTCGATGTCGACCGCGATGACCTCGCGGGCACCGGCCAGCCGCGCCCCCGCGATCGCGGCCCCGCCGACACCCCCGCAGCCGATCACGGCCACCGAGTCGCCGCGGCCGACCTGCCCGGTGTTGATCGCGGCGCCGATCCCCGCCATCACGCCGCAGCCGAGCAGGCCCGCGACCTCGGGCGGCACGTCCGGGTCGACCTTCGTGCACTGTCCGGCGGCGACCAGGGTTTTCTCGGCGAACGCGCCGATGCCGAGCGCCGGGGACAGCGGGGTGCCGTCGGTCAGCGTCATCGGCTGCTTCGCGTTGTGCGTGTCGAAGCAGTACCACGGACGGCCACGCTTGCAGGCCCGGCACACCCCGCACACGGCACGCCAGTTGAGCACCACGAAGTCGCCGACGGCCAGATCGGTGACCCCGTCGCCGACCGACTCGACGACGCCGGCGGCCTCGTGCCCGAGCAGGAACGGGAACTGGTCGTTGATGCCGCCTTCGCGGTAGTGCAGGTCGGTGTGGCAGACCCCGCAGGCCTGCACCCGCACCACGGCCTCGCCGGGACCGGGGTCGGGAATCACGATGTCGGCCACTTCCACTGGTGCGCCCTGCTTGAGCGCCACCACGCCACGAACCTGTTGGGGCACAGGCTCTTCTCCTCTCCGCGGGTCCGGACGTACCGGGTCGGGAACGGGCAGCACGCTGTCTCCCGGGACGGCCGCGCCGGCGGGATCAGGAGCTGCGGGGGATGATCGAGTTCGGGATTGAGTTGCGTATTACGCACGAGGTTGCCCTATCGGAAACAAACGATGACTGGGCATCAGGCCGGTGTCAAGACGCGTTTTCCGGCGAGCCACGATCGGAGCAGAACTACCCGGCGGTAACGATTTGCCGCGCCGGGCCAGGAGATGCCGCGGGGCCGGGGGTGCCGGGGGACGCCTTGGGTGCGTTCGATGCACCGGGGGCGTCCCTCGGTGCGGCCAACGCACCAAGGGCGTCCCTCGGCTCACCGGGCCGGGCGGTCAGGGGCCTTCGATGGCTCGGCGGAACAGGGCCTCGATCTCGGCGTGGGTCGGCGACGGGTCGGCCAGGACGACCTGCATGACCAGGCCGCAGAACATCGCCGCGAGCACGCGGCCGGTGAGCGGATCGGTGCGGGAGCCGAAGAACTGGATCAGCGCGTTGTCCCAGGCCGCACTCGCCGGGCGCAGCCGCGGCCGGTGCAGGGCGGCGACGTACAGGTCGTACTCGACGATCGTGTGCCGGGACGCGTCCTCGAGGTAGCTCATCACCAGCGCGGCCAGCTCGACGGCGAAATCGGCGTCCGGGTCGAGGCCCTTTTCCCACTCCCGCAGCTGCCGCACGTTGTTGTCGGCGGCTTCGTTGAGCGCGACTTCCAGCAGATCGTCCAGCGTCGCGAAGTGGTAGGTGGTCGACCCGAGCGGCACGTCGGCCACCTTGGCCACCGCCCGGTGCGTAAGCCCGTCGATGCCCCGCTCGGCGACGACGGCGATAGCTGCCCGCGCGATCTTCGCCCGCCGATCGGGATCGTTCGGCCCGCGCAGCCGTTTCCGCCCGTTCTCCTCGATCTTCGCCATCGTCCCGGCCCCAGCTCCCTCGCGGTCTCCGGCGGACATCGAACCGCCGACGGTGATCGTCGCACGACGCCCGGTGCGGAAATTGCCCGCCTCGCGATGTGGACAGACGTACATGCTTCGCGTACAAATGTACGCACTCGATGTGCTGCCTGTCACATCCACCCAGTTCACGGCCGCAGCGCTCACCGACGGGAAAGGCCGCATGAAAGACCTCCACCTCGACGGAAACTGGTCCGAGTCCTCCGACGGGACCCGCTCCGACGTGCTCAATCCCTTCAACGCCGAAGTGCTCTGCACGGTCGCCGTCGCGAGCCCCGACGACGTGGCCACGGCGGTCACGGCGGCGAGAAGAGCGTTCGACGGCGGCCCCTGGCGACGGACGAGCGCCGCGGAACGCGGCCGGATCCTGCGTCACGTGGCCGAACTCCTCGTCCGCGACCGCGACGAACTGGCCCGCACCGAAAGCCTCGACACCGGCAAGACGTTCGCCGAAGGACGTATCGACGTCGACGACGTCACGGCCGTCTTCCGCTACTACGCCGGGCTCGCCGACGCGGACGCCGGACGCGTGGTCGACGCGGGCAGCGGCACCGTCGTCAGCCGGATCGTGCACGAGCCGGTCGGCGTGTGCGCGCTGATCGCGCCGTGGAACTACCCGCTGCTCCAGATGTCCTGGAAGGTCGCCCCGGCGCTGGCCGCGGGCAACACCCTGGTGCTCAAGCCGAGCGAGGTCACCCCGCTGACCACGATCAAGCTCGTCGCGCTGCTCGAAGAGGCCGGGGTCCCACCGGGGGTGGTCAACCTCGTGCTCGGCCCTGGCCACGTCGGCGCGACACTGACCGAGCATCCCGGCGTCGACCTGATCTCCTTCACCGGCGGGCTGGCCACCGGCGAGAAGATCATGGCCGCGGCGGCGAAGGGCGTCCGGCGCGTGGCGCTGGAACTCGGCGGCAAGAACCCGAACGTGGTCTTCGACGACGCCGATTTCGACACCGCTCTCGACTACGCGCTGGCCGCCGCGTTCGTCCATTCGGGACAGGTCTGCTCGGCGGGTTCCCGGCTGATCGTGCAGGACGGGATCCACGACCGGTTCGTCGCCGAACTGGCCGCGCGGGCGGACCGGATCCGGCTCGGCAACGGACTCGACCCGGAGACCGAGACCGGCCCGCTGGTCTCGGCCGAGCACCGGGCGAAGGTCGAGCGGCACATCGCGGACGCACTCGCGGCGGGCGCGGTGCTGCGCGCGGGCGGCTCGCGGCCGGACGACCCCGCGCTGTGCGACGGATTCTTCTTGCGCCCCACCGTTTTCAGCGAATGCACCGCCGACATGGCGGTCGTACGGGAGGAGGTGTTCGGCCCGGTGGTCACCGTGGAGCGCTTCCGCACGGAGACCGAAGCCGTGGCGTTGGCGAACGACACCGATTATGGGCTGGCAGGGGCCGTGTGGACGTCGGACGCCTCGCGCGCGCAACGCGTCGCGGGCGCGCTCCGGCACGGCACGGTGTGGATCAACGACTACCACCCCTACCTGCCCCAGGCCGAATGGGGAGGCTTCGGCAAATCCGGCATCGGCCGGGAGCTCGGCCCGTCCGGGCTCGACGAGTACCGCGAAACCAAGCACGTCTACCACAACATCGCGCCGGCACCGCAGCACTGGTTCAAGGGCTGACGCCCGCTCCCGAAGTCCCCCACCACAGAGGACGTGGCCATGACGACACGCTCCAAACCCCCGAACACCCCGCCCGAAGCCGCCGACAGCTCCGAACTCGCGAAGTTCGGCTACCGCCAGGAGCTGGAACGCTCGCTGGGCGGCTTTTCCAGTTTCGCCGCCGGGTTCAGCTACATCTCGATCATGACCGGGGTGTTCCAGCTGTTCTTCTTCGGCTTCGGCTCCGGCGGCCCCGCCTTCATCTGGACCTGGCCGATCGTCTTCCTCGGCCAGCTCGCCGTCGCGCTGTGCTTCGCCGAGCTGGCGGGGCAGTTCCCGCTCGCCGGGTCGGTCTACCAGTGGGCCAAGCAGATCGCGAAACCCGCGACGTCGTGGATGGCGGGCTGGATCATGATCATCGGCGCCATCGTGACCGCGGGCGCGGTCGCCGTGGCCTACCAGATTATCCTTCCCCAGGTCTCGCAGGTGTTCCAGATCGTCGGGAGTCCCTCGGACGCCGGGCTGACGAGCACACCCGGCGGCGCGAAGAACGCGATCCTGCTGGCGCTCGGCCTGGTCGTGTTCGCCACCGTCGTCAACGTCATCGGCGTCAGGCTCATGGCGAAGATCAACAACTTCGGTGTCGCGGTCGAACTGACCGCGGTCATCCTGCTCATCATCGCGCTGGCCGTACACATCAAGCGGGGCCCGCAGGTGGTGTTCCAGACCCACGACACCGGCGGCGGCCATTCGCTCGGTTACCTCGGCGCGTTCCTGGTCGCCTCGCTGATGAGCGCGTACGTCTTCTACGGCTTCGACACCGCGGGTTCGCTGGCCGAGGAGACGACCCAGCCGCGCAAGCACGCGCCGAGGGCGATCCTGCGCGCGATCACGGCGTCGTTCGTCGTCGGCGGGCTGGTGATGCTCTTCGGGATGATGGCCGTCGGCAACATCAACGCCGAAGAGCTGTCGACGTCCGGAATGCCGTACCTGCTCAAGAGCACGCTCGGCAACGGACTGGGCAACGCGTTCCTCATCTGTTCGGCGATCGCCATCACGGTGTGCTGCCTCGCGGTGCAGACCGCCGCGATCCGGATGACGTTCGCGATGGCGCGCGACAACCGGCTCCCGTTCTCGAAAGCGCTTTCCCGGGTGTCGCCCAAGTCGAAGACCCCGATCGTGCCCGCGCTGATCACCGGCGCGCTCACCATCGGCGTCCTGCTGATCAACCTCGGCAACCAGCGCGCGTTCTTCGTGCTGACCTCGACCGCGATCGTCCTTTTCTACATCCCCTACCTGATGGTCACCGGCCCGATGCTGCTGCGCCGCCTGCGCGGCCAGTGGCCCCGCCCCGGCCACGGCCCGTACTTCAGGCTGGGCCGCTGGGGCACGCTCGTCAACGCGATCGCCGTGCTCTACGGCGCCGCGATGACGGTCAACCTGATCTGGCCGCGCGCCGAGGTCTACGGCGACGACCACTGGTACTTCCAGTGGGGCGCGGTGCTCGTCACCGGCCTGATCGTCGTGGTCGGCGGCGTCCTGCTCTACGTCCGCCGCAAGCGCTGGGCGGCCACCCACACCGGCCAGGCCGTCCCCGAACCGCTCACTCCCTAGCACCAGGAGGAATCACCCGATGAGTTCCACCCAGTACGACTTCGTCATCGTCGGCGGCGGTTCGGCGGGCAGCGCGCTGGCGAACCGGCTGTCCGCGGACCCGGCGAACAAGGTCCTCGTCCTCGAAGCCGGGCGCCCGGACTACCCGTGGGACGTGTTCATCCACATGCCCGCGGCGCTGACCTTCCCGATCGGCAGCAGGTTCTACGACTGGGGCTACCGCAGCGAGCCCGAGCCGCATATGAACCGCCGCCGGATCTACCACGCCCGCGGGAAGGTACTGGGTGGTTCCAGCAGCATCAACGGGATGATCTTCCAGCGCGGGAACCCGATGGACTACGAGCGCTGGGCCGCCGACCCCGGAATGTCCACTTGGGACTACGCGCACTGCCTGCCGTACTTCCAGCGGATGGAGAACTGCCTCGCCGATCCGCCGGACGGGCCGTGGCGCGGCCATTCCGGGCCGCTGGAGCTGGAACGCGGCCCGGCCACCAACCCGCTGTTCGGCGCTTTCTTCGACGCCGCCGAGCAGGCCGGGTACCCGCGCACCGACGACGTCAACGGCTACCGGCAGGAGGGATTCGCCCCGTTCGATCGCAACGTCCGGCGCGGGCGGCGGCTTTCGGCGGCCGGGGCGTACCTGCGGCCGGTCATGCACCGGCCCAACCTGACCGTCCACACGCGAGCGTTCGTCTCGCAGATCCTGTTCGACGGCGACCGCGCGATCGGCGTCGAATACGCACAAGGACGTCACGCACCCACCGAGGTGTACGGCAAGGAGATCATCCTGTGCGGCGGCGCGATCAACACCCCGCAGCTTCTCCAGCTCTCCGGTGTCGGCAACGCCGCCGAGCTGGGGAAGCTGGGCATCGACGTCGTCGCGGACCTGCCCGGCGTCGGCGAGAACCTGCAGGATCACCTCGAGGTGTACATCCAGTACGCCTGTAAGCAGCCGGTGTCGATGATGCCGTCGCTCGCGAAGTGGAAGCGGCCGCAGATCGGCGCGCAGTGGCTGTTCCTGCGGTCCGGACCCGCCGCCACCAACCACTTCGAGGGCGGCGGGTTCGTCCGGAGCAACGACGAGGTCGCCTACCCGAACCTGATGTTCCACTTCCTGCCGGTGGCGATCCGTTACGACGGCTCGGCGCCGACCGCGGGACACGGCTACCAGGTGCACGTCGGGCCGATGTACGCCGACACCCGCGGCACCGTCAAGATCACCTCGACCGACCCGCGCAAGCACCCGGCACTGCGCTTCAACTACCTGTCGACCGAGCAGGACCGGCGCGAGTGGGTGGAGGCGGTCCGGGTGGCGCGGAAGATCCTCAACCAGCCCGCCCTCGACCCGTACAACGGCGGCGAGATTTCGCCGGGGCCCGGCGTCGAGACGGACAAGGAGATCCTCGACTGGGTCGCGCGCGACGCCGAGACGGCACTGCATCCCTCGTGCACCGCCAAGATGGGCGTCGACGAGGGGGCGGTCGTCGATCCGGAGACCATGCGCGTCCACGGCCTGAAGGGGCTGCGGATCACCGACGCCTCGGTCATGCCCTACATCCCCAACGGGAACATCTACGCCCCGGTGATGATGACCGCCGAGAAGTCCGCGGATCTGATCCTCGGCAACACTCCCCTGGCCCCGATCAAGCAGCCCTTCCACCGCCACGAAAACTCGTCGAAACTACCTCGCCGTAGCTCTTGACGAGATCCTGACGCGCGATTCAAACTTGTTGCGTATCCCGGTTCGAGTTCCGCAGTACGCAACTCAACACAGCGCAACTCAACTACTCCCCCCGAACTTCAGCCCGGCACATCCCGGAGGTCCGACATGATGCGCGCGTGCACGGTGGACGAACTGCCCCCCGGGGAATCCGTGAGGATCCCCGGGGCCGTGCCCATCGCGGTGTTCAACGCCGACGGTGAGCTGTACGCCATCGACGACACGTGCAGCCACCAGGACGCCTCCCTCTCCGAGGGCTGGCTCGAAGGCTGCTTCGTGGAATGCCCCCTCCACGCCGCCCTCTTCGATCTGCGCACCGGCATGCCTTCGTGCCTCCCCGCGAAGAGGCCGGTGCGCACCTACTCCGTCGTGGTCGACGAGGGCGTCATCTACGTCCAGGCGGAGTCGCAGGAGGACGCGGCGTGAAGAGCGTCGCGATCGTGGGAGCGTCGCTGGCCGGTGCCCGCGCGCTCCAGGAGCTGCGCGGTCAGGGTTTCGAGGGCGACGTGGTCATGGTCGGCGAGGAGCCACACCGGCCCTACGACCGGCCGCCGCTGTCCAAGGAGTTCCTGGCCGGGACGAGCGACCGGGAGTCACTGGACCTGCTCGACGCCGAGGACGAACTCGGCGTCACCTACCGGCTCGGCGTCCGGGCGGAACGGCTCGACCCGGCCAACGGCAGGCTGACGCTTTCCGGCGGCGAGGAGATCTTCGCCGACGGCGTCGTCATCGCGACCGGTGGCCGGGCCCGCACGCTTCCCGGCGCCGAGGGCGTCGCCGGGGTGCACGTGCTGCGCACCCTCGACGACGCACTGGGGCTGCGTGCCGAGCTGACGGGGTCCCCGCGGGTCGTCGTGGCCGGGGCCGGGTTCATCGGCGCCGAGGTCGCCTCCACCTGCCGGGGACTCGGCCTCGACGTCACCGTGCTGGAAGCCCTCGACGCTCCCCTGTCCCGGGTGTTCGGCCCCGAACTGAGCGCGGTCTGCGCGCGGCTGCACGCCGAGCACGGGACACGGCTGCGCTGCCGGTCCGTCGTGAGTGGACTGACCACAGTGGACGATGGGCCGCGGGGCCGCCGGGTCACCGGCGTCGATCTGGCCGACGGCGGGCACCTGCCCGCGGACGTCGTCGTGGTGGGCATCGGCATGT
This sequence comes from Amycolatopsis sp. NPDC058986, assembly GCF_042741125.1. NCBI lineage: Bacteria > Bacillati > Actinomycetota > Actinomycetes > Pseudonocardiales > Pseudonocardiaceae > Amycolatopsis > Amycolatopsis sp. NPDC058986. The sequence continues at coordinate 46,715 of NZ_JBHYJW010000054.1, read as the reverse complement.
CGCCCGCAGCCGACTGGCTGATCGGCTCGGGGCTGACCATCGGCAACGGGGTGCACACCGACCACGGGCTGGTCACCAAGCTGCCCAATGTGGTCGCGATCGGCGACGTCGCGCAGTACGCCGGCGGGGAAGCCGGGCAGCGGCTGCGCCACGAGCACTGGACGAACGCGACCGAGCAGGCCGGCGTCGCGGTGGCCAACCTGCTGGCCGGGCAGACGATCCGGAGCTACACGGCGAGCGGGTACGTCTGGTCCGATCAGTACGGCGGCCGGATCCAGGTCGCCGGGCACCCCGCGCCCGGTGACCGGCTCGTCCTCGTCGAAGGGACCACGGAGGATTCCTCCTTCGTGGCGACCTTCGAACGGGACGGTGTCACGGTCGGGGCGTTCGCGCTGAACAACGTGAAGCTGTTCAACCGGCTCAAGCGCCAGGCGCTCCGGCCGCCCGCACCGGTCGCCTGACGCTTGAACTCACTGCCCGGCGTGCCAGCTCGCGCGCAGGACGCGCTTGCCGTGCTCGTCGGTCACGGGCCGCCAGGTCATCCGCAGTGCCGGACGCGCGGCGGGCTGTTCGATGGACCGCCGCGGTGCCGGAGTGACGACGGGGGCAATGGGGGCAAGGCCGTCACCCCGGCTACCGCGCTGGGCGATACGGAAGAAAGCAGTCATGGTCATGGTGACCTCCCGGAGGTTCGAGGGATGCGGGTGAGCCGAGACTGTGTTCCGGACTCATGGCCCTCACCTCCTCCGGTCGACGTTCCGCTCGCTCAGTAAACCCCAGGTCACCCCCATTGGTCAAATGATTGTGCAAGTGTTCTAGCGTTGGCCTGCCGCGAGACGCGGGAAGAGCGGGGACGCGGCGGGCAGCCGCCCGCCCCGCTCCGTACAGGCCTCGGTCACCCGCGCCGCCGCGTCCGGCAGGAACGGCGCCAGCTCCTCGCCGACCGTCCGGCACGCCAGCACGAGCGTCGCCAGCACGGCGTCGAGAGCGTCCGGCGCGGCGCCGTCGCGTTCGGCCTTCGCCAGTTCCCACGGTTTGGCCTGGCTGACGAAGCGGTTGGCCTCGTCGACGATCGCCCAGACCGCCGCGGTGGCGCTCCGGAAATCGAACTCCGCCAAGGCTTTTCCGACTTCCGCCCGCACCGTCCCGACCGCGCGGTCCACCCGTTCGCCGCCCGATGCCCGGCCACCGCGCGGAACGGCCCCGGCCCGGTAGCGGTGGACCATCGCGACCACGCGGTGGACGAGATTTCCCAGCCCGTTGGCGAGTTCGTCGTCCGCCCTGGCGACGAGCCTGGCGAGGGTGAAGTCGGCGTCGCCGACGCGCGGTACCTCCCGTAACAGCCACCAGCGGACGGCGTCGGTACCGCATTCCGCCGCCAGCGTGGCGGGATCGACGGTGTTCCCGGCGGACTTGCTGATCTTGCGTCCGTCGTGGGTGAGGTAGTCGTGCACGACGATGTCGGTCGGCAGCGGCTGGCCTGCCGAGAGCAGCATCGCCGGCCAGTAGACCGCGTGGAACCGGAGAACTCCCTTGCCCACCAGGTGAATCCGGCGATCGGAATCGAGCCACCACCGCTGGTGCCCGGTGCCGCCGGAGCCGTAGCCGAGCGCGGTGAGGTAGTTGCCGAGCGCGTCCCACCACACGTAGATCACCTGACCGGGATCGCCGGGCACCGGGATGCCCCAGCCGCGCGCCCGCTCCGCCGAGCGCGAGATCGAAAAGTCTTCCAGTCCGCCGGCGAGGAAACCGAGAACCTCGTTGCGCCGCTGCGCGGGTTCGACCCGGAGACGTCCGCTCGTGACGAGATCGTGCAGTTGCCCGGCATAGCGGGAAAGCCGGAAGAACCAGTTCTCCTCGGCCACGTGCTCCGGCGCGACGTCGTGCTCCGGGCAGCGCCCACCGTCCAATTCGGACTCGGTGTAGAACTGCTCACAGCCGACGCAGTACAGGCCCTCGTAGTACCGGCGGTAGAAATCCCCGGCGCCGGCACAGGCACGCCAGAAGTGTTCGACCCCGGCGCGATGTCGCGGATCATGGCTCGTGCGCAGAACATCGTCCGTGGAAAGGGAAAGCGGCTCCCGCAACGCGACGAACGCCGCGGCGTTGCGGTCGACGAACTCCCGCACCGGTACGCCCGCGTCCTCGGCGGCCAGCACGTTCTTCAGCGAGTTGTCGTCGGTGCCGGTCTGCAGCCGGACCTGGTCGCCCTCGCGGCGCCGATGCCGGGCGAGCACGTCGGCCTGGACGAGTTCCAGCGCGAAACCGAGATGCGGCCGCGCGTTGACATACGGGATGGTGGTGGTGATGTAGGTGTGGGGCATCGGAACCTCCGGGTGGACACGGGGCTCCGACAGCCGGCGAGGCCCCTTGGACAGGGCCTCGGACGGATCGTCCGCGCGTGCTACCGGCCCCGGGAGCGGGGCATCATGGCGGTGCGCGCGAACGTCATGACGTCAGGTTAGCGAGCGCGGCGTCGTCCGGCCACCCGTTTACCGCGTGACCGAGCCCGGCCACTCCCCCGCTCGCGCGCGGACCAGCCGCGCCACGTCCCCGGTGGACAGGCCGTCGGTGTCCACACGGAAGTCGCCTATCCCCGCGCGTTCCAGGTCATCGGCTTCGCGCGCGGCCCGTTCCGCGAGCCGGTGCAGGGCCTCGGCGGGTAGGCCCTTCAGCTCGTCACCCGGGATCGGCGGGCCCTCGCCGCGCCCGCGCCGCAGGATCCGCTCGGTCAGCTCCGCGGGGCCGGCGTGCAGTCTGCACACTGTCAGCTTCGTGCCGGGTACCGCAGCGGCGTACCGGCGGACGGCGGCTTGGCCGGTGACCCCGCCGGAGACGATCAGGCAGCGGGCTCCGGCGGCGCGGAAGTTCGCCCACAGGGCACCGAGACTTCGCGCCTTGAGCGTGTGGTTGTCCGGATCGCCGTCCGGGATGGGCCGAAGAAAACCGAGCTGCGCCAGGTCGACATACGCAGTCTTGGCGCCGGAGCTCAGGAGATCGGCGAAGATCTCCCAGCCGACGGCGGATTTGCCGACCCCTTGCGGACCGCACAGCCACAGCAACGGCAGGGCCTCATAGTCTATTGTGGACACTGGAAGCGGCGCCACCGGATAGGTGATTTCGGCGGCGGGTCCGGGCCACCCGGTCTTCGCGCGCACCAGACGGGCGACGTCCACTGCGGACAGTCCACCGGTATCGACGCACAACTCACCGATGTCGGCGCGGTCCAGCGCCTCGGCATGACGGACAGCCGCGTCCGCCAGCTGCGTCTGCCAGCCCCGGGTGACGATCCGGTTTCGCAGCTCCGCCTCGTCGGCGCGTAGGCGGCATGACGTCAACGCGACCCCCGGCAGGCGATCGACGTACGCGCGAACAGCGTCGGCGGTGTCGAGGATTCCGGACACCACCAGGCAGCGAGCGCCCGCTTCGCGCAGGATCGGCCAGACCGCCGCGAGATTCGCCGCCTTGAGCCGATCGTTGCCCGGATCGTCGCCGTCCGCCGGATAACACAGGGCCAGCTGATCGATGTCGGCATACGCGGTCCGCGGCCCGGAACGGCCGAGTTCGGCGAAGATCTCCCAGGCCACCGTGGACTTGCCGACACCGGACGGGCCGTGCAGCCAGAGCAGGGGGAAGGAACCGTCACGCACGCCGGAGAGGCTAGGACAACACGTGGAGCACGGCTATTCAATTACCGCTGGGCTGCCAGTGGACTGCCAACCGCGCTGCCAACGGTCATCGGCGGCGGGCCGGGCTGCGAAGGTCGGTGGTGTCCGAACACCGCACCGACAAGGAGGAACCATCGTGAAGATGCTTCGCAACGGGCTGATCGCCGGGGCTCTCGCGCTCGCGATCGGCGGACTCGCCGCACCCGCCGCGTCGGCGGGCACGCTCGCACCGGTCACCCCGGACAACGGGATCGGGATCCTGAAGACCTGGCACGCCACCGTGCAGTGCCAGATCGTGCGCATCAGCGACAACCACGTCACCGGGTACAAGCGTGCCGACGGCGTGGGCAAGACCCGCGAGGACGCCATCAAGGACGCCAAGCGCAATGTCCCGGTCCCAGCGGGACACTACAAGCGTCATTGCGACGCCAAGCGGACCTGGTAACGTCGGCGGGGCGAGCCCGGCTCGCCCCGTTCAACCGTTGGGTGAGGGATGGCCGAAGAAACGAGTATCTGGGAAATCCGGCTGGGGATGCACACCACCCGGCAGCAGGCCGAGGAGATCAAGGAACGCATCGAAAGAATGCTGTGCCCCGATCCCGGCCACGCTCCGCCGTGCCCCATTCCCTGGTCGATTTCGCTGCTCCCGGAGGATCCCGAGGACGGCGAAGCCTACCCGGAACTGGTCGAGCAGGCCCGCCTCGAGGGTGAGCGGAACTCCTGATCATCAGCGCACGATCCTGATCGCCGGGGTCACCGCGGAATCGTCGGTTTTCAGTGTCCATCCGCCGGATGTTTCGAATCCGGGATTCCGCACCGCCAGCCCGATCGTCTCGACGTTGTCCACTCCGACGTCCACGGCGAGGTCGGCCGCCGGGGTGCCGGTGCAGAGCTGGAACGACAGGGTCACCTTGTCCTTGCCCCGCACGAACTCGGTGACGTCGATCGGCCCCTGCGCGGACTCGCCGTTCATCCACAGCCCGGCCCACCAGTCGGCCACGTCGTGGTCGTACACGAGATTGCCGTCCACCAGGACGCGCTTGAACAGATGCCCCTGCGCGACGAACGTCTTGGCGTACTGGTCGTAATCCCAGAACGATACCTCGTACCGGGCCGACGCCTTGTCCACCGTGACGAGCTGGCTCGCCGACGCGCAGGTGCCCGCCTTCGTAGTGGTCCGTTCCGGGACGGTGAAACTGAGCCTTCCGTCGCCGTACATCGCGCTGTTGTCGGTGCGGTAGCCGCGCGTCGGCGGTTCCGGCGGGAAGGGCCGGTTCACGAACGGCAGCCCGCGCAGCGTCGTGGCCACGGCGTCCCGGATCCGTGCCGGGCGATCCTTGGCGTAGTGGTCGAACGACGGCAGCAGCGCGTGGTTGTCGGCGATGAGCTGCCAGCCGCGGTCACCCTCGAACCCGCCGTTCACCACCTCGACGCCTTCCCCGGTGACGTCGTCGAAGCCGACGTCGAGCGGGAAATCGCCGACGCCGTTCTTGTCGAGGATCCGCAGCGTGATGGTCGCGGAAGTCTTGCCCCGTAAGGCTTCTGTCAGGTCGACGGTGTGCCGTACCCAACCGAAACCGCCCGGATCGGCGACGTCGGATTCCCAGGCGACGGCCCCGTCGACGAGCAGTTGCTTGAAGTGGTAGCCGGCGCCGCCGAGGTTCCCGTAGTAGCCGTCGTTGTCCACAAAGGACAAGGACTTGCGAGGAGCCGTTTCGCCGACTCGCACTCGTTGCTCGGCCCCGGCGTAGTCACCGGGCTTGGTCCCGGTGAAGGACGCGAGCGCCACGCTCAGCCTGCCGATGCCGTGGGCGGCCCGGTTGCCCGCCGTGATGTTCGGCTTGTCCCCCAGCGGCAGGCCGTAGTTGTTGATGCCGAGGATCCGGCCGTCCCGCACATACGGCATGGCCGCCTCGATCGACGCGGCCACGTACGTTTCGTCGGGTGGCAGCGCGGCGTCCAGGAATCTGTTGGTGTACAAGAGGAACAGCACACCCATGTCGCGAGGGGCCGCCTGCGCCACGATCGCGTCCAGGTTCGGCTTGACCGCCGTGGGGTCCTGGGTGTTGCTGTTGAAGCCGAGGTACGGGTACACGATGCCGTCGATGAACGGGGCGAAGCGCTCGTAGAACGCCGGGCTGATCGCGTCGGAGTAATAAGCGGTCGTGTAGAACCCCAGCTTCGGGTTGACCGCGTCCTGCGCGTCGACGATCTTGTGCATGTACTCCGGGGTGAAGAGCTTGCCGTTCTCACCGATCATGAAGTCGTCGATCGCCCACGAGACCACGTTCGGGTACCGCAGCGACAGCTGGGCGATCTCGTTCGCCCAGCGGACGAAGTCCAGTTTGTACGGTCGCGAGCACCGGCCGCGGCGGTACGGGACCGGATCGTCGAAACACTCCGACGGCGGAACGACGTACACCCAGATCCTGATGCCCGCGGCGGCGGCCGCGGGAGCGAACTCGGTGCGGAGGTCGTCCCAGTCCGTCGGCGAATCCCAGATCCCGTAGACGTAGGTGTTCAAACCCTCGCGTCTCAGCTTCGCCACGAGCCGCGGCGAGTCGATGTGCCGGTAGCCGTCGGCGCGAGGACTCCGTTCCCGGACATCGGCGTAGACGGTGTTCCCGCCCGTCATCGCCGCCTTGATCCCGCCTTCGGGCACCACGGACCGGCGGATGTCGGCCAGTGAAGCGGCCTTGACCCGCCGGGTGCCCGGATCGGGCTGGGCGGCCACAGCGGGCGCGAACGCCGTGAGGGCCAGTGCCACGCACGAGCCGAGGACGAGAGCCAGTGTCGACGTACGGTGGGGACCGCGCATGGTTTCCTCCAGCCTGGTCGGGTACCTCTCAGAAATCCAGTGGGGGCAACAGGTCTTCGAACTCGGCGAGGAACCGGCCGACCATGGCGGTCTCCTCGCGGTCGAGCCGGTGCCCCGGCTCGCGACAGTGGGCGCTCCCGAACAGGCCGCGCCGCACCGAGATCAGCTTCTCCGCGGCGATGATCAGCTCCTGGTCGAGCATCCAGTACGAGATGTAGGGCAGCAGCCGCCGGTGCAGCTCGTCCCCGCCGGCGTGCTCGCCCTCGGCGAACCGCCGCCAGATCTCGACGTAGATCTCGGTGAACGAGCAGCCGGGCTGGGTCCCGACCGCACCGCGGCGGAACGCGTCGGGCAGCTGGACACCCGCGTACCCCTCCACGGCGGGCAGCGGTGGATCACCCGCGGCCAGTTCGGCGATCAACGCGCCGGGCGGGCTGGCCTCGACCTTCACCAGCCGCAGGTTCGGGTGCTCGCGGGCCAGCGCGGACAGCGCCGGGCCGTCGAGGCTGGTGCCCGTCTCGGTCGGCGCGTACTGCAGTACGACCGGGGTCGGCGCGACCGCGGCCAGCACCGCGCCGACATGCGCGAGGATCGCCCGCCGGGACGGGGCGAGGAAATGCGGCGGCAGCAGGTTGACCAGGTCGGCACCCGCGTCCACCACGGCGCGGGCCCTGGCGACCGCCAGCCGGGTCGCGTGGTCCTGCACCGCGATGATCGCGGAGACGCCGTCCGCCGCCGCGGTCTCCGCGAGCAGGATCGCGGTGAGCCGCGTGCGCTCGGACTCGTCGAGCTTGTGGAACTCCGAGGCGAATCCGGGGAACATCACGCTGGTCACGCCGGTGCCGAGCACATGCCGCACCACCCGGTGGAAGCCGGGGACGTCGATCGCGCCGTCCTCGGTGAACGGCACCTGCAGCACCGGGGAGACTCCCCGCACCGGCGGTGCCTGCGTGGCGGTCATCGGCGATCACTCCTTCGGTGCGATGCCCCGAGCAGGGTGAGCAGCGTCCCGCCGAGCACGGCCGCGCGCTCGTCCTCGCCGATGGTCCAGTCCCGCACCCTGGTGACCTCGGTTTTCGGGACGGTGTAAGGGGAATCCGTACTGAAGATCACCCGCGAGGTGCCGATCCCGGGGTCCCGCGCGAACTCGCTGAGCACGGTGTCCCACGGCGCGTACGCCGTGTCGGCGTAGAGGTTCGGCGCGTACCGCAGCGCGGGCGCGGCGTCGATCCAGAAGTCGGTGGCACCGCTGCGGCCCATCAGGAACCGCACGCCGGGATACCGCCGGGCGAGACTCGCCAGGGGCAACGGGAGCGCGCTCGGCGGGGTGCCGGTGCGGACGTAGACGAGCCAGCCACGATCGGCGGCGAACGCGAGCAGCGGATCGACGAGCCCATCGAGCAGGTCGAAGCCCTGCAGCACCGGGTCGACCGCCAGCGCCACCGCACCCGCCTCGGCCGCCCGTGCCAGCTCGGTGAGCGCCGCCGCGCCCAGCCATGGGTTCGCCACCGCGTAGGCGAGCAGCCGCCCGCCGGACTCCCGCGCCGCCGCGGTCACCACGTCGTTGCCCTCGGCGTTGGCGACCGCGGTGCATCGTTCGTCCGGGGCGATCAACGCCCGGTCGATGCCGAGCCGGTCCATGGTGGCCAGCAACGTCTCGGTGCCGAGGGCGACCTCGCGGCCGGTGCCGAGCCGGACGTGCGCGTCGACAACGGGAGTCATGACGGTAACTCCAGTCCGAGAGCGCCGAGCGCGTCCGCGTGGATGATCCGCTCGATGGCCTCCTCAGGCACCCGGGGCAGCTTCGTGCCTTCGAGGATGTCGTTGACCCGGCGCAGCCCGGCCATCGCCTCACCGGTGTCCGCGATCGGGAAATCGCTGCCCAGCAACAGTTTCCCGGTACAGCCCCATTCGACGGCGGCCAGCAGCGACTGGTAGCACACCCACGGCCGCAGGTAGATCGAGGACACGTCCGCGTACACGTGCGGATGCTTGCGGACGGTCACCACCGTCTCGGTTCCCCAGGGATGTCCCATATGCGCCATGACGATCCGCAGTTCCGGGAACCGCAGCGCCACCTCGTCGGTGACCAGCGGGTAGGTGTAGCGCAGTGGCGCGTGCCGCATCGGCGACGCGCCCTGATGGAACAGGATCGGCAGCCCGTGCCGCTCGCAGTAGGCGTAGAACGCCAGCGCGGACTCCCCCAGCGGGTCGAAGTCCTGGTAGTTGGGGCCGAGCTTGACCCCGGCGAGGCCGAGTTCCCTGCACCGCTCGGTCTCCTCGAAGGCATTGTCCCGCAACGGGTTCACCGAGAGGAACCCGATACGGCGGGCCGGGTCGGCGGCCACGAACTCGGCCGTCGCGTCGTTCGTGCGCTCCGGCGGGTACGGCAGCCCGGTCATGGTCTCGGGATCGTCCACCGCGATGTTGAACACGATCGCGACGTCGGCTTCGGCCATGGCGGCGTCGAAATCGGCCCACGAGTTCGTGGTCGTGACCGGCCGGTCGGTGCGCCAGTTCTCGTACACGCGGCGTTCGGTTTCCGGCACCGCGTCCCGGTGGGTCGGGGTGTGCGTGTGGACGTCGACGATCACGTGAACCTCCCGCGCAGGTCGCTCCTGGGCACCACGCCCAGTCCGGCACCGTCGCCGAGCCGGACCCGGGTGCCGTCGCTGTCCAGCGGTTCCGCCAGGACGTCCTCGGCGTAGTAGTGCGCCCCGATGATGTCCGAGGGGAACGACGACAACCGCGGCAGCGCACACGCCACGTGCAGCTGCGCGGCCGCGCCGATGCCCAGCTCACCGTTGGAACCGATCAGGACGTCGAGACCGGACGTTTCGGCGAGCCGCGCCAGGGCGACCGCGCGGCCGGGCCCGCCCGCCTTGCCGACGTACACGCTGACCACGTCTGCGGCGTCCGCACGCGCGAGCCGCAGCAGGTCCTCGGTGCCGAACACCGCCTCGTCGGCTACCACCGGAAGGCCCGCCGGCCGGAGTGCCGCCATGCCCTCCAGATCGCCGGGCGCGACCGGCTGTTCGACGAAGGCCGGGCCGAACTCCGCCAGCTCGCGCAGGACAGCCCGGGCTTCGGCCCGGCTCCAGCCGCCGTTGGCGTCCATGCCGAGGAACGCGTCCGGCCCGGCCAGCTCGCGTGCCCGTGCCATCCGCGCCAGATCCCCCGGCACCCCGAGACCGACCTTGACCTTGAACGCGCGGAACCCCGCTCGCGACGCCGTTTCGTACGCCTTGTCCAGCCGGTCGCCGTCGCCGGAGAGGGACAGCTTGATCGGCACCTCGTCGCGGTACGGGCCGCCGAGCGCCACGGCGAGCGGGACGCCGAGGGTGCGCGCGAACGCGTCCCACAGCGCGATCGACACTCCGGCCTTGGTGAACGGGTTCGCCGCGAGCACCGTGTCCACAGTGGACTCCAGCGCGCCCACCGGTGCCAGTGGCTTCCCGAGCAGCGCGGGCGCGAGCAGCTCGGCGATGAAGTGCCGCGCGCTCACGCCGTCCTCGCCACTCCACAGTGGTGTCGCGCTGACCTCGCCGTACCCTTCGACGCCGTCGGTGGTGACGACCCGGACCAGCAGGAAGTCCGACCGGTCGTGCGTCCCCTTCGCCCCGTGCACCACGAGGTCCGGCCGCGCGTCCATCGTCACCGGGGCGGTCTGGATCGCCGCGATCCTGGCCTCGCGCGGGTTCATCCCGGCCTCCCGTGTTCCAGCCGCCCCGCGAGGAGGCGCCGGGGGTTGTGCACGAGCATGTCCGCGCGCTGCTGTTCGGTGATGCCCCAGCCGTCGATCTCGGCGACCCTGGCGACGGCGTAGTCCTGACCGGCCTTGTCCGAGAGCCCGGCGTCCGTGCCGAACAGCACCTTGCCCGGCGGCGCCGCGGCGAGGACGCGCCGGGCGGCGTACGGCGGGGTACCGCACAGGCACAGATAGAGATTGTCCGTTTCGCACGTCACCGCCAGCGCCTCCCGCCAGCAGTCGTGCAACCCGCCGTGGCCGAGCACGACCGGCAACGCGGGATGACGGCGCGCGAGCGCGGCGATCTGCGCGGGCGTCGAGTACGGCGGGGTGCCGTCGTGCGAGAGCAGGATGCCGCCCGCCTCGGTGACGGCCTCGCAGATCGGGTCCAGCACCTTCTCGTGCATGCTGAAGCCCTGCAGCCACGGATGCAGTTTCAGCCCGCCGAGGCCCAGTTCCGCGAAACACCGGCGCGTTTCGTCCACCGCGTTCGCATGCCGCGGGTGCACCGTGCCGAAGCCGATCATCCTGGCCGGGTCCGCCGCGGCGAACGCGGCCAGTTCGTCGTTCGACTCGGGCGTGGCGTTGAACAGCCCGTCGTGGGCGAGCAGCACCGCGGCGTCGATGCCCGCGGTGTCGAGGAAGGCCAGGAACTCGGACGGGCCGAACTCGGTGCCGCCGAGCCAGGTGCCGGTGTGCCACGCGGGGGTGTGGGTGTGGAAGTCGATCATGGCCGGTTCGCCAGTGCGATCAGCCGCCCGGCCAGCGCGCCGAGGCATTCGTCCAGCCATTCCGTCCCCCGCTCGTGCGTCGCCCGCGTGGGATCGTCGGTGTAGCCGTCGATCCGCCGCCACGCCGCGGCCTCGTGCATCTCGGCACCGTCCACACCGGACTCCTCCGGCGGGGTTCTCGGCCGCCGTTGCCGGACGAACTCCGGGCGGAGCGCGAACAGCATCGCGGTCTCGAACTCCCCCGCGTGCCCGGGGATCGGGGTGCCTCCCGCGTCCGCGATCAGCTCCCAGTAGTGGATCACCGACACGGTCATGTCGTACGCCGAGGCGATCTTCGCCGCGGCCACCTGGGCCACGCCCCGGTTCCCGCCATGACCGTTGACGATCACCAGCCTGCGCCCTCCACACTCCACAATGGACCGGGCGAGATCGGTGAGCACACCGATGGCCGTCTCCGGGGACAGCGACAGCGTCCCGCCGAACGGCAGATGATGCTCGGACACGCCGAAGTGGAGACACGGCGCGAGCACCATCCGCGCCGAATCCGCCGCGCGGACGACCGCGAACCGGCAGATCGCCTCGACGATCGCGGCGTCGGTGCCGGTGGCCAGATGCGGGCCGTGCTGCTCGGTCGCGCCGATCGGCAGCACGACCAGGCTTTCCGGCAGTGCTTCCCGCAGCTCCTCGCGGGTGCAGTCGGCCCAGATCACCGGCGGCCTCATCGTTCTCCCTCCAGGAGCTTCGTGATGCGTTCGGCGAGGACGAGCGTGGCGACACCATCTTCGAGGCTCGGGCAGGCTTCGTCCCGTTCACCGGTGATCAGCTCGGCGAACCGGGCCAGCTGCCGATCGAAACACCGCGTCGTCCGGTCCGGTTCGAAGCCGAACCGTTCGACACCGCGTGCGGTGCTCAATTCCATCTCGAAGGTCCGCCCGTCCAGCAGGACATGGCCACGATCGCCGAGGACGCTGATCTCGCACCGGGGCAGCGCGCCGGTGAGCCAGCCGAACTCGGCCAGCACGACTGTCCCTTGTGGATAGTGCAGCCGTGCCCCGCACAGGTTCGGCGCGGGCAGTCCGCTCCGGGTGGCCAGCGTCCAGGCGTCTTCGACCCGTTCGGGCGGGCCGAAGAGCACGCGGAACCAGTCGAAGACGTGCGCGCCCTCGTGGACCAGCGGAAGCCCATGCCGCAACGTCTCCTCGATGCGCCGGGCGTGCGCGGGGTCCGCCGGATCGCGCCCCTCGTCGTAGATGTGCGCGCGGACGAGCAACGGCCCGCCGAGCAAGCCCGACCGCAGCCAGTCGCCGAGCAGTTCGAGCGCGGGATCGTGCCGGTAGGCAAGGCCGACCTGCACCCACCGCCGTTGTTCCTCCGGCAGGTCGAGCAGCGTTCTCGCCGCTTCGAGCGACGTCGCGACCGGCTTCTCCGCCAGCACGAACCGCCCGGTCGCGGCCACCTGGCCGATCAACTCCGTGGTCACCCACGGCGGCGTCGCCAGCACCACGCCCCGCACCGACGGATCGCCGAGCACGTCACGGATGTCCTTCGCCACCGGGGCCTGGGCGTGCGCCGCCGCCAGTGCCCGGCGGGCCGGGTCGGGATCGACCAATGCCGCGACTTCGACGTCCGGATTCCGCAGCAGCGCGGGCAGATGCGCCCGCAGTGCGATGTCCCCGAGCCCCACCAGCGCGACGCCGATCATCCCGTCACCCCCTCGAGCACGGGGATCGCGGCGATGAGCGACCGGGTGTAGGCGTGCTTCGGCGCGCCGAAGATCTCTTCCCTGGTACCGGTTTCGACGATCCGGCCCCGGTACATCACCGCGAGCCGCGGCGCCAGGTACCGCACCACCGCGAGATCGTGGGAGACGAACAGGCAGGTCAGGCCGAGCCGGGCCTGGAGTTCGCGGAGCAGTTCGAGGATCTGCGCCTGGATCACCACGTCGACCGCCGACACCGCCTCGTCCAGCACGAGGAACGACGGCTCGGGGGCGAGCGCGCGGGCGATGTTCACCCGCTGGCACTGACCGCCGGACAGCTCGTGCGGATACCGTCCCGCGAACGACGCGGGCAGCCCGACCAGCTCCAGCAGTTCGGCCACTCGCCGCCGCAGGTCCCGCTTCGCCGCCTTCCGGTGGACGAGCAGGGGAAGCCCGACGATGTGCTCGACGGTCTTGCGCCGGTTGAGCGAGCCGACCGGATCCTGCAGGACGATCTGCATCTCCCGGCGCAGGCGCCGCAATCCGCTCCGGCCCAGGGATGCCAGGTCCGTCCCGCGGAACCGCACCGAGCCCGCCGTCGGGGTGTCCAGACCGAGCAGCAGCCTGCTCAGCGTCGACTTGCCCGACCCCGATTCCCCCACCAGCCCGAAGGTCTCCCCGCGCCGGACGCTCAGCGACACGTCGTCCACGGCCGTGACCCCGGTGCCGAACCGGCGGACCAGCCCGTCGGCCTCGACCAGTACGTCGTCCCCGGCGGGACGCTCCCTGGCCGGGGTGGCGTCCAGCGTGACCACCGAGCCGACGAGCCGCCGCGTGTACTCGTGCCGGGGCGTGGCCAGTACCTCCCGCAACCCGCCCGATTCGACGATCCGGCCCGCGTGCATCACGTGGATCCGGTGGCACAGCGCCGAAGCCACCGCGAGGTCGTGGGTGATGAACAGGACCGCCATCCCCCGCCGCTCGGCCAGCGTGCCGAGCAGCCGCAGGACCCTGGCCTGGGTGGTGACGTCGAGCGCCGTGGTCGGCTCGTCGGCGACGAGCACGTCCGGCTCGCACGAGATCGCCATCGCGATCATCACCCGCTGCCGCATCCCGCCGGAGAACTGGTGCGGATAGTCGCGGACCCGCTTCGCCGCGTCCGGGACCCCCACCTCCTCCAGCAGCCGGACCGCGTGGGCGCGGGCCTCCCCGGCGGAGACGTCCCGATGCGCGCGGATCGCCTCGGCGAGCTGCGCACCGATCGTGCGCACGGGATTGAGGCAGGACAACGGATCCTGATAGACCATCGCGATCCGGCTGCCCCGCACCCGTTCCAGTTCGCGTTCGCTCGCGGTGGTCAGCTCGGTGCCGTCGAGCAGGATCCGGCCGCCGGTGACCGCGATGCCCGCGGGGTTGAGCCGCGGGACCGCCAGCGCCGTCATGGTCTTGCCGCTCCCGGACTCGCCCACCAGCGCCGCCCGCTCGCCCGAACGCAGCGTCAGGTTCACCTCGTGCACGATCGGCCGCCCGCGCACGCCGACGGACAGCTCTTCCAGCCGCAGCACCTCGTGCGTCATCGGCTGCTCCGGAAGCCGGCCCGCAACGCGCGCTGGAGCTGGTCGCCGATGGTGTTCAGCGCCGCGATCGCCGCGATGATCAGCAACGCGGGCATCAGCGGGTACCAGATCGACTCGTACAGCCGGTCGTAGCCGACCTTGAGCAGGGTGCCCCACGAGGCGTCCGGCGGCTGGATGCCGAGCCCGACGAAGCTCAGCGTCGCCTCCAGCATCAGGGACGTCGCGACGTTGAGCGAGGCCTGCGCCAGCAGCGCCGGGACCGCGTTCGGCAGTACTTCGGCGAACAGGATCCGGAGCCGGGACGCGCCGACCGCGTCCAGCCCACGCACGTACTCCGACTTCAGCTCGGCGAGCACCGCGGACCGCGTGATCCGCGCGGTGAGCGGGGACATCAGCAGCCCGGCGACGATCGTCATGGCCAGGATGCCCGACCCGAACGCCGCCACGAACACCAGCGCGAACAGCAAGGTCGGGATCGCCAGCGCCGCCTCGGCGACGCGCATCAGCACCTCGTCGAGCCAGCCCGGCCGGGCCGCCGCGAGGATCCCCCACGCGACGCCCAGCACCATCGCGACCGCCGTCGCGCCCACCGCGAACCCGAGCGACAGCTGACCGGCCTGCGCGACGCGGGACAGCAGGTCCCGGCCCAGTTCGTCGGTACCGAACGGATGCGCGAGGCTCGGCGCCGCGAACTTGTTCCGCGCCTCGATCCTCGTCGGCGACGCCAGCGCGAACGGCTGGAGCACCGCGAGCAGGACGAACACGCCGAGCACCGCCAGCGCCGTGACGGCGGGCGGCCGGGCCAGGAACCGGCGCAGGACACCGCGTCCCGCGGTGCCGACACCGTCCATTTCGGACAGATCGATCGTGCTCACGACACCGCCTCCCCCACCCGCAGCCGCGGGTCGAGGACGCCGTAGGCGACGTCGACGAGAAGGTTCACCAGGACGAACACCGCCGCCAGCAACAGCACCGTGCTCTGGATGACCGCGTAGTCCCGTTTGTACACCGAGTCCACGATCAGCGAGCCGAGCCCCGGCCAGCGGAAGACGAACTCCACCACGACCGCGCCGGAGAGCACCTGCCCGACGGTGACGCCCAGCGAGGTCAGCGCGGGCAGCAGCGCGTTCGGCAGCACGTGCCGGAGCACCACCGCCCGCCGCCGGAGGCCCTTGCCGACCGCGGTACGGACGTGCCGGGAATCCTCCACTTCGGACAGTGTGGCGCGCAGGTACCGGATCAGCGGGGCGGACAGGCAGATGCCCAACGTCACCGTGGGCAACAGCAACACCCGGAGATTGCCCGCGAAATCCGCCGAAAGGGCGACGTAACTTTCGTTGCGCAGCACGCCGAGCTTGACGACGAAGAGTGCGATGAGCACGATCCCGAACACGAACGGCGGAGCCGCCATGCCCAGTGTGGTGTACCCGCCGACGAGGCGGCCCAGCCAGCGGCTACGCAGGATCGTCGGCAGCACCGCGAGCGCGAGCGCGAGCACGACCGCGAGCAGCACCCCGGCGAAGGACAGTTCCAGCGTCGGGCCCAGCCGCTGCCCGATGAGCGTGCCGACGTCGAACTGGCTGAAGTACGACCGGCCGAGATCACCGGTGAGCAGCCCGGTGATCCAGTGCCAGTACTGCACCGGCAGCGGGTCCTCCAGCCCGAGTTCGGCGCGCAGCCGCAGCAGCGCTTTCGGGTCGATGCCTTGCGCCGCACCGACTTTCGTCACCGTCGGATCACCGGGGAGCAGGCGCAGCACGACGAAGACGAGCACGGACACGCCGAGGAGCATCAGCGCGCTGACACCCGCGCGCCGCAGGATGTACCGGACCACCGCCACCCCCTCCGTACGTGTTATGCCGCGAACCCGGCTTCCTCCAGATGCAGCGTTCCTTCGGCCTGTACCCAGGCACCACGCACGTTAGCGGCGGCCACCGACAAAAACGCGGTGCTGCCGATCACCACGATCGGGCTCTCCCGGTTCAGCACCTCCTGGGCGGTCCGGAACGCCGCGTCCCGCGCCGGACCGTCCCCTGTGGACTCGACGACCGCGACGGCGTCGTCGTATTCCCTGGGGGCCGCCCAGTTGCACTCACAGGTCCCGGACCGGCCGGCGAACCAGGACAGCGCATAGCCGTCGGGCAGCGGGGTGAAGGACACGTAGTTCGCCGCGATCGTGTCCGGGTAACGTTTCCCCTTGGGGTAGAACTTCGCGCTCCACGTGCTGTTCTCGGTGCTGCGGATGTCGAGGCCGATCCCGATCTTCTTGAGGTCCTCCTGCAGGATCTGCGCGATCGTGGTCCACTCCGGGTTGCTCCCCGCCTTGGTCCAGAAGACCAGCGTGCTCCCCTCGTGGACACCGGACTCTGCGAAGAGCCGCTTCGCCTTGTCCAGGTCGAACCCGTGGGAGGGCAATGCCGCGTCGTAGAACCGGTTCTTCGGGTTGACCGGCACGTTCCCCGGTGTCGGGGCGCCGTAGCCGACGTACGCCGCGTCCATCATCACCGCGCGGTTCGCCGCGTACGAAAGTGCCTGCCGTGCTTGGGGTTTGTCGAACGGCGGGGACGTGGTGTCCAGTTCCCACACGACGTACCCGGCCGGTTCGGCGGCGGTGAGCAGCTGACGGCCGTCGGTGGCGAGGTTCTTGACGACGTCGGGCGCGACCGCGCCGAGCACCTGGAGATCGCCGGAGCGCACCGCCGTCTGCGCCGCGGTGGCGTCGGCGTAGCGGGCGATCCGGACGCCGTCGAAATGCGGCCTGCCCCGGAAATAGGCGTCGTTGCGCACCAGGTCCACGGTCTGGTCGGGGACGAACGCCTTGAGCCGGTACGGGCCGGTTCCGTTCGCCGTGCTGTTCACGTTGGCGATGTCGTCGACATCGGTCATCTTGACGTCGATGACATCGACCGCGAGTTCGGGATTCGGGGACTTCAGGTCGAGCACCAGCGTACTGTCGTCCGGCGCCGTCACCTTCGAGACCATGGCGATCTTCGCGGCCACCTGGGCCGTCGAATCCGGCGCCAGCACCCGGTCGAAGTTCTTCTTCGCCGCCGCCGCGGTGAACGGCTTTCCGTTGTGGTACTTGACTCCCGGGTGCAGCCGGAAGGCCCACTGCCGGAGGTCCGGGGTGTGCGTCCACGAGTCGGCGAGGTCGGGCTGCGCCGAATTGTCCGGCGCCCACCGCGTCAACCCGTTCCACAGCAACGTCTGCAGCTGGGTCTGCGCGGCACTGGAGATCTTGTTCGGATCGAGCTGGGTCACGCCGTCGGCCTGGCCGTAGACGAGTGTGCCGCCGTCCTTGACCGCGCCCTGCCCGCTCTTCGCGGACGCCGTGACCTCCGGCCCGCCCGAACCACCCCCACCGCACGCCGCGAGCACGGCCGCGACGGCCACCGACACACCCAGGACAGCGAAACCACGTTGTGCCCGCACAGCTACCTCCACACAGGGACGCCGCTCCGGGAAACTCTCGCCATTTCGAAAATATCTTCTGCCAGCTGAAAAAGAGTAAGCCGCCCGCGTCCGGCGACGCAAGGCCGTACTGGTTCGGCACCGGTTCAGAAGCCGAGCCCCGCGGAGATCTCCCCGGCCCGGCCGACCACGAGTCCCGCCGCCGTGCCGAGACGCCGCTTCACGAGTTCGCGGGAGAAACCGGTGACCCCGATCGAACCGACGACCCGGCCTTCGGCGCTGAAAACCGGTGCGGCGACACAGGCGATCTCGGCCTCCTCCTCTTCGTCCTCCACCGCGTAACCCGCTTGGCGCACCTTGGCGAGCTGGGCACGGAACGCCCGTGCCGTCGGCCTTTTCGCCTTGGGCCCGGTGCCGGGCGTGAGCCGGGAAAGCAGCGGATCGAGGTCCGCTTCGGGCAGGTGTGCGGCGATCGCGCGGCCGAGCGCGGTGAGGTTGAACGGCGACACCTTGCCGGGGTAGGTGTCGAACTGGATGAACCCGGACGTCGCCGCCTTCGCGACGTACACCACCGACGCGCCGTCGAGAACTCCGGCGTGCGCGGGCATCTTCAGTTCGTCGGCGAGCATTCGCAGGTGCGGACCCGCGATTTCGGCGAGGTCGCCCTGCCGGGCGAGGGACGCCCCGAGGTCGTAGAGCCGCATCGTCGGCCGCCAGAAATGACTGCGGCCGACGACCCGGCGCGCGGCGTAGCCCCGTTGTTCGAGGGTGTAGACCACGGACGCACACGTGGCGAGCGAGATGTCCGTCGCCTTCGCGAGCGCGGTGAGGGTGAGCCCGCCCTCGGCCGCGACCAGTGTTTCCAGCACCGTCAGGACGCGGTCCGCCGAGGGCGAGGCCGGCCGCTCCGGCGTCCCCTTGCCCGCTGCCATCGCCATCACCGCGATCCTTCGCATTCCCGAAGTAGTCTTCGACATAGGGATACTACGTGTCCGCCGAGAGAGAAACCTCCGGTGCGCGACAGCGCCCCCTGCTAGCTTCGATCTCGTGACCGGGGAGGAGACGGCGCGGCTGGGCGGGAGATTCGCCAGGCTGTGGGCCGCGAGCACGACGTCGGCGCTGGGCAGTGGCCTGGCGACCGTCGCCGCGCCCCTGCTCGTCGCGTCGCGGACGAGCGACCCGCTGGTGGTGTCCGCCGCGGCAGGGGTGTCCTGGTTGCCGTGGCTGTTGTTCGCGCTGCCCGGTGGCGTGCTGGTCGACCGGGTGGACCGGCGGCGGCTGATGATCGCGATCGACTGGATCCGGGTCGCCGCGCTGCTGGTGCTCGCCGGTTCGCTCGTCACCGGAACGAGCGGTATTCCCTTGCTGTACACGGTTTTGTTCGTCGTCAACACCGGCGAGGTCGTGTTCCGCTCGGCGAGCAGGGCCATGCTCCCCTCGGTCGTCCCGCGTGCCCGCCTGGACCGGGCGAACGGCTGGTTGATCGGCGGCGTCACGCTGATGCAGCACATGATCGCGGGCCCGCTGGGCGGTTTCCTGTTCGTCGTCGCGGCGAGCATCCCGTTCTTCGTCAACGCGGCGACGTACGCGGTGAGCGCGATCCTGATCGCTCTCGTCACCGGTGCCTACCGCGCCGAACGGCGTCCCCCGGACTCGGCGGCCGTCGCGCCACCGCGGTCGGCCCGCCGGGAACTCGCCGAGGGGTTCCGCTGGCTGATGGGCCAGCGGCTACTGCGGACGATGGTGACGCTGATCGGCCTGCTGAACCTGACCCTCACCGCGGCGACCGCCGTCCTGGTCCTGCTCGCCAGGGAACGGCTCGGGCTCGATTCGGTCGGCTACGGTCTGCTGTTCACCTGCATGGCCGTCGGCGGCGTACTCGGCTCGCTCGTCGGCGACCGGATCATCCGCCGGGTCACCGCCACCTGGACGCTCCGGATCGGTCTTGTCGTCGAAGCCGGGACCCACCTCGCCCTCGCGGCCTCACTCGACGCGTACCTCATCGGCTTCGTGCTCTTCCTGTTCGGTGTGCACGGATCGCTGTGGAGCATCGTCGGCAATTCCTTGCAGCAACGCCTGACCCCGCCGGACATGCTGGGCCGGGTCGGCAGCACGAGCCTGTTCATCATCGCCGGGGGCAACTGCGCCGGCGCGCTGCTGGGCGGCGTGGTCGCGACGAAGTTCGGCCTCACCACGCCGTATTGGGCGGGTTTCGTGGTCGCCGCGCTCGTGACTGCGGCGACCTGGCACGTCTTCGACCGCGCCACCGTCGAGGCGGCCTACGCCGAACCCGCCGATGTCACTCCGCCCGTGACGACGTGATCCGGGTGGCCCGGCGCAGCAACGGGAACGTCAGGCCGGTCACCACGAGAACGGCGAGCACCGCCGTCCCGAGCAGCCCGCCGAGCGTCGCCGGATCGACCACGACCGGTGAACCCGCGAGGCGGAGGATCGGCAGGGTGAGTCCCATCCCCGCGCCGAGCGCCAGCAGCACCCCGGCCACGACCGGCAACGCCATCTGCCACAGCAGGCTCCGCGCCAGCACCGCCAGTGGCACCCCGGTGGCGACCATGGCGGCCAGCAACCGCCGCCGTTCGGTGATCTGCTCGACCGAAAGCATGAACAGGCTGAGCGTGGCCACCGCGAGCACGAACACCGACGCCGTCAGTGTCACCTCGCGCAACAGGGCACTCTGCCGGTCCAGGTCGGCGGCCGCGTCGCTCGCCGGATCATAGGCCCGGACGGAGACCCGCCAGTTGAGCGGGCCCAGCGCGTCCGCCACCCGATCGGCCAGGTCCCGGGGGCGGTCCGGTCCGGTCACCAGCACGCCGACCGGCACGCCGAGCGCCGCGACGTCGATGCCGTGCATCGCCCCCGGCGTCACCAGGAGGAAGCCGTCCGCGCCCGGCGCCGCCTCCGTGGCGGGGACGTGGCGCACCGCCGCCGGAACCGTCCACTCAGGACCGTTGTGGCCGGGGAGCGTGTGCGGCCCCGGATCCAGCCGGACCGGGCCAGGCGCCAGCGGTGCCTCGTCCCCGTCCGGCCGCGCGTCCACGGCGAAGACGTCACCGTCGTGGCAGGAGCCGATTCGCGCGCGCAGTGCCAGCGCCGCGCAGTCGCCGATCTGCAGTCTTCCCGAGCCGTAGTCCCGCCGTTCGGCGTGCACCGTGCGCACGACATGGACCCCGCTCACTCCCGGCGCGGCCCCGGCCCGGTCGAGCGTCTCGGTCAGCAGCTGTTGCCGCGTCTGGATTTCCACCGGGGCCCCGGCCATCGCCGTCACCAGGGGCTTCGGGGCGGTGGCTTTGATCGTCGTGAGCACGTTCTGCACGAGGATCATCCCGGCCAGCACGACGACCAGCCCCGCGACGACACGGCCCGCCGTGCCGCTGTCCAGGTGCAGCCGCCGCATCGCGAGCTGCCACGAAGGCGGGCCACCCGTCAGCCGCCCGACGATCCGTTCCACCGCCCACGGAAGCAGGGCGACGATCCCGAGCAGGACCAGCGCGGCGCCGCCGCCCACCGCGAACATCGCGAAGCCGTCCCTCGTGCGCTTCTCCATCGAGAACGTGTACGTCAGCAGCGCGACGCCCGCCCCGGTGATCGCCCAGCGCCACCACACCATCCGATCGACCTGCCTGGAGTGCCGCACCACGCCGAGCGGTTCGACGACCGTATGACGCAGGCCGAAGACCGCGGCCCCCATCGCCAGCACCGGTACCAGCACCACGACCGCAGCGGCCGACGGCAGGGACGGCACGAAGTCCTCGCCGAAAACCCGGAACCCGAACAGATCCAGCCGTCCGATCACCGCGTGGAGCCCGAGGAACAGCACACCGCCGAGTCCGAGTCCGGCGAACGCGCCGAGCAGGGACTCCGCGGCGGCGATCCGCCGGATCCGGACCGCGTCGACACCCAGCAGCCGCAACGCCGCGAGCCGCCGCTCCCGTTGTGCCGCGCCCATGCGCGACGCCGTGGTCACGAAGATCAGCAACGGCAGCAACAGGACCACGGACAGCGGGACGACGAGCAGCAGGATCCGCGTGTGGAGCGCGAATCCGTCGTCCGGCCCGCCGAACCCGTAGACCTTCCCGGTGAGCGGATCGGCGGCCAGCTCGGCGGCCTCGGCGCCGGCGTAGAGCCGCAGTTCGCCCGCGTCGTGCAGACCCGGCTTGCCGAGCACGCCGACCACGGTGCCGGGAAACCGCGCCCGCAGCGATACGCCGTCCGGCGCGGCCAGTTTTTCGCCCAGCGCGGGCGAAACCACCAGTTCACCCGGCGCGGGCAGGCGCGACAGTCCCGGCGGTACCGGGGAGGACGCACCGGACGCGGCCACCCGTTCCGTCTGGATCTGGTCGCCACGCACCCGCGTGTACCCCGCGGAGTGATACAACGGTGCCACGCCGGGAATCGGCCGCGTGACGACTTCGGCGGCCGAGACGCGCTCCCCGCGCAGTTTCACCACGTTCGCCGCCGACGCGGCGGCCAGCAGCATCGAGACCGCGAGCGCGATCCCGGACGCCGTCAGCAAAAGCCGGGGCACGGCGGTGTGGGACAGCCTGCCACCGCCTGCCGACAACCGGATTCCGAACGCGATGTCCTTGCCGAGCATGATCACGAGCGCGGACTATACACGGAAGGTATACACATCATGTATAGGTGTCGGCCGCTAAGCTCGCCCGCTCGGGAGGTGGCGATGAAGCTCGACGAGCTGATGACGACCCTGCGCACCGCGGTTTCGGCCCGAGCCGTCTTCGGCGAGCCGGTCGAACAGGGCGAGGTGACCGTGATCCCGGCGGCGCGGGTGTTCGGCGGAGGCGGCGGCGGACAGGATCTGCCCGAGGGCGAAGGGCTCGGCCTGGGGTACTTCGCACGGCCGGTCGGCGCGTTCGTCGTCGAACGCGGCCGGGTCCGCTGGGTACCGGCCGTCGACGTGACCCGGCTGGTGACCACCGCCGGGGCCGCCGTGATCACCTGCCTGCTCGCCCACCGGAGCATCGTGCGGGCCAAACGCGGCTGATTTCCGGTTGACCGGCATGCCATCGTGATCTTCGTGCGGGAACACGACATCGCCGAAATCCGGAAACTGGCCGGGCTGGCCACGCCGATGGCGCTGCGTGTCGCGGTGACGCTGGGCCTGCCGGACCGGCTACGCGGCGACGGCGCCACCACCGGACAGGTCGCGACCGAGCTCGGCGTGTCACCGGTCGCGCTCGAGCTCCTGCTGGGCCACCTCGCGACGCTCGGGATCGTCGAGCACGCGCCGACCGGCTACCGGACGACCGGCTACGGAACAATCCTCTGCACCGACACCGGCAACGAGCTCACCAACTTCCTGCACCTGGACATGGCGGGCGGCCGCGCCGAGCTGGCGTTCACCGAACTCCTGCACAGCGTCACCACCGGCGATGGCGGCTACGCACGCCGCTACGGCCAGGATTTCTGGGCCGACCTCGCCGAAAATCCCCGGCTCCGCGCTTCCCTCGACCAGCAGATGACGGACCGCTTCCGCACCCAGATCCCGGGGATCGTGGCCGGGTACGACTGGGACCGGTTCCCTGCCATCGTCGACGTCGGCGGTGGTCACGGCACACTCCTCGCCGCGATCCTGGCCGCCCACCCCCGGATCCGCGGACATCTGCTCGACCTCGATCCCACCGCGACCGAAGCCCTCGGCACCTTCGCCGCGCACGACGTCGAGGATCGCGCCCAGGTGACCGCGGGGAGCTTCTTCGACCCGCTTCCCGAAGGCGCGGACGCCTATCTGCTGTGCGACATCCTGCACGACTGGGACGACGAGCACGCGCACCGGATCCTCGATCGCTGCGTCGAGGCCGTTCCCCCGACCGGCCGTATCCTGGTCGTCGAACCGGTCGGCGGACGACGCGCCGGCACCGAATTCGACCTGGCCATGCTCGTGATCTTCGGTGGTCGCGAGCGCCGGGTCGACGAATTCCAGGCCCTCGCCTCGGCCCACGGACTGGTCCTCGACGGCGTGATCGACCTGACCGGCCAGCGCTGCCTTCTGGAGTTCCGCCTCGCCGTCTGATCAAGAAGGACGCACGGGTTCCGTCGCTTCGGCAAGGGTTTTGACGGCGGCGAGCGTGTGCTCGATGGAACCGGCGTTGAAGCCCGGCCGGTCGGCACGTCCGGTCACCCGCGGGCCGAGGAACCGGCGGACGAACCAGTTGCCGACCCGGTACCAGTGTTCGGTGAGCACGCAGCCGCCCTCGGCCGGGGTGATCTGGTAGGCCCAGCGGGAGACCCGCATCCCGAACGGGCTGCGCACGTCGAAGGCGAACCAGTGCCCCGGTTCGCAGGCGATGACGGTGACCCGCGTCCACCACTGCTTGGCGCCGTTGCGGTTGGTGCCGCGGAACCTGGCGCCGAGCGCGGGCCCGGTGGCACCGCCGACCCAGGCACCACCGGCGTTTTCCGGGCTGAAGCGTCCCATCCGCGGCAGGTCCGTCACCATCGACCACACGGCTCGCGGCTCGGCGGCGACATGCACACTGCGCGAAATCGTCGGATCCACCCGGGAAAGGTAACCAGCGCCTCCCCGCCCGACAACACGCACGGCCCGACGCCGCAACGCGGGAGAACGCGTCCCGCGCCCCGGGCCTCACTCGCCTGTTGAGGGTTACTTGACGTCAACCACTGGAGAAACGACGAAAGTTTAACCCGACTCTTCAACGATACGGTCGAAGGTGTCGCGGAACCCCGAGAAGAACAGGATTCGAGATGACCTCTGGCCCTTCGATCCAGGACGCCGGCTGGGCCTTCGCCGAAGGACACGGCACCGACATCGGAGCCGTGCTGGCCCAGTTCCTGCCCTCGCTCACCACCCGCCCCCGCCTGCTCGGCTTCGGCGAGCCCCTGCACGGGGAGGAATCCTTTCTCCTGCTGCGCAACCGGCTGTTCCGGCACCTGGCCGAGTACGAGGGGTACCGGTCGATCGCCCTGGAAAGCGATTGCCTGGCCGGGTTGATCGTCGACCGGTTCGTCTCCGAGGGAACGGGCAACCTCGACGACGTCATGCGAGACGGTTTCAGCCACGATTTCGGGGCCGCGGCGGCAAACCGCGAACTCGTCCGCTGGATGCGCGAGTACAACCAGGGCCGGGCGGACGAAGACCGGCTGCGGTTCTACGGTTTCGACGCGCCGACGGAGATCACCGGCGCCGTCAGCCCACGCCGGGCGCTCACCGCACTCCACGGCTACCTCGCGGCCCACGTCGATCCCACGCTGCTGCCCTGCACCGTGGAAACCATCGAACGACTCACCGGCGACGACGAGCGCTGGACCAATCCCGCGGCGATGTACGACCCCGCGGAATCGGTCGGCTCTTCCGAGGACGTCGCGAAACTACGCCTGCTCGCCGATGACCTGCAGGCGTTGTGCCACACGGAATCCCCGCGCCTGCTCGCCGCGACGTCACCCGCCGCGTGGTGGCGGGCACAGCTGTACGCCAGGACCGCCACGGGCCTGCTCCGCTACCACGCGGCGATGGCCGCCCCCTCGCCCGCGCGGCTGACCCGGCTGATCGGCCTGCGGGACGGCATGATGGCAGCCAACCTCGAATCCATTGTGGACGAACAGGAGCGGCGGGGGCCGACCATGGTGTTCGCGCACAACCTCCATCTGCAACGGGACAAGAGCAGGATGACCATGGGCGGCCAGGTGCTGGACTGGTGGAGCGCGGGCGCGCTCACCGGTGCGCGGCTGCGCGACCGGTACGCCTTCATCGCCATGGCGGTGGGCAGCGCGCCCGCGCACGGCCTCGGCTCGCCGCGAGAGGACACCCTCGAAGGCGTCTTGGCGTCACTGCCGGAGAACGGATACCTCGTCGATTCGTCCCGCCTGGGCAAGGCATTGCGGAACGCGGGTGTCACGCCGGCGCCCCGCGTCGAAACGTCGGGCCATCACGGCTACTTCGCGCTCGATCCCGAGCATTTCGAAAAGACCGACGGCATCGCCTTCCTCAAGGAAGTCGGCTGATCGCACGCCGTGTGCGTCACACCCGAGGGACGCACACGGCACTCCGCCGGAAGCGTGCCCGGCGCGGCGATCAGTGGGCGACGGCGCGCAGAAACGATGTCCAGCCGTTCGCGGACACGGCGATGACCGGCTGGCCGGAACGCCGGTCCTTGCTGTCGCGGACCAGCACGCCGCCGCTGGTGAGCTTTACCTCTACGCAGCTTCCCCCGGCGTTGGAGTGGCTGCTCTTGAACCACTCTTCCCGGGTTCGCGGTGCCGAGGGCGAAATGTTGTCGGTCAAGCCAGTTCCTTGATGCGCTGACGGATGAATGTCCGTGTTTCCTGCTGGGTCTGGGTACGCCGGAACGCGTCGTTGTAGGTCATGGTGAGGTCGCGTACCAGGGTGGAGTCGTCGATGATGCCCCACGTGCTCACGGTTTCCTGCCATGCCACGGTGGGAAGGCGGGGACTGTCGAAGTCGATCAGATGAACCGTCGCGGCCCCGAAGAGCCCACACGCCGTCGCGGTGAAGGGGATCACCCTCACCTCGATGGTTTCCGGATGCTCGTCGATCATGTCGGCGAGATGCTCGAGTTGGCGCCGAAGGACGTCGGGGCCGCCGATCTGCTGCCGCAGGGCGGCTTCGCTGAGGATCGCCGTCAGCTGGAGCGGATGCTCACCCCTGAGCCGTTCCTGCCGTCGCAGCCGCGCCTCGACGCGCTGGTCGATCTCGACCTGGCGAATGGTGACGTCGGGGGTCATCAGCGCCCGGGCGTAGTCGGCGGTCTGCAGCAGGCCGGGAAGGATCAGGTTCTCGTAGGTCCGGATACTCCGGGCGCCGTGCTCGAGTCCGTAAAGGCGCTGAAGGTCCTCGTCGAGAAGGCCGGAATAGCGGGCCCACCAGCCGTGCTCCTTGGCCGCCGCGCGCAGTTCGAGCAGCTCCTGCCGCTCCTCGCGATCGAACTCGAACAGTTCGATGATGCGGAGAAGGCTTTCCTCGGAGAGGATCTTGCGCTCGTTCTCCACGGCGGACCAGTAGTTGCGCGTGAAGCCCAGCGTCTGGGTGATGGTCTTGACCTCGATACCGACCTGTTCGCGACGCTTGCGCAGCCGGAGCGCGAGCTCCCAGGCCGCGACAACGGGCGACATCGGCGTTGACACGTCACTCCCCCATCAGGGCGACACAGGTCTCTGTTGACTCATCCAGTATACAACCAGGTGCCATCATGAGTACCTCCCCCGGCGCATCCCATGGTTACGGTAACCGAACGATACTCGCGGGGCTGTGGCGGTGCCACCCGACCGGGCTCTATCGTCCGTAGTGACTCACCGAGTCGCGGCGATCACGCTGCGGACACTCGACGCACCCAGGCAGCTCCCGGCCGCTCGGCCCCCGAGGAGTCCGTACGAGGTCGACGGACGTTCTGCCCTCGTCGCCCACCGGTCGTCGCCGAGGACAGTTCTTGTGTTGCCGGGGAGGAATGATGGAACCGACTTCGGAGCGGCTCGACGCCGAGCCGGTGCCCAGGTCACGCTGTGGCGAAACGGCACTACCCGCACCCGAAGATGTCGAACTCCGTGCGGCGGCGGAGCGGCTGGAAAGAGTCATGGCGGCGACGGCGCACTGCACGATCGTCACCGTCGACATCGAGGGATTCGGCAGGCACACCAGGAACAACACCAACATGGTGCGGATCCGCCACGGCCTGTACCTGGCGATGCAGTACGCGTTCGACTCCGCCGGCATTCCCTGGGCCTCGTGCCGCCGTGAGGACCGGGGCGACGGCGTGCTGGTGCTCGCCCCCGCGGAGATCCCCAAGACGTTGTTCGCCGACCATCTTCCTGGCACGCTGCTCACCGCTTTGGCCTGGCACAACAAGATCCATCCCGCCGAGGAGCAGATCCGGCTCAGGCTCGCCATCCACGCCGGCGAAATCAACTACGACGAGCACGGCGTGACCGGGGCCTCCATCGTCCACACGTTCCGGATCCTCGACTCCCTCGAGCTGAAACGGGCGCTCGAGGAGACCAGCGCGGTCCTCGCGGTCGCCGGCTCCGCCTGGTTCTTCGACGAGGTGATCCGGCACAGCGAAGGCAGTTGCGCGCAGGCCTACGAACCCGCCGCCATCACCAACAAGGAGACCACCACGCAGGCATGGATCCGCCTGCTCACGGCATAGCCGGGAAAACGCTACGCGACGGACGGGGACGCGGCCCGCGGAACCAGCAGCCGCGGCGTGCCCGAGCCGTCCGCGGGGACCGCCCAGATGTCGCCCGCGGCGCCGTTCTCGCCGGGCAGCCCGTAGGCGATCGTGTTTTCGTCGAGCCAGATCACCTGATCGTCCACGCTGCGGGTCTCCGCGAGCGGTGTCTCCTTCATCGTGGCCAGGTCGAGAACGTGTTCGCGCCACGGCCGCGCGCCGTCGGCCGAAACCCGTTTCTTGAAGGCGAGCTTCGTGCCGTCCGGTGAGAGCGACGGGCATTCCGCGTTCTCCCGCAGGGTGTGGGCGGCCCAGGCTTCGTTGTCGCCCTGGACGAGGTAGGTGCGCCCGCCGGTGGCCACCGTGGCGTAGAAAACCCGGTTGTCCTTCGCGAAGGTGACGCCCCAGTAGTTGACGTCCTCGCCATGGTGCCGCCGATCGCCGATGCGGAGCGGGATGTCCTCCATGTTGCTGGACAACTGGTCCTCCCGGCGGTCCATGATCGCGGTGCGGGTCGAGAAGCTGCCCGCCTGGGAGTACGAGTCGCCGGTGACGAACGTCGTCCAGGAGGCCATCCGGCCGTCGGCGGACAGCTTGGCGCGATTGGGGATTCCGGCGACGTCGACGCGTTTCACCTCGGCGAGACCGGCGTCGACGAACACCGCGGCGGCGCTCGGTGCCGGGCCCGGCACCCCGATCAGGCACAGCCCCTCGTTCGCGGCCGCGGAGAACCGATCGCAGCCGAGAGTGCTCACCCGCCGTGGCCCGCCGGGATCCGCGAGCGAAACCGACGCGACCTTGCCGTGGTCCACTCCCCCGGCGAGACTGCGGAACAGCAGCCGTCCCGGTTCCAGCCGCGCCGGGCGCGCCTTGTCCACGGCGACTTCGGCTTGACGTCGTTCAGGGCTGTTCGCCTTGGCCTGCAACGTATAGACCACCGAAGCCGTCACCAGCAGGGCCGTGCCGATGAGCGCCGCGGCGAGTTTCGCCTTGAGGTTCACGAAAGCTCCTTAGCGCCGGAAGTCCGCCGGACCGTGCCCGGTGCCACCCCCGACACGGGTGGCACCGGGCGACGGCGATCACCGGCAGGTGAACGGGCCCGCCTTGTCGAGCAGTTTCCCGTCGGTGCCGATGATCTCCCAGGAGTACGACTTTCCGGTGAGCACCAGCTTCATCACGCCGTGCTTCGAGAACGACTTCTCGACGCCTTCACGCGGTTTGATCTGGCTGTAGAGACTGTCCCCGCCGATGCCGACGACGGCGGAGCGGACGCCGTTGGCCTCGTCGACGTGGCCCGCCGAGTTCAGCGGCTTGATGCGCTCGTAGTGATGGTCGTGCCCGCCGAAGACCACGTCCGCCTTGGCCTTGACCATCTCGTCCCAGAGCGGCGCGACACTCTTGATGTCGCCGTACTGCCCGGAGTTGAAGCGCGGATGATGCCAGTAACCGCCGACGCACGCCTTGGTGTTCTTCGCGAGGTCCTGACGCAGCCACGCCACCTGGTCCCCGGAAATCCCGTCGGTCACCGGATCCGAGTCGAGCGCCACGAAGTGGAAGTCGCCGACGTCGAAGCTGTAGTACGGCTGCCCCTGTGGAGTGGCGATCGGGCCGAAGTACTGCTTGTACCCGTTGAGCTTGTCATACCACTCGTGGTTGCCCGGCGTGGGTTTGGTGATGTTCTTGAACTTGCCCCACGTCTTGTCGTAGTAGGACCGGAACTCGCTGATCGTCCCGCTGTCGTACTGGTTGTCGCCGACCGTCAGCACGTACTGCGGGTTGACGCCCGCCACCAGCTGCGCGGTTTTCTGGTGCTCGGACGGGAACTGGGCCTTGGCGATGTCCCCGGCGACCACCAGCGTGATGCCCCCGATACCGCCACCCGGCTGCGTGGCCGCCTTGGCCGGAGCACTCGGCGCGGACAGGTTGCCCGCCGCGTCGCGCGCCCGCACCGTGTAGGTGAACTCGGTGCCCGAAGCCAGTGAGGTGTCGGTGTAGCCGGTGGTCGCGGACTTGCCGACGACGTTCCCGTTGCGCAGCACCTCGTATTCGGTGACACCGACGTCGTCCTTGGCGGGTTCCCAGGCCAGCGTCACACTGTCCGAAGTGGACGATGCCGCCCTGAGCCCGGTCGGCGCGGTCGGCGGCAGGACGTCGCCGCCACCGGTGCGTGAACCGTAGACCTCCAGCTCCCACAGCGAATACCCGTAGGTGGTGGCACGGACGGTACCCTCGATCCGGACGTGCCGCGCCGACGCGTTCAGGCCGGTGATCTCGTCCGTGCCACCGTCTCCCCCGGTGATCGCCTTGACTTCACGCCAGGTCCGGCCGTCATCGGACGCTTGGATCCGGTAGTCCTTGGCGTAGGCGGCCTCCCAGTTCAGCTTGACCCTGGTGATCGCCGCCGGACCGCCGAGGTCGACGGCGATCCACTGTGGATCGGCACCCTCCACACTGGCCCACCGGGTGGTGGTGTCCCCGTCGACCGCGAGGTTCCCGGCGAACGTGGCGTTCTCGATCGACGAGGTCGTGGTGGGCTTGTTGGCGGACAGCAGGGATTCCGCCCGCGTCTCGGTGCCGGACGCGATCAGGGGCTGGACGAGCAGGGTGGCCGCCGCCAGCGCGACGACGCCCAGGACGGCTTTCTTCCGTTGCATACGCACTCCTCGACATGCCTGGATCGACGAAGACCGGCGCTGGGCGGCGTCGTGCGGCCGGCATCGGGTGAAGAGCGTGACCTAGTTTGTAAAGCAGACTTCCTAACTAACGCAGAGCGTAACGGGAGGTAAAGAGATCGTCAACAGATGAGGTCAGACGACGCGGACCCAACCGCCGCGCGCTTCGTCGTCGGTGCCGTACAGCACCTGATCACACGACGCGGAAAGGCAGGTCAGCGCCTCGATCTTGTGGCCGGGGAAGTCGCCGATCCTCGCCGGGGTCCCGGCGAGCGTGATCACGCCGTCCGCGCCGAGCGTCCCCGCCGCGTACACCGCCGAGTCGAACGGGCCGTCGTCCCCGGGGTCCGAGGCCGAGGAGACGAGAACCCGGTTGTCCTCGGTGATCTCGACGTCGGAGGCGTGCCGCACGTTGGCCGTGGGGTAGGGAACCCGGAACTCCACCGACGCCGGCTTCCCGAAGGACAGCGTGGCGAGGTCGAACGCGGCCGAGTAGAGCGTCGCCGGCCTGCTGTCCTGGCCCCGGTCGGCCCACACCGCGAACAGCTTGCCCGACACGGACTTCAGCGCGAACCCCTCGTAGTTGTCGCCCGATTTCCCCTTCGGCAACGGGAACGTCTTGAGCACCCGCGCGGTCAGCCCCTGCAGCTCGATGTGGAAACCCTTGCCCTTGCTGGCGAGCGCGACGTACTCCCCCGCGCGGCCGGGCACCGCCTCCACCGCTTCCAGGTCCACCGGGACCTCTCCGGACCAGGTGATCGCGTCCACCCCGGTCACCTTGCCGCCGGCGATCCGGACGCGTGCCGCCCGGTTCTCCCCGGACTTCTTGTTGTCCCGCACCACAAGTGCGTCGATGCTTCCCTGGCCTCGACTCAGGACCGCGACACCGCTGGCCCCCGAGGTCATCCCGTCGCCGATGGTCTCCCAGCCGTCCGCACGCGGCACGGCGTGGGCGGCCGGAGCGGGGACGACGACAGCTACGGCGATTGCGGAGAGAATTCCGAGACAAGTACGTTTCATGCCGGGTAACGTAGCCGATCGAACCGCGATGATCAATGAATGAATTCCTCACCGACCCGGGGCGGCCACTCGTCGGCGGAAAGGATTCCGGCCGTGTAGGCCCGCGCGATCATTTCCGCCCGATTGGCGGCTTTCAGCATCCGCATCAGCCGGGAACAATGGTATTCCACACCCCGGACGCTGAGCACGAGCCGAGCGGCGAGACCGCCGGTCGAGTGCCCCGCGGCGATGCCCGCCAGCACATCGGCGGCGAGCGGGCTCAACGCGGGACGGCCTGCCGGCTCCGCGGAAGAGTGCTCCCGCACGGACGAGGTCATGAACGCCTCCCCTTTCTTTTGTGCGAGCCGAGCCCTTCCAGGCTCCTCGAGAGCGGAACGGAAGAATACGGGAAAACCGGCGCCGAAAAGGGAATGCACACCGGCGCCGGTTCCGCTCAGGACCCGGACCGAATACCGCCGGATCCTGAGTGACTAGCCACTCGTCGTCACTTCGTGCCGCAGTACGGAGTCGGCGGATTCCGCGGGCGGCGACGACAGCTCGGGCCCTGGGGAACGGCCCGGCTGCCGCAGGAAACACGCCAGCAGCGCGGAGAACAGGCACATGCACCCGGCGAGGATCCACGCGCCGGTGTAGCCGACCCCGCTGACCACCCAGGCCGCGATCCCGCCGCCGCCGATGCCACCGACCAGCTTCGCGCTGTAGAGCAGGCCGTAGTTGGAGGCGTTGTTGTTCTCCCCGAAGTAGTCCGGCACCAACGCGGCGAACAGCGGGTAGAAGGCGCCGCCGCCGAAGCCGACGAGGAACGCGAACACCATGAACAGCGCGCCGTTGTGCGTGTTCCCGGCCCACAGCAGGCCGAACTGCGCGACGGCCGCGATCAGCAGCACGAGGATCAGGGTCTGCTTGCGGCCGATCCGGTCGGAGGCCCAGCCGACCGCCGCGCGCCCGGTGCCGTTCACGACCACCAGCACGCCCGCGGCGGAAGCGGCGACCAACGCCCCGAAGTCGCTCTTCTTGGCGAAATCGACCATGAAGTTGATGCCGAACAGCGAAACGACGCCGATGCACACCATGCACACCCACATCAGGGGGAGCATCCCGGTCTTGATCGCCTCCAGCGGCGTGTACTGCCGCATCGCGGGCGGGTTCTTCGCCAGGCCGGTGCCCTTCGCCCTGTTCCTGCTCCAGGCGACGGGGTCGACCTCGGCGGGCCACCAGCTCTTCGGCGGGTCCTTGAACAGGAAGCCGCACACGCCGACCACGACAACGATGTAAACAGCGATCAGATCGAGGATCGGTGTGTAGTTGTCCTTGGTGAGGAACGCGGCGAAGATCGCGAGGAAAGGCAGCGTGCCGTAGGCGAACCCGCCGTTCACGAACCCGGTGCGGGCACCCCGTTTCTCCGGATACCACTTGCCGACCATGTTGATGCAGGTGGCGTACACCAGCCCGACGCCGGCGCCACCCACCACGGAGTAGCCGAGGAAGGCGAGCACCAGGTTCCCGCTGTGCGCGATCGAGAACAGCCCGATCCCGCAGCACACCGCGCCGGCCAGCATCGCGGCGCGCGCCGAGACGATGTTCTTCTCCCGCAGCCGCCCGGCGGGGAAGGCCACGGCCGCCTGCAACGCCGCCCAGATGCCCGCCACCCAGAACGCTTCGGCGGTCGACCAGTGGTACTTCGCCTCGAGCGTCTCCTCGACCGCGCCGAAGCCGTACTCGAAGACACTCACCGCCATCATGGCGATCCAGGGCAGCCAGACCATCCACGCCCGCGACCTGCCCATGATGTCGTGGGGACTTTCCCCCACTCGGTATACTCGCCCGTTCTCGTCGGCTATCTCCTGATAGCCCGCTACTGCGGCCATAGGAATACTCTTTCGCGATGGATCTCGCACTCGGGAAAAGGTGCGGGAAAATGTGAATGCGGCTTCGTAAACCCGCTCCGGAAGGCCCTCGCGGTCACCCGGATTCGATGAGACGAACCTAGGGTTTTTGGCCCGTTCGGGTCAACGGTTCCCGGCAACCGGCCGCTTAACCCCCGTGCCCGCCCGCGCGACGGGGTTCGGTCCGGCCACTGTGGACGGAGCGGCCACGCACCTCGTCCCCGCACGGTCTGCCGGGCGGGAACGTGCATCGGTCAAGACTCCGCACAGCAAGGTTTTCCGGCCGCCTCGTGCCCACGGCGGCCGGTCGCACGAAGGGACGAACTCAGTGCGCCGAGTTCTCCACACTGCTCACCGGGTGCAACCGGGCGGCGAGATCCTTCCGGTCCGCGACATCGAGTTTCCGGTAGATGTTCCGCAGGTGGAACTCGACCGTGCGCGGTGACACGAAGAGCGTTTCCGCGATTTCACTGTTCCGCCGGCCGCGGACGGCGAGCTCGGCCACCCGGCATTCGGTCTCGGTGAGAATTTCCGTGCGTATTCCGGACAACACGGTACTGGGAATCGAACGCGCGCGACCGCCCGCGGATTTCAACAGGGACTTCGCTTCGCCGGCGAGCGCGGTGGCACCGCACGACGTACTGAGATTGAGCGCCCGGCGCGCGTACTTCCGCGCGCCTTCCTTGTCGTCCGCCGTCAGCAGCGACCGGGCGAGCGCGAATTCGGTGCGCGCGAGCTCCAGCCGTGCCGGGGACGCGGCCAGGATGCCGGCCGACTCCGCGAGCAGCTCCCTGCCACGGGCACCACCCGCCGCGATCCCGGCCGCGCGCAGAGCGATCCCGCGTGCTCGCGGCGTCCGCCACCGGCCGGCCGAGGCCAGCTCCTGCTCCGCCAGTTCCCTGGCGCGCTCGTGGTCGCCCAGCGCGGTCAGCACCTCGACCATGGCCGGGCGCCATCGCAGCGGTTCGGTCAAGGTGCCGGTGGATCGGCCGGCGAGGTTCAGGCCCGCTTCGAAGCAGGCGAGCGCGCTCCGCAGATCGCCGCGCGCCAGCCGGATCCTGCCCCGGACATCGAGGAAAACCGCCGAGACGAAGAGAAAACCGCTCGCCGGCTTCCCGTCGAACCGGCCGAGTGCAGCTTCGGCTTCGTCGATCTCACCGCGTTCGAGCAGCAGCTGTGCGTGCACGAGGTCCACAAAGGAACGAAGACGGGGAGCGTCCCGCCGGAACCGCTGCGCGGTGTCCGCGTCCACCGCGGCCCGCGCGAGGTCCCCGGTGCGGTGGCGCAACAGTGCCCGTGCGGTGAGTCCCTGCAGGTACATCCACGGATCGACGCGCCTGCTGTTGTCCACGAGCCGGGTCAGCGCCTCCTGCGCGCCGTCGACGTCGTCGGCGGCCAGGAGCACTCCCCCGGCGCACAGCTCGGTGAAGCCGACCGCGCCGGAATCGCCGCCCTTGAGCGCCTCGCGAGCCAAGGCGGCCGCTTCCGCCGCGGGCTCGCCCTGCTGGAGCGCGACCACCGCCAGCCCGGCCAGCAGGGACCGCTCGGCGTCGGTGTTCCCGGCCGGGCGTGCCAACGCCCGTGCCCGCCGCGCCGCGGAGTCCACTGTGGATTCATCCATGACGCTCGCCAGCAGCAGCGTGGCTTCGGCCGACGTCAGCAGTTCCCGCTGTGCCTCGTCCGGCTCGGACGGCAAGCTCGCCCGCAGCTGTTCGAGCGTTCCGGCGAGCAGGGGCACCGTTTCGGCGGCCCGCCCCGCGTGCACGCCGAGCCGCCCCGCCGTGATCCCGATCCGCGCGCGGCTCAGGGGGTCCCGGACCTCGGCCAGCGCCGACCGCGCCACCCGCAGTGCCTCCGCCGGATCGAGCCGGCTCAGCGGGCCGACGGAATCCAGCAGCAGCGGCAACCGGGACGTCCCGTCGTCGCCGGCGAGCGCGTGCCGCAGGTAGCGCAGCGCCGTCTCGGGGCGCCCGCGATCCAGTTCCAGCCCGGCGGCGCCACGCAGCACACCGGACATCCACCGTTCGATGCGCCCGGGGACGTGCACCAGCTGTTCGGCGACGTCGTCGTGGGGACGGCCCGCCTCGTTCAGCAAGCGCGCGGCCCTGGCGCGGCGCCGGATGCGCTCTTCCGGTGTCAGGCGGCCGAGTACGGCGGAGCGCAGGACGTCGTTCCCGAGATCGGCTGTCGCGCCGGAGACGAGTTCGAGTTCCCGCAGCACCCAGATCGCGCTGTCCACCACGCGCGGCGGCACCCCGCTCAGCACGGGGACCAGGTCGAGATTGCGGCCGCCGAGGATCGCCGCCGCGCGGGCGACCTCGAGGACGTGTTCGGGCTGCCCGTCGAGCCTGGCGACGATCATCGGCCCGACGACCTCGCCGCTCAGCTCCCCCACCCTGGACACTCCCGCCGCGTCGGGTGTCACGCCCTCCTCACGCAGCCTGCCGATCAGCCGCCACAGGGCGCGGGGATTCCCGCCGGACGCCTTGGCGCAGGCGGCGGTGAAAACGCTGTCAGGGTTGGCGGGCAAGGCTTCGCGCAGAATCTCGTGCACCTGCGGCGGGGTCAGCGGCGCCAGGTCGAGTACCGCGCAGCGCGGGTCCGCCGCGAGCCCGCCCATGCCCTCGGCCCCCGGTCCGGCACGGCCGGTCCGCCGGGCGAGCAGCACCAGCAGCGGCAGCCGGTCCGCGCGGCGCAGCAGGAAGTCCAGCCACCACATCGACGGCTCGTCGCACAGTTCGGCGTCATCGATGACGAGCGTCAGCGGCCGCTCGGCCAGCAGGCTCGCCGCGAGCCAGTACAGCCCCTGCAAAGCAGGGTATGCCTCGGCCAGCGTCGCGGATCCCGCGAACCCCTTCGGCGAGTAGAGGCCGGCCAGCGCGCGCCGCGCCACGTCGTCCCGGGAGCGATCGTTCCCGGCCAGCGCCCGGATCGGCTGGAACAACGCGCGGGCCACACCGAAATCCGAGACGTCGCCGAGTTCACCACAGTGGACGGTCAGCACCCGCGAACGCGCCCGCAACGCCGAAGCCGTCGCGTCGAGCAACCTTGTCTTGCCGATACCCGCCACCCCGCGCGCGACCACGATCCGCGCGGTGCCCGCGAAAGCCCGGTCGACCACCGGGGCGAGCGGGATCTGGCCTGCTTCCCTGCCGGGCACGGGGCTACCCGTCCATCCGGTAAATCGTTACTTCCTGCCACCATTCGCACTATACGGCGCCCCCGAGCGGTTGCCAATTGCCGCGCGATGACTACTCAGCGGAATCACCGTCCCCCATTCGCGCGTTAACTGCCACCGCAAGAAGGACGATGCCCAGGTCGATCCCACCGAACTCTGGTAACGAAGCGTGAAACATCCGGCTCCGCTCCCCTGTGGCCGCACCGGAAAAGTCACCCCGGCCGCGCGGGAACGCTGTCCGGCTACCGGTCAACGGGAACCCCTGAATGTCTTTCATTTCCTTGGGGCACCCGGGTTTCGGGAACACTATGAACGAAACCCCCGGGCGTCACCGCGGCCGTGGTAACTGGAGATGCTTTCACGGCATTCGGCGAGGGTCCGGGGTGCGGGTCCGGTGGGATGTGTGTTGTTCGCGGGGTTGTCGTGGCGGCTGGGAGTTCGCGCCGCGATCTGGATGTCGCGAACGCTCCGTCCGGGACGTTCATCGTCGTCAACGGCCCGTTCGCGACATCGGCGACGCTCTCGGCGTGGGTGGAAAAGTCCGAGGGACCCCCTGGGCGCATCCACCGCACCCAGGGACGCCCCTGTCGCATTCAACGCACCAAGGGACGCCCTTGTCGCACCCCGGGCCAGCGCACCGAAAGCGTCCCTCGGCACATCCGCAACCCCCACCACACCAGAGCCTTAATGCGAAAACCCCCAATGCACCATTCACGATCCCGGCTCACGTTGAAAATTCAAACGTACACGCCGGACGGAAATCTCCGCGGAACCGCTACCGGCGGACCCGGCCCGCCTGCCGTACGCGCCTTTTGGCGGCGTCACGCCGGGCGAGTTCGGCCGTTCTGTCCAGCCACCGCTCCCGTCCCGCGTCACTCGACCCTTTCACCGGCCCGAACCGGGTCGTCCACACAGGACGGATCCCGCAGTACCGCAACGTCGCCGCCCGCAGCTGCTTCACGGCCGTGTCGCCCATCAGCCGCAGGTACCACCACGGTGAATCGGTCGTGAGCACGAGACGTCCGGTCCTGCCGTTCGGCAATCCGGCGGGCCTGCCGTCGGGCCGGATCTCGAAGGCCCGTCGCGGAAGCAGCACGGCTGCACGGCCGTCCTCGATCTTCTCGCGGGCGAGCACGACCACTCCGGCGAACTCGTCACCCCGGCCCCGACTGGCGGCCCGTGCCGCGCTACGCCCTCGACGGCATTCGGCGGGCGAGCGGTGACGGCGGGTCAGTCGTCCTGGCCGGACACGGCGAGCGCGGCGGGTAGCCCGGCCCGGCCCGCGACACCGAGCTTGCGGTACACCTTGGTCAGCTGCTTTTCGACGGCGCGCGTGCTCACCCGGAGCGCGTTCGCGATGTCCTGGTTCGTCGCGCCGCCGACGGCGTAGCGCGCGACTCTGGCTTCGGCGGCCGTCAGCTCCCACTCCGCCGAGGCGGCTGTGCTCGCCTGACCGCCCTGGGATTCGACGAGGTGGGCGGCCCCGCAGGATTCGGCCAGTTCCCGGCCTTCCCTCAGCAGTCCGGCCGCCTGCCGAGGACTTCCGTGTGCGGTGAGCGCCCGGCCGAGCCGCACCTTCGCGATGGCGAGTTCGACCTTGTTCTCCGACCGGCCGAGGACTTCGACGGCCTCCCGCAGCAACGCGACCGCGCGGTGACCGCCGAGGACGTCCGCCCGGACCCGCAGTGCGCGGCCGAGCGGACCAGGCGCGCCCCAGGTGAGCACGGACCGGTGGTCCTCCGCCGCGATCGCCTTGGCCTGCCCGAGATCGCCCGCGCGCAGGCACAGTTCGGCGGTCATCGCCCGCCAGGGGAGAATCCCGTTGCCGTACCAGCATTCCCGGTCGAGCGCCCGGCCGCAGTCGAGCACGCGTTCGGCCGCACGCGCGAACTCCCCGCGTTCGGCCGCGAGCATCCCGTCGAACAGCCGCCAGAACGGCCGGGTGCACCGGGCCCGGTTCCGTTCGTACGCCGGGTCGAGCCGGTCGGTGGCCAGCCGGAGATCCCCGGTGCGGACGGCGGTCAGCGCCAGCGTCGCGGTGATCGGTTCGGCCGGCTCGTCGCCCGAAAGCTCCCACGCCTCGACCGCCGCCGCGCGGGCCGGGCCGAAATCGCCGGTGTGCAGGTGCACCAGCGCGCTCTGCGCGCACAGCCCGCGATACACGACCGGCGCGTTCCGCGCGTGGGCGCGCTTGAGCGCGGCGTCCAGCCACAGCGCGAGCCCGGCGGTCGCGTCCGCCGTGATCAGCACCGAAACCAGCAGCGGCAGCGCGGGGTACGGGTGATCGGCGTCCGGCGGTTCGGCCGCCAGCAGCCGGTTCGCCAGTTCCGCCACCCGCGCGGCGGGCAGCGTCATCCGCTGGGCCGCCTCGTGGAGCAGGACCGCGGACAGTTCCCGTTCGGCACACGTCGAGGTGGCCGGTTCCCCGGCGAGCGCGGCGAACCGGCCGCCATGGCCGTGAGGCCGCAGGCGTGCCCCGAGGCGCACCGCGAGATCGCGTTCGGCACCGGAAAGCCGGGCGGGAGCCCCGAGGTCTTCGGCGGCCTGACGCACCAGTGCGGCGACGGGTTCGGGCGCGGTCGCGGGTGCCAGCGGCGCGAACGGGAGCACGGCCGCGGCGCGTCCGGCCGCGGTGGGCAGCATCGGGACGGCCTGCGCGAGATGGCGGACCGCCGCGCCGGCGTCGTACCGGCCTTCCACGGTGGCGAGGTCGACCAGCAGTTCCGCGCGTCCGGGGCCGTCCTGCGCGTGGTACCTCAGCGCGTGCCGCAGGAATTCCACCGCCCGCGCCGGACGGCCGTCGCGGGCCGCAGCCACCGCCGCGGCCCGCACCGCCTCGACCGCCCATGTCCCTTGTGGACGGTCGACCCCGAGCAGCAGACCGGCGATCCGCTCGGCGGGACACCCGTGGCGGTGCAGCGACCTCGCCGCGGCGAGGTGCAGTTCCTCGCGGTCCGCCATCGGCAGCAGTTCGTCGACGGCCGCGCGGACCGCGGGATGCGCGAACCGGGGCCCGGCGGGCGACGCAGTGAACACGCCGGCCAGCCGCAGCGCGCGTTCGGCGTTCCCGGCCTCGGTCGCGTCGAGCCCGGCCAGTCCGGCGAGCACGTCTCGCTCGACCGGGTCGCCGACGACGGCGACAGCGGTGGCCAGCTTCAGCGCCGCGGGCGGCAGCTGGCGCAGGAAGGACAGGAGCCGTTCGCGGAGCCTGCCCGGCAACGCCGATCGCACGACGTCGGCCGACGCGCCGCGTGGCGGTGTCCCGCCCGCTTCGAGCGCACGCAAGATCGCGGTGAGCACCATCGGGTTCCCCGCCGCGCGTTCGTGGCAGGCCAGGAGGAACTCGTCGTCCGCCTCGGCGAACACCGCCCTGACCAGCCGCGCGCTCCCCCGCGCGCTCAGCGGGCGCGGTGACAGCACCTCGCGTGCCGACGACGTCAGCCCGGCGAGGTGCCCCGGCCCGGCGTGGTGGTCGCCCTGGTGTGCCGCGACGGCGATCACCACCGGCAGGGTGGCGAGCCGGTCGGCCAGAAAACCGAGGCAGCGCAACGAGGGCAGGTCCGTCCACTGGAGATCGTCGACGAGGAGCAGCAGCGGGGTCCGCGCGGCCATGTTCGCCACCAGCGCCCGCAGTCCTTCGAACAGCGGGTGTTCCGCACGGTACCGGCGCACGCGGGCAGGGTCGTCGTCGAGCAGCGGACGCGCGGCGGCCGCCGCCGCGCCGAGCCAGGCCGCGCGGCGGGCGGGTTCGGCCGTGCGGACCGGGGCGTGGAACAGCTGCCGGACGACGCCGAACGCGAAGTCGCGCTCGAGCGGGGCCGCGGCAGCCCGCAGGACCCGTGCCCCGTCCGCGCTCGCCTGCTCCGCGAAAGCGTTCAACAGCACGGTTTTCCCGATGCCCAGCGGGCCGGAGACCACGACGAGGCCACCGGCGCCGCGACGCGCCGATCGCAGTACCGACGTCATGGCGGCCAGTTCCGCCGCGCGCTCCACCAGCACTGTGCTCCTCTCCGCCCTCGTCCACGGCGACCGCCGCAGCGCCACGTAGTGCATACAGTATACCTAAGCCAGTCGACAGTTCTGACTTTGGTGACACCGTGTTCTTCTGTGGATTCCCACAGTTACTTTCGGGTGCTGCCTTGTTACGTTCTCCCGGCGCGACCCCGCCGGTCGCGGTGAAACTCCCCGGTGACGGCGCCCGGGGGAAAGCGGCCTGCGCCCGGGTTGGCGGCGACCCCGGGCGCAGGCCCCCTATTTCCCGGCGTGCCGCCCCCTGTCTTCGCGGGGGAGCCGCCGCGTGAACCCCTCGTTACCACTGGGCGGCCGCCACCCGGCTTTGTGGCAGATCTGGAGCGAACGGGCCTCCAGCCGGTGTGGCCTGGGCCGCTTTTTGGATGGTTCCTCCAAAAGCGGGGCCACGGCATGCGTCATAGCTGACATTGGTGTACCCGCCGGTAAGAGAGCACTGTGTAGGAAGGTGCAGGCGACGCTCCGGAACCCGGAGGCGTCGCCTTCTGTGCGTACTTGGGAGGCTCTGTCGGTGTTCAGTCGTGTCGCCATCGTGAACCGCGGGGAGGCCGCGATGCGGCTCATCCACGCAGTCCGGGATCTCTCCGCGGAGACCGGGACGCGGATCGAGACCGTGGCTTTGTACACCGACGCGGACCGGACGGCGACGTTCGTGCGCGAAGCGGATCTCGCCTACTCGCTCGGCCCCGCCTCGGCGCGGCCGTACCTCGACTACCAGGTCCTGGAGCGCGCGCTGGTCGAGACCGGCGCCGACGCGGCCTGGGTCGGCTGGGGCTTCGTCGCCGAGGACCCGGTTTTCGCCGAACTGTGCGAAAAACTCGGGGTCACCTTCGTCGGGCCGAGCGCCGAGGCGATGCGCAAGCTCGGGGACAAGATCGGCGCGAAGCTGATCGCCGAGGAGGTCGGCGTCCCGGTGGCGCCGTGGAGCCGCGGTGAGGTGGCGAGCCTCGACGAGGCGCTCGAAGCCGGCGCGAAGATCGGCTACCCGCTGATGCTCAAGGCGACCGCGGGCGGTGGCGGGCGCGGCATCCGCAAGGTCACCTCCGCCGGCGACCTCGCCGACGCCTACGAGCGCACCAGCCAGGAGGCGCTGCGCGCGTTCGGCTCCGGCGTCGTGTTCCTGGAGCGCCTGGTCACCGGCGCCCGGCACGTCGAGGTCCAGGTGATCTCCGACGGCGAGACGGCGTGGGCGCTCGGCGTCCGCGACTGCTCGGTGCAGCGACGCAACCAGAAGATCATCGAGGAGTCCGCGTCGCCGGTGCTCGCGCCGGAACAGGCCGCGGAGCTGAAGGCGTCGGCCGAGCGGCTCGCCGTCGCGGTCGGCTACCGGGGCGCCTGTACGGTCGAGTTCCTGTATCACCCCGGCGAGAAGCTGTTCGCCTTCCTCGAAGTCAACACCCGGCTCCAGGTGGAACACCCGATCACCGAGATCACCACCGGCACCGACCTGGTCAAGGCACAGCTGCACGTCGCGAACGGCGGCAAGCTGGAAGGCCCGCAGCCCGCCGAAGCCGGGCACGCGGTCGAGGCGCGGCTCAACGCCGAGGACCCGGACCGCGACTTCGCCCCCTCCCCCGGCCGCATCGCGCGCCTCGTCCTGCCCGCGGGTCCGGGCATCCGCGTCGACACCGGGGTCAGCGAGGGCGACACCATCCCGGCCGACTTCGACTCGATGATCGCCAAGATCATCGCCTACGGCCGCGACCGTGACGAGGCACTGGCCCGGCTGCGCCGGGCGATGGCCGAAACCACCGTGATCATCGAGGGCGGCGCGACCAACAAGAGCTTCGTGCTCGACCTGCTCGACCGGCCCGAGGTCATCGACGGAAGCGCCGACACCGGCTGGATCGACCGCGTCCGCGCCGACGGCGACCTGGTCACGCACCGGCACTCGGCGATCGCGCTGGCCGCGGCCGCGATCGAGGCCTACCAGGACGAGGAGGACGTCGCCCGGCAGCGGCTGCTGGCCACCGCGCACGGCGGACGTCCCCAGGTGCAGCACGAAAGCGGCCGCCCGCTCGATCTGAAACTCCGCGGCGTGGCCTACCGCGTCAGCGTCGCGCGCGTGGGGCGGAAGCGTTTCCGCGTCGGCGTCAGCGGCGGCGGGGACTTCCAGCCCGCCGACGTCGAGATCGAGCGGTTCGACCAGCACAGCGGGCAGATCACCGTCAACGGCACGCGGTTCCGTCTCGTCACCGGGACACACGGGCCGATCCACCTCGTCGAGGTCGACGGCGTCACGCACCGGGTCAGTCGTGACGAGGGTGGCGTCGTCCGCTCCCCCGCTCCCGCACTCGTCGTCGCGACGCCGCTTTCGGTGGGTGACGAGGTCGAATCCGGGGCACCGATCCTGGTGCTGGAAAGCATGAAGATGGAGACGGTGCTGCGCGCGCCGTTCCGCGCCCGCGTGCGGGAATGCCCGGTTTCGGTCGGCAGCCAGGTCGAGACCGGCGCGCCGCTGATGCGCCTGGAACCGCTCGCCGACGGGGACACCACCGACGAGTCCACTGAGGACGGTTCCGTCGCCGAGGTCGACCTGCCTCTCCTGCGGATGAGCACCTCGGCCGCCGAGCGGGCCGCCCGCGGCCTGCAGGATCTCCGGGGCCAGCTGCTCGGCTTCGACGTCGACCCGCGAACGCTGTCGGACTACCTGGCCGCGCGTGCCGAACTCGCCGACCCCGAACAGCTTCTGGACGGTGAGCTCGGCCTGCTGTCGGTGTTCGCGGAGCTGTCCGAGCTGACCCGGAACAAGCCCGCCGGTGAGGACATCGAGCCGAACACGCCGGTGCACAGCCCCCGCGAGTACTTCCACACCTATCTGCAGAGCCTCGACGTCGAGCGTGCCGGGCTGCCGGAGAAGTTCCAGGCGCGGCTGCGCCAGGTGCTCGGCCAGTACGGGGTGACCGATCTCGAGCGGACGCCGGAGCTGGAGGAGGCGGTCTTCCGGATCTTCCTCGCCCAGCAGCGCGCGTCCTCGGACGTGGCCGTCGTTTCCGCGTTGCTGCGTCAGTGGATCACCGAGGCACCGCCCGCGGACCCGCTGCGGGAGCCCGCCGGGCTCGCGCTGGAGCGGCTGGTGGCGGCCACGCAGGTGCGCTTCCCCGCGGTGTCCGACCTGGCACGCGGCATCGTGTTCCGCTGGTTCGCCCAGCCGCTGCTGCGCCGCACCCGCGCCCGCGTCTATGCCGAGGTCCGCAGGCACCTGCGCCACCTCGACCAGCACCCGGACGCGCCGGACCGCGGCGAGCGGATCGCCAAGATGGTACGCAGCACCGAGCCGCTGGTGCGGGTGCTCGGGCAACGGCTCAACCGCGACCATCTGGACAACGCGGTCATGCTGGAGGTGCTGACCCGCCGGTACTACGGCAACAAGGGCCTCACCGCCGTGCGCACCAAGCAGGACGCCGGCTACACGTTCGTGGTCGCCGAGCGCGCCGGCTCGTGTGTGGTCTCCGCCGCGGTGGCCTTCGAGGCGCTGGGCAGCGCGCTCGGCGGGCTCGCGGAGCTGGCGGGTGAGAACGGCACCGTCGACGCCGACATCTACCTCGCCTGGGAGGACCAGCCGGAGGACTTCGACGCGATGGCCGCCGCGCTGCAGGAGGTCATCGGCGCGCACCCGCTGCCGGGCCAGGTGCGCCGGCTCACCACCACCGTCGCGGGCAGCGGCGGCGCGGTGATGCACCACCACTTCACGTTCCGCCCGGCGACGGACGGAACGACGACCGGGATGACCGAGGACCGGCTGATCCGCGGCCTGCACCCCTACATCGCGGAGCGCATGCAGCTGGAGCGGCTGAGCAAGTTCGACCTCACCCGGCTGCCGTCCTCGGACGAGGAGATCTACCTCTTCCGGTGCGTCGCGCGGGAGAATCCCACCGACGACCGCCTCGTCGCCTTCGCGCAGGTGCGCGACCTGA
This sequence comes from Amycolatopsis sp. NPDC058986, assembly GCF_042741125.1. Classification (NCBI taxonomy): domain Bacteria; kingdom Bacillati; phylum Actinomycetota; class Actinomycetes; order Pseudonocardiales; family Pseudonocardiaceae; genus Amycolatopsis; species Amycolatopsis sp. NPDC058986. Next base: position 2,183 of record NZ_JBHYJW010000054.1, on the reverse strand, counting down.
CCGAGCTGCGCGAGCACGACGGCAGGCTGGTCGCGCTGCCCACGGCCGAGGACGCCATCACCACCTGCCTCGACTCGATCCGGCGCGCCCAGGCGCGGCGTCCGTCGAAGAAACGCTTCAGCACCAACCGGATCGTGGTCTACGTCTGGCCGCCGAGCAGCCTGACCCGCGCCGAGCTGGAGATGATCGCCGGGCGCGTGCTGCCGACGACCGCGGGTGCCGGCCTCGAGGAGATCCTGTTCATCGCGCGGCAGCGCGACGAGAGGACGGGCGAGCTGAAGAAGGTCGCCGTGCGCGTCTCGTTCGACGCGACCGGCGGCGCCGTGCTGACCGTCGGCGAGCCGTCGGTCGAGCCGGTCGAGCCGCTCGACGACTACCGGCAGAAGGTGTTGCGCGCGAGCGCCAGGAACACGGTGTACCCGTACGAGCTGACCTCGATGCTCGCCGGGAACCAGGGCGGCTTCGTCGAGCACGACCTGGAGAACGGCGTCCTGGTCCCGGTCGACCGGCCGCGCGGGCACAACAAGGCGGCGATCGTCGCCGGGGTGGTCAGCACGCCGACCCGGCGGTACCCCGAAGGCGTGACCCGCGTGGTGCTGCTGGGCGACCCGACGAAGTCGCTGGGCGCGCTGTCCGAACCGGAGTGCTCCCGCGTCATCGCGGCGCTGGACCTCGCCGAGCGGATGCGGGTCCCGCTGGAGTGGTTCGCGCTGTCCTCCGGCGCGCGGATCTCCATGGACTCCGGCACCGAGAACATGGACTGGGTCGCGGCGGCGCTCAAGCGGATCGTCGAGTTCACCCAGGCGGGCGGCGAGATCAACGTCGTCGTCTCCGGCATCAACGTCGGTGCCCAGCCGTACTGGAACGCCGAGGCCACGATGCTCATGCACACCAAGGGAATCCTGGTGATGACGCCGGATTCGGCGATGGTGCTGACCGGCAAGCAGGCGCTGGACTTCTCCGGCGGCGTCTCCGCCGAGGACAACTTCGGCATCGGTGGTTACGACCGGGTGATGGGGCCGAACGGGCAGGCGCAGTACTGGGCGCCGAACCTCGGCGCGGCACGCGACGTGCTGATGTCGCACTACGACCACACCTACGTCGTTCCCGGTGAGGCGGCGCCACGACGCGCTACCACGGCGGACCCGTTCGACCGGGACGTCTCGGTGTTCCCGCACGCGGTCGTCGGCAGCGACTTCACGACGGTCGGCCAGATCTTCTCGGCCGAGCACAACCCGGACCGCAAGAAGCCGTTCGACATCCGGACCGTGATGCGCGCACTGTCCGATCAGGACCATCCGGTACTGGAACGCTGGGCGGGCATGGCGGACGCGGACACCGCCGCGGTGCAGGACGTCCATATTGGAGGGTGGCCGGTCTGCCTGCTGGGCATCGAATCGCGGTCGGTGCCCCGCCGCGGTTTCCCGCCCACCGACGGGCCTGACGCGTTCACCGCGGGCACGTTGTTCCCGCGCTCGTCGAAGAAGGCGGCGCGCGCGATCAACGCGGCCAGCGGGAACCGGCCGCTGGTGGTGCTGGCGAACCTGTCCGGCTTCGACGGCTCGCCGGAGTCGCTGCGCAAACTGCAGCTGGAGTACGGCGCGGAGATCGGCCGCGCGATCGTGAACTTCGAAGGTCCGATCGTGTTCACCGTGATCTCGCGGTACCACGGCGGTGCGTTCGTGGTCTTCTCGAAGACGCTGAACCCGAACATGACGGTGCTGGCGCTGGAAGGCTCGTTCGCCTCGGTGCTCGGCGGTGCCCCGGCGGCGGCCGTGGTGTTCACCCACGACGTCAACACCCGCACGGCGAACGACCCGCGGGTGGTCGCGCTGCAGAGCCGGGTCGAGGGGGCCAGTGGCGCCGAACGGGCGGCGCTGACCGCGGAACTGGCCGAGACGCAGTCCTCGGTGCGCGCGGAGAAACTGGGCGAGGTGGCCGCGGAGTTCGACCGCGTGCACAGCATCCAGCGTGCCGTCGAGGTCGGCTCGGTCGACGCGATCATCAGCGCCGCCGAGCTGCGCCCGCGCATCATCGAGGCCATCGACCACGGCATGAAGCAGTAAGCCGGAACGCTTCCGTTCCCGAGGCGGCCCATGCGCCCCAATGTGGCGTGTGGGGGGGGGCGAGCACCCACCCCGGGGTGGGGTTAAAAAAAAACAGACCCCCACACAGGTAAAAAA
>NZ_JBHYJW010000053.1:0-67354 GCF_042741125.1 Amycolatopsis sp. NPDC058986 | reverse complement strand
TATTTCTCTCGGTGTGGTGTTTCCCCGCGCCCACCCCTGGGTTCCCCGACCCCCCCCCTCCCCCCCCGCCCCCCCGCCCCGGGCGGTTGGGGGCCGGGGCCCCGGCCCCGCGGCCCCCCCCCGCCCCCGGGACCCACACCGGGTGTGCTCCGGGGGTTCTCGTTCACCGCGCCGAACGGGAAACCGTCAAGGCCCGGAGCCACCCGCACCGCGGGCGCTTCCCGGCACGTCGAGGGGCTGTGCCGGGAAGCCGCCGCGGTGCCCGCACCGGCTGACGCCGGGGCGGGCACGAACAGCCGGTGCGCTGGATGCCCATCGACCGCCGCCCATCCCTGGAGCGGCCGGACCGGACCCCATCCAGCGCACCGGTTGTCGTCGTTTCAGGCGATCGGGATTTCGGTGGCGGTGGGGGCGGGCGTGCCGCGAACCGCGGACGCTGCGGCGCTGAGCCGCCGAACGGCTTCGTAGAGCCGATCCGGTGACTGGGCGAAGGGCAGGCGCAGCCAGCGTTCCAGCCCACCGTGGGCACCGAACCGCGAACCGGGCGCGATCTGCACCCCGTGCCCGGCCGCCGCCACCGCGAGCCGGGTACTCATCGGCTCCGGCAGCCGGCACCACAGCGACAGGCCACCCGGCGGCAGCGTCCACGTCCAATCCGGGCAGTACCAGCTCAACGCCTCGGCCAGCCCGTCCCTGCGGGCACGAAACTCCTCGCGGCGCTGCGCCAGCATCCCGAAGCCCGCCTCGGCGAGCAATTCCGCGAGCACGACCTGTTCGAACACCGGCGAGCCGAGATCCACGGCGAACCGCGACGAAACCAGCCTGCCCAGCATGTCCTCCGACGCCCGGATCCACCCCATCCGCAAGCCGCCCCAATGCGACTTCGAGGCCGAACCGACGGTGATCGCCAGGTCCCCCGCCGACGCGGCCAGCGGTGGCGGCCCGTCCACCGGGTCCCCCTCGTAGTCCAGTTCGACCAGGGATTCGTCGACGACCACCGGCGTCCTGGTCCTGGCCAGGAGCGCGCCCAGCCGCTCCCTGCCTTCCGCGTCGAGCCGCAGTCCGGTCGGGTTGTGGAAGTCGACCACGAGGTAGCCCAGCCGGGGTGCCGCCTGGCGCACCGCGGCCTCGATCCCGGCGATGTCCCAGCCTCGCGCGCCCGCCGGGTCGAGCGCGACCGGCACCGGGACGGCATGCGCGGACCGGATGGCCTCCAGCGCGTTCGGGTAGGTCGGCTGCTCGACCAGCACCCGGTCCCCCGGTCCGGCCAGCATGCGCAGGACCAGCACGAACGCGTGATGGGCGCCGTTGGTCACCATCACCTGCGACGCCGAGGTGGGCAGCCCGCGGTCGGTATAGCGCTGCGCGATGCGTTCCCGCAACGCCAGCAGCCCGCGCTCGTAGTAGCCGTGCTCGCCGAGGTGCTCGGTAAGTGCCCGGCGGGCGGTGTCGAGCACCCCGGCCATGCCGGGAAGCGCCGACGGCGCCGCGCGCGCGAGACAGATCAGGTCGTCGCCGGAGGGCACCAGCGGCCCGCTGCCCCGCCGTGGTGCCGCGACCCACGATCCGGCACCCCGGCGGCTGGCCACGATCCCACTCTCCCGCAGCCGGTCGAGCGCGGCGCCGATCAGCGTCCGGCTGATCCCCAGTGCCTCGGCCAGCTCCCGCTCGGCGGGCAGCCGGGTGCCGAGCGGGAGCTGGCCGTCCAGGACGTGCAGTTCGATGGCTGCCGCGAGGTCGGCGGCTCCGTGCCGCGAGCCACCTTGCCGCCAGGAACCCAGCAAACCAGCCAATCGAGGGCCCGATATCCGTCCACCTGGTGGGATCTGGGGTTGCATAAGGCCAATTATGACGAATTGGCCATGGTATTCAAGACCACTTGCCCCTGATAGTGGAGGCGTGGCACAACTCGATCTCCGCCCTGTCCGGATCACCCATGCCCCCGTGCGGCGCAGTGCACAGCTGCTCGCGGGCCTCGCCCTGTACGGCACGAGCATGGCGATGATGACCAGGGCACACCTCGGCCTCGCCCCGTGGGACGTCCTCAGCGACGGCCTCAACAAACTGACCGGCCTGAGTTTCGGCACGCTCACCGCGATCATCGCCGTCGCCGTGCTCCTGCTGTGGATCCCGATCCGGCAGCGGCCCGGCATCGGGACGGTCGCCAACATCGTGGTCATCTCGATCGTCGTCGACCTGGTCCGTGCCGTACTACCGGACCAGCACGTCCTCGCCTGGCAGATCACGCTGCTGGTCGGCGGGGTGGTGCTCAACGGCGTCGCGACGGCGGTCTACGTCGGCACCCGCCTCGGCCCCGGCCCGCGCGACGGGCTGATGACCGGCCTCGCGGCGCGCACCGGCTGGTCCGTCCGGCTGGTGCGCACCGGGATCGAGGTGACCGTGCTCGCCGCGGGCTGGCTGCTCGGCGGGTCGGTCGGCGTGGGGACGGTGTTCTACGCGCTGGCCATCGGCCCGCTCGCCCAGGCCCTCCTGCCGCTGGTGACCTGGCGCGGTCCCGAAGCTCCCGGCACGGAAGACCTGCCAGAGGAGGAACCGGACCGACGGTGCCCAGACGGCGCACATTAGCCGGCCTTGCGTTCCCGCATCGCCCGGCGCAGCGTCGGATAGTCGGCGCCGTGCCGGGCGAGCAGGTCGGCGGCGACCCCCTGCTGTGCCGCCAGCGCGAGCAGGAGGTGGTCCTGCCCGAGGGTCTTGTCCCCGATCTCGATCGCCTGCCGCAGGCAGCCCTCGATCAGTCTCTTCGTCGTCGGGGCGAACGGCAGCGTGCGCTTGCCCCGGCGGCCCTGCCCCGGTCCCGCGAGCGCGCCGGGACCGTGGGTCTGCTCGACCCGCTCGACGATCTGCTCGACGTCGATGCCCAGCTCCGTCAGCGCCTCGGCGTCGGTGTCGGTGATCCCGCCGCGGCGACGGAACCGCTCCAGCTCCCCCGCGATGTCGTCCCGCGAGACGCCCAGCCGCGTGAGCAGGCGGGACGCGTCACTGTCGGCGCTGCGGACGAGTTCTGCCAGCAGATGCAGCGGCTCGATCTCCCGTGAGCCCATCTCGGTGGCGAGCCGCTGCGCGTCGACGAGCGCGAACCGGACGTCGGGGGTGAACCGTTCGAACATCAGTGCCTCCCGTACTTCTTGTGGACCGCCTGCCTGCTGACCCCCAGCTCGGCGGCGATCTCCTGCCACGACCACCCGTGCACTCGCGCGCTGCGCACCTGCACGGCCTCCAGTTGCTCCAGCAGCCGCCGGAGCGCGGCGACGGCGCGCAGCCCCACCCGGGGATCGCGATCGCCCGCTCGCGCGGCCAGGTCCGTTGCCTCAGTCATGCTGTCAACTTACGTTGACATCGCCGAGGATGTCAACCTCAGTTGACGCCGTACTACAGTCGCGGGATGCCCGACATCGCGATCGCCGAACGGGCCGGGGTCGGCACCGACGGCGCAGACCGCCCCACCGAGGACCACGTCGTGGTGCTGGACAACGCGGTCCTCCTGCTCGACGGCGCCACTTCACCGCACCCTGACCTGCCCCCCGGCGGCTGGTACGCCGGGCTGCTCGCCGACCGGCTCGCCGCCGGCCTGCACGCCGAACCGGACGCGGACCTGGCCGACGTGCTCGCCGCGTCGATCGCCGACGTCGCCGCGGAGCACGGGCTGCGACCCGGGAACGCGCCATCGAGCACCGTCGCGATGCTGCGCTGGCAGCCCGACGAGGTCGAGGCGCTGGTACTCGCGGACAGCCCGATAGTCGCCTTCGGGCGCTTCGGCAGCACCAAGCTGGACGTCGTGTCGGACGACCGGCTCGTCGCACTGCGGGACGGCGGCAAGCTCCAGACCGGCGCGGACGTCCGGCGCAGGCGCAACGCCGACGACGGGTTCTGGGTCGCCGAAGCGGATCCCGGCGCGGCCGCGAAAGCGGTGCGGCGAACCTGGCCGAGGTCGGCGGTGGACGTCGCGCTGCTGGCCAGTGACGGGGTCGCGATCGGGGTCGACGAATACCACCTGTTCGACTGGCCCGAAGCGCTGGGTCTCGCCCGCGCGAACGGTCCGGACGCGGTACTCGACGCCGTCCGCACCGCCGAGAAGCAGGACCCGGACGGCACACGCTGGCCCCGCGCGAAACGGCACGACGACCAGGCGCTCGTTGTGGTGGACTTCACCGCCTGATATCAGGCTTCCGGGGGAATTCAGGGTCTTCCCTGATCACGAACGCGTCGCGGGCGACGAACCTGGATACATGGGGATTCAGGAGGAGCGGGGAGAGGCGCCACGGTCGAGACCGTGGCGCCTCGTCGCGATCGCGGGGATCGGCTGGAGCCTGTTCACGATCACGGTGCTGCACGTGATCAGCTCGCACGATCCGGTCTACGACACACTGTCCAGCTACGCCTTCACCGACCGCGGCACCGGCATGCTCGCGGCGAGCATGCTGTCGATGACCATCGGATCGCTGGCGGTGCTCGGCGCGCTGCACGGTGCCGGGGTCCAGCTGTCCCGGACGGCGCGGCTGCTGCTGGTGCTCTGGGCGCTGGGCCTGGCCACGGCTGCGGCCTTCCCGGCGAGCTATCCGGCGGCCCCGGACCCGGTCAGCGGCGAGATCCACCTGTACTCGTGCCTGATCGCGTTCCTCAGCCTGCCGGGCGCGGCCTTCTCGATGCTGGACACACTGCGCGGACGTCCGGAGCGCGCACTGGTCGTCCGGCGGCTGCGGCTGACCGCCGCCGCGTTCGGCCTGTTCGGGCTCAGCTTCGTCCTGGTGCGCCTGGACGAGGCCTACCACGGGGTCTTCCACGTACTGGCCAACAGCCTGCCGATCGGGATCACGCAGAAGCTGCTGCTCGTCGCCGACGTCTTCCTGCTGTGCGGCCTACTGCGCGTCGCCCGCATCGCCGAGGTAACCGGTCTCGACCGCGGCGGCGAATTCGGGCGCGTAGCCGTACAGGCCGGGCAGCCCGCCGGTGTGCACGAACACGACGTGGTCGGCCGGAGCGAAGCGGCCCTGCGCAGCCCATTCGACGAGCGCGGCGCCCACCTTGCCGGTGTAGACCGGGTCCAGCACGACGCCCTCGGTCCGGCCGAAAAGCCGTAGGGCCGCCCAGGTCTCGTCGGTCGGGACGCCGTAGCCGGGGCCGATCGTGCTGTCGCTCATCCGCACGTGGTCGAGCGCGGGCGGGGCGACGTCCAGCAGCGCGGCAGCCTCGGCGACCAGCTGCGCCAGGTTCTCGGTGGCTTCGTCGAGCGGATGGCTGACGCAGGCGACATCGACATCGAGACCGCCCAGCAGCGCGCTGCCCAGCGTGATCCCGGCCGACGTGGCGCCGCTTGCATGCGGTGCGACGACGCGGGCCCGTTCGATCCCGAGATCGGCGAGCTGGACGGCCAGCTCGCGCGTCGCCGCGACGTAGCCGAGAGTCCCGAGACCGTCGGAACCGCCGACCGGGACCGTCGCGACCTTGCGGCCTTCGGCGGCGGCTTCGGCGATCAGCCGGTCGTAGACGCGGCCGGTCTCCTCGCCGTCTGCGCAGACGTGGACCCGGGCGCCGAAGAGCCGATCGAGCGAGAGGTTCCCGGAACGCTCGTAGGCCTCGCCCGAGCGCGGGACCTTTGCCGTGAGGACCAGTTCGCAGCGCAGCCCGAGCTTCGCGCAGGCCGCGGCGGTCTGACGACCGTGGTTGGTCTGCAACGCGCCGAAGGTGACGACCGTGTCCGCGCCCGCGGCGAGCGCGGCGCCGAGGTGGAACTCCAGCTTGCGGAGCTTGTTGCCCCCGACGCCCAGCGGATGCACGTCGTCCCGTTTGAGCAGCAGGTTCGGCAGGCCGAGCGCTTCGCCGAGGCGCGGTGCGGGCAGCAGCGGGGTGGGCAGGCCACCGAGATCGACGCGGGGTACGGCGTCGAGCGCCGCGCTGGGGAAGCCGTCCAGGTCGTACGTCATCGTGCCTCCGCGGTCTCGGTGTCCAACCTGCTCCGAACGTGACCGTAGCCGTCGGCCTGCCGAGGCATCGAGGGACGCCCTCGGTGCATCCAGCGCGACAAGGGCGTCCCTCGGTGCGTTCAACGCACCTGGGGCGTCCCTCGGTGCGGCCCCGTCCCGGGTCACGAGCGGGCGAACAGCGCGTGAACGGTGGTATTGTTCGTTCGAACGAACGAGACGGGAGCAGTCATGACCGCAACCCCCGCAGACCGGCCTCACGTTCGCCGGGCTCGCCGATCAGGCGCACCGCCTCGCCGAGGGCGCGGTCACCTCCGTCGAACTCACCGCAGCGGCGCTCGAGCGCGCGAAGGCGAGCCAGCCCGTCCTCAACGCGTTCCGCCACCTTCGCGAAGACGACGCCCTGCGCGAAGCCGCCGAGGCAGACCGCAAGCTCGCCGACGGCGAGCGCGCCCCGCTGCTCGGCGTGCCGATCGCGATCAAGGACGACATCGACATCACCGGCCTGCCGACGGCGTTCGGCTGCCCCGGCGAGTTCCCGGCCGCCACCGCGGACTCCCCCGCCGTCACCCAGCTCCGGAACGCGGGTGCGGTGATCATCGGCAAGACGAACACGCCCGAGCTGGGTCAATGGCCGTTCACCGAGGGCCCGGCGTTCGGCGCCACCCGCAACCCATGGCACACCGGGCACACGCCGGGCGGTTCGTCCGGCGGCTCGGCGGCCGCGGTCGCCGCCGGTGTCGTCCCCGCCGCGCTGGGCTCGGACGGCGCGGGGTCGATCCGGATCCCCGCGGCGTGGACCGGGCTGGTCGGGATCAAGCCCCAGCGCGGCCGCATCCCCACCGACGGCGAACTGTTCCACGGCCTCACCGTGCTCGGCCCGCTGGCCAGGACAGTCGCCGACGCCGCACTCCTGCTCGACGTCGCGGCGGGGACGCGGGAGAAGTTCCAGTCCGCGGCACGCCGAGCGCCGGGCACCCTCCGCATTGGACTGTCCACCCGGATTCCTTTCACCGCAACGAAAACTCGGCTCGACCCGGTGGTGAACGCGGCGACACGGCGGCTCGCCGAGGCACTGGCGGGCCTGGGCCACGAGATCGTCGAGATCGAGCCGGACTACCGGCTGATCGGGCTGAGCTTCCTGCCGCGCTCGCTCGCCGGGGTGCGCGACTGGACCACTCGTGTCCCCGACCGCGCCCTGCTCGACCCGCGCACCCGGGGCAACGCACGCCAGGGCACCCTGCTCGGCGGGCTGGCGCTGCGTCTCGCGCGCGGCGCGGAACCGTTGCTGCACCGGAAGATCGGCTCGGTGTTCGGCAGCGTCGACGTCCTGCTGACCCCGACGACCGCGACCCCGCCACCGGCGATCGGCAGTTTCGACGGGCTCACCAGCTGGCAGACCGATCAGGCGATCACCGCGGCCTGCCCGTACGCGTGGCCGTGGAATATCCTGGGCTGGCCGGGGATCAACGTCCCGGCCGGGCTCACGGGAGACGGGCTGCCCATCGGCGCCCAGCTGCTCGGCCCGTCGCATGCCGAAGAGCGGCTGATTTCCCTTGCCGCGCAACTGGAAGAGGTCGAACGGTGGCCCGACCGGCAGCCCGCGACGGCTTGGTGAGCACCCGGGAAGCCATCCTGCGCGCCACGCTCACGGTGGTCGGCGAACGCGGCGTCGGCGGCCTCACCAACCGCCGGATCGTCGCCGCCGCCGGTGTCTCGCTCGGCACGCTCACCTATCACTTCCCCAGCCAGACCGAACTCCTGCGCGAGGCGATGCTGCTGTTCGCCGAGGAGGAGACGGCGAAGCTGGCCGGCCTCGTCGAGGGCTACCGCGAGGCAGGGCTGAGCGTCGAGCAGGCAGCGATCGTCGTCGAGCACGTCATCGCGGAGCTGCCGTTCGGCACTCAGGAACTGGCCCCCCACGAGCTGTGGTTGCAAGCGGCACGTGACCCTGATCTGCGCGAGGCGTCGGAGCGGTGCTTCGCGGCGTACGACGAACTCGCCGTGACGATCCTGCGCGCACTGCACGTTCCCGACGCCGAGCGCCTGGCGGGTCCCGTCGTCGCCCTGATCGCCGGATTGCAGTTGCGCCGTCTCGCGACCGGTGCGAGCGCGGTGCCCGCGGCCGAACCGTTGATGATGCTGCTACGCGGAGCCCAGGACTGAAATGGCGGTCCCGATCCGCAAGGGCACGGCGGCGTGGCGGTACTTCGGCGACTTCCGCGACGGGCTGCTGGCGGAACAGGTACTGCTGCTCCAGGTCGCGCATCCGGTGGTCGCGGCGGGCGTGCGGGACCACTCGAACTACACCGAGGATCCGTGGACACGGCTGATGCGCACCGTCGCGTCGCTGTCGATCTACGTCTACGGCGGCGAACAAGGCGCACGGTTCGAAGCGGACCGCTTGCGAGAGCTGCACCGGACGTTCACCGGGATCGACGAGGACCGCCGCTACAGCGCGCTGAACCCGCACGCCTACGCCTGGGTGCACGCCACGCTCGTCAAGGCACCCGTTGACGCACAACGATTTTTCGGCAGTCCGCTGTCACCGTCCGAATTGGACGAATATTACGCGCAGATGTGCGACGTCGGCCGGATTCTCGGGGTCCGGGAACAGGACATCCCGCCAGACTGGGCGGCGTTCGAGCACTACTACGACGAGATGGTCGCCGGGTTCGAGCGCAACGGGGCGATCGACACGCTACTGGAAACCATTCGCACGGTGCGGAAACCGGTGCGCTGGCTACCCGATTCGTGGTGGATCCCCTTGCGGCACGCGCAGCTGTTCCTCATCCGCGCCACCCTGCCGCCAGGGTTCCGCGCACGTCTCGGTCTGCAGTGGACAGAAAAAGATCAACGGCGCTTCGAGCGTTTTGCCGCCGCCGTAAGGGTTATCGGCGCGCTGGTACCGGTTTCGCTGCGTTCGGCGCCTATGCGCGCGGTCGGGTGGCTCAACGTCTGGCTGCGCGCCCATCCACGCGCTTACCGGTTCTTCGTTCGCGCGTAGTGCGCCCGCGCTTTTGCGCGGTTGCCGCAGCGAGCCATCGAACACCATTGCCGGGTCCGGCGTGGCGAGGCGTCACAGAACCGCAGGCCGCAGTCGTCGGCGGCGCAGATCCGCACGGCGGCCTCCCCCGCCGCCAGCTCGATCGCGTCGACGGCCAGCACCGCGAACGCGGACGCGACCGGATCAGGCGGCGGCGGGACTTCCCGGCGCACGCCGCCGTCTTCGACCCGCAGGCGCGGCGGCAACGGTGGCGCCGCGGCGGCGGCCTCGTTGATCAGCTGGACATCGGCGGGGCGCGGCGCCTCGCCCTCGGCCACCGCCAGCAGCAGCTTGTCGACCGCTTCCCGCAGCGCCCGCGCGGCGATGAGATGCCCGCTGGTCACCGAGGTCGCGCCGACAGTGAAGCCCGCGAGTTCCAGCCATTCGGCGAGCGCGTCCTGGCCCGTCAACAGCTCGACGCCGCCGAGGTGCCGCGAGCGGAGGGTGTTGACCAGGTCGAGGCAGGGCCTGCCGCCGTCGAAGACCCATTCGGTGTCCGGACCGCGCATGGTCTCATCCTAACCCTTGTCGCAGGTTAGGAACTTCTCTACCCTCTAACCCCATGAACAGGTTAGAAGCGACCTCGGCCATGGCGCCGGTCAACGGACTCCGGACGCACTACCTGCGCGCGGGCGAAGGGCCGCCGCTGTTCCTGCTGCACGGCTGGCCGCAGACCTCGCACTGCTGGCACCGGGTCATCGGCCCGCTCGCCGAGACACACACCGTCATCGCGCCGGACCTCCGGGGCTACGGGCGCACCGACAAACCGCGCGACGGCTACGACAAGCGCACGATGGCGGCCGACGTCGCGGCTTTGGCAACGCACCTGGGCTTCGACCGGGTCGCCGTCGCCGGCCACGACCGGGGCGGACGCGTCGCCCACCGCTGGGCGCTGGACCGGCCGGACCAGGTCGAGCGGCTCGCGGTGCTGGACATCATCCCGACCCGCGAGATGTGGCGACGGCTCGACAGCGAACTCGGCGCGGGTTACTGGCACTGGCTGTTCCACCTCCAGCCCGACCTTCCGGAACTCCTCGCCGGGCAGAACATCGCGGCCTACCTGGGCTACTTCTTCGAGCGCTGGACCTACCAGCGGCAGGGCCTGCGTCCCGAGGACGTCGAGGAATACGTCCGCGCGTTCTCCGCGCCCGGCGCGTTGCGGGCGGGCTTCGACGACTACCGCGCGTCCTTCCCCGCCGACGCCACCGACGACGACACCGATTTCGACGCGGGCAACCGGCTCGACATGCCCTTGCTCGCGCTGTGGGGTGCCAACGGACTCACCGGGAAGCTGCCGGTGCTCGACATCTGGCGCGAGTACGCACCGGCTGCCACCGGCTCGGCGATCCCGGAGTGCGGGCACTTCCTTCCCGAGGAGCAACCCGAAGAAGTCGTGGCACAGCTGCGCGGATTCCTGATGGGCTAAGGCGTATCCCCACCCTCGGTCAGGGGCGGGGTCCCCCGCACTGGGGATGGGAATTCCCCCAGCTCCGTGACGCTTTCCCCGGCACGGACCGGTTGACTGAGCCGACAATGGGGACGAAACCACACCGGCGGCGCACGGCGCTGCTGTTCTTGCTGTGCGCACTGGGGTTCGCGCTCGGCGGCGGCGTCGCGTACGCCGACGGCGCACCCGTCGGGAACGACGTCCAGGTGGCGCAGACGCTGGGCACCCGCGACCTGACCGTCATCATCCGCCGTGTCGACATCACGCCGGGACCGCTGCACGTCGACGTCGTCACGCACGCGGGCAGCGCCCCGGGATCGCTGCGCCTGCGGGCGTCGGCGGCCGGTGCGGTGCGCTCGGAAACCGACATCCAGCTCGGTGCGACGCCCGGTGTGTACGGCGGCCAGCTGCGCGTCGAACAGCCCGGGCCGTGGGAACTCGCGATCGGCGACGGCACCGGCCCGGCCGCGACGATCCCGTTCATCGTCGCGGCCAGGGTCGTCCCGCCGTGGGAAAAGGCGGCATACGGCGGCTTCGTCGCCGCCGGGGTGTTCCTCGTGCTCGCACTGGTCGTGGCGATCCGGTCACGACGCACCGGCTACGCGCTCGTCCCGGCGGGCGGAATGGTCGCCGCGCTGGCCGTCGCGGTGACCGGAGCACTGCTCTCGTCGGGCACGCCACCCCCACCCTCGCCCGGCACACAGCTCGACCCGACGCTCGACAACGTCACCGATCCGTACGCCAACGCCCAACTGTCCATAGTGGATTACTCAAGGCCGCCGGTGAACTTCGCCGTGCACGCCGACGACGCGAAATCGGGACACCCTGCAGAACTGCGGCTCGCGTTCACCGACGGATCGACCGGCCGCCCGGCCGACGACCTGCTCGTGCACGACGACGCGCTCGTCCACCTCGTCGTGATCTCACCGTCCGGGCGACTGTGGCATCTGCACCCGGTCCGCGTCGCGCCCGGCGACTACCGGGTCCGCTTCGTGCCACCGGAACCGGGCACCTACGCCGTTTCCGCGGAACTCGCCCGGCGGGGCGGCGGCGTCCAGCTCGTCCGGTCCACTGTGGACGTCGATGCCGGCGAAAGTTCCGACCCCGCAAAGGTTCCGGACGGCCCGGGCAAGCGCGTCGTCGACGGGACGCCGGTCGAGATCACCACGACCGCGGTCGCGCCGGGCGTACCGGTCACGATCACCGCGAGGTTCGGCACCGCCGACCTCCAGCCGTGGCTGGGCATGCTCGGCCACCTCATCGTCGTCGGCCCGCTGCCGGGCCCCGACCGGATCGGCGCGGCCGCCGCGACCGCGCCGACCTGGGCCCATGTGCACGCGATGCCGCCGTTCGTGGCCGGGATGACCGGGAAACCGGACGAGACCGTCGCCGCCTACGGCCCGGACGTCCCGTTCACCTACACCTTCGCCGCGCCCGGCCGGTACCGGCTGTGGCTGCAGGCCGAACGCGGGTTCTCGGTGCTCACCGTGCCCGTCACGATCGACGTCCCGGCCGCGGCGCCGGGTACGGAAGGAGGCCGACGGTGACCGGCACCGACGCGACCGCCACCCCGGCGGCGCCTGCCCGCCGACGGCCGGTCGTGCTGATCGTGGTCGTCGCGCTGATCGTCGCGGGCGTGCTCGCGTGGCTGTTCTGGAGCGGGAGTTCGTCCACGCCGGTGTCCGCGGAGACGACATCGGGTCCGTACACAGTGCGGATCACCGGCGAGCAGCCGCGGATCGGCGGGAACGACTTCGCGCTCGAAGTCACCGGACCGGCCGCGGACACCGTGACCGTCGAGCCGGTGATGCCGCAGATGGGGCACGCGCTCACCCCGGTGGCCGCCGGCTCCGACGGGCCGGGCCGTTACCGCGCCAACGTCGGCCTGCCGATGGCCGGCCAATGGGAGCTCACCGTGTCGCTGCGCGGGCCCGCCGGGTCCGCGAATGTCGTCTTTCCCTTGCTCGTCAAATAAACAAAGAAGGAGGTCGGGGGATGGATCTCACCGCGTCGGGGGCCCGCGTGGTCACGACGGCAAAACGGGCACGCACCGGGCTCGCGCCGGCGAGCACGGTGCTCGGGGGTTCGGTGGTCTCGCTGGTCGGGCTCACCTGGGACATCCAGTGGCACAGCGACGTAGGGCCCGACACGTTCTTCACGCTGCCGCACCTGTTCCTGTACGCGGGCAGCGCGATCGTCGGGCTGGCGAGCCTCGCCGTCGTCCTGATGACGACCGCGGCGCGACGGGCAGGGCGACCGGTCGACCCGCGGATCGGCGGCCGCGCGATCAACGTGTTCGGCCGGACGTTCGCCGCGCCGCTCGGCTACCTCGTCTCCGGTGCGGGTGCGGCGTCGTTCCTGCTGTACGGGCTGTGGGACCAGTGGTGGCACGGGCTGTACGGCTTCGACGCGGTCATCGACTCGCCGCCGCACATCGGGCTGCTGCTGTCGATCACGATCTCGATCATCGGCACCACGATGGTGTTCGCCTCGGCCCACGAACACCGCTGGGGTGTCGTCGGGACGCTCGGTTCGCTGTCGGTGCTGCTGGCCTTCAGCGCGGTGACCGTGCTCGGGCTGCAGCAGGTCGACCTCGACCCGGTCGAGGTCACCCGCGCCGCCACCGCGTTGCTGTCGGTCCTGTTCGTCACGACCGCGGCGGGTTTCCTGCGCCGTCCCGGCGCCGCGGTCGCCACCGCGGCCGGGCTCGTGGTGCTGCAGGGGGTGTTCTGGTGGTTCTCGCCGTGGGCGGCCCGCGCGTACGCGGACATGGTCGGCCTTCCGGTGCGGGACTACGTGAGCGGCGTACCGGAGATGCCGTCGCTCATGCCGATGCTCCTGCTGCCGATCGCGGCCGTGCTCGAGGTGCTGTTCCTGCTCGGCACGAAACGCGGCTGGCACGCCGGCCGGGTTTCGGTCATCGCGGGCGGCGTCGGCGGGCTGCTGATCGGGGCGACGCTGGTGGTCCAGACCGCCTGGATCTACTCGAAGTACCACCCGGAGACCGTGGTCGTGCTGGCGACCGGCGTCGCGGGTGGCGTGCTGGGGCTGCTCGGCGGGTTCGCCGGGTGGCGGTTCGGCGGGATGCTGCGGTTGCTGGCGCCCGCGCGGAAGGGGGAGGACGCGCATGCGTAGGACATTGCTGGCGTTGTGCGCCGTGGCCGGTCTGCTGTTCCTGTCTGCGGCACCCGCCAACGCCTACGAGCCGGTGAACATCGTGCACACCGAGCGCGTGCAAGCCGGGCCGTACGGGATGACGGTCGGGTTCAGCACGTGGCCGCTGCGCGCGATGCAGTCGCTGGACTTCACCTTCATCCCGGACGGCGGCATCGCCGACAAGTCCGGGACGCTGTCGCTGTTCAACCCGGAATACGGCAGGTACAACCGGCCGCAGCCGATGGCCCGGCATCCGCGCAAGCTCGACGTGTGGGGCCTGGACATCCGCTCGCTGCAGGCGCAGGGCGACTGGAAGTTCAAGTTCACGATCACCGGGCCCGCCGGGACGGGCACCGGCGAACTGCCCGCCGTGCACGTCCTCGAACAGCCCGGCCCGCCGATGGGCGTCAGCTGGGCGATCAGCACCATTCCGCTGCTCGTACTCGCGGCGCTGGTCGTCATCGCCTGGCGCCGTACCCGCGCCCGGCTCCGCGGGGGTGGATTGCCCGCCATCGCGTAACCGTGAGTGTTCGTGAAGGCCGTCTCGAACTTCCGAGACGGCCTTCACGGGTTTCCAGGGCAATTCACCGAGCGAATTCGGGCAGAAGTGAGCAACATCACCCGATTGGTGTAGACCAGGACGCGGCGGGGTGAAACTAGGCGGCGGGCAGGTCGAACTGCCCGGCCTTCACCGCGACGACGAAGGCCTCCCACTCCCCCGCGTCGAACACGAAGACGGGGCTGCCCTCGAGCTTGGTGTCCCGCACCCCGACCAGGCCTTCTCTACCCAGGTTGACCTCGACGCAGTTCCCGCCGTTGGGTTCGCTGACGAACGACTTCTCCCAAGCGGACTCGTCAAACAGGGACACGGCCGTGTTCGGATCGTAATCCGCTACCGACGGATAATCCGCCATGGGTCGTACCTCCGGGCTTCGGTGGGGGCGCGGTCGTCACTTCGATCAAAGCCGCACGTCCCCGGGTCTTTCTTCAGCTCTATGGACTAGTCCGCGCGGCCAAGCGGGTGATCAACTCGTCTTGACCTCGACATGAAGATTATTCCAGTTGTAGGATTAATCGCAGCGGCCGGGGCAACGGTTGTTCGTAAGTTGCCAGCAACTCGTAGCTCGATGGCAATGAGCGACAAGCTCGCGGACCGCGACCCAACCACCGCCGACCTCATGGGGGAGGATCAGCGTGATCATCCAGGACAGCGCGCCACCGGGCGCGCTGGTTGTGGGCAGGCTCGCACGGGGGACCGTGGGCGAATCCCGCCGCGTAGTGCATGTTTTCCCTGCTGACGCTGTTGCGGACACCGGCGCGTTGATCACCGGACGCTGCGGGGAAACGCTTCCCCGTGCCGATGTCGAGTGGGTCCGGCCGGGCATGGGGATGCCCTGCGAAGGCTGCCTCGGCTTGCAGGGAACCGGGCCGAACCGGTACCCACGACCAGAACTGGGGGTGTGATCCCAATGGCTGTCCGGCTCACTTCGCTGTTCCGCCGTGAGCAGGAACACACGCACACCGGACGTCGAGCGATCGCCCACGAACTCCGCAATCGTTTCGGTTTCAGCCTGATCCAGGCACCGCTGCGCAAGCAGCCGACCCTGAGCACCGAGCTGGACCTCCCGGAGCCGCGCGCACCGCGCCACGATCCGATCCGCACCACACGTCCGCTCGAGACACAGATCGACCTGAGCCAGCTGCTGCCACGCCATCTCGGCTCCCACGTCTGACCGCCCCACCACACAAGGGAGCCCCGGGTACCTGCGGACCCGGGGCTCCTTGCTGTCCTGGCTCGGATTGTGCGCTCAGGGCGCGCGGCTCAGGGCTTGCGGCCGAGACCGCCGATCGAGCCGGAGAAGGCGGGGTCGGGGGCGAGCCGCTTGGTGGCCTTCGATTCGGCCTCGTCCAAATGCCATTCCGGCAACCAGGCGATACCCGGCTCGACGAGGTCCAGACCTTCGAAGAACCCGGAGAACTCCGCGCGGCTGCGCAGATGGAACGGCGTGCTGGACTCCTTGTACTGCTCGCGGATCCGGTCGCGGCTGTCGCTGTCCCCGGTCGGCACACCGTCGCCGGTCAGGTGGGAGGACAGGAAGTAGGAGCCGGACGGCAGCATCGAAAGGTATTGCTGCACGATCTGCCGCGCCGGCTCGTCGGGACCGAGGAAGTAGAGGACGCCGACCATGATCAGCCCGATCGGCCGCTGCGGGTCCAGCGCGCCGGTGTCCAGCGCGCGACGCCAGATGTCGGACGGGTTCCGCAGGTCGCCCTGCAGCACCGCGTGCCGTCCGGCGACGCCCTCGCGTTCGAGCAGGATCTGCGAATGCGCGACCGCGACCGGCTCGATGTCGACGTACACGCAGCGCGCGTTCGGGTTCACCGAGGCCGCGACCTGGTGCACGTTGCCGACCGTCGGCACGCCGGATCCCAGGTCCAGGAACTGCTCGATGCCGTTGCGCGCCAGGTAGCGCACACCCCGCCCGAGGAACTCACGGTTCGTCCGCGCCACCGTCTTGATCATCGGGAACGTCTGCACGGCCCGCTCGGCGAACTCGCGGTCGATGGCCCAGTTCGCGGTGCCGCCGAGGAACCAGTCGTAGATGCGGGCGGCGTTGGGACGTTCGAGGTCGACACCCTCGGGGGCGTCCGGCTCGGGGATCTGCGTCATGCCCGGGATTCCCTTCGGCAGGCGAAGACAGCGAAGGACGTCACCTTACAGTGCCGGTAGATACCAATCCGACCGGAAGTAAGCGGTCGCACAGGTCCGCCTGTTTCGCTGGTCGGCTTACTTCCGGCCTGCTTGGTATAGAAGCGCTTTCACCTTCTGCCGACGGTCAGGCCTGCATCTGCCTGCGGTAGACCTCGGCGAGCTCCTTGAGGAACTGGCGTGTCTCCTGCCGTTCCAGCGCGGCGCCGCGCAGCCTGTCCCAGGCGTCGACGAAGATGTTGAAGTCCTTGACGTCGTCCAGGTACAGACCGCCGGCGGAATGCTCGATGTAGACGAAGTCACGCGTGCGGTCCGGGAACCGCATGATCGTGAAGTCGTTCGGCACCGACGCCAGCTTGGCGCCGAAGGGCAGGACGTGGATGTACACCCGCGCGTGCCGCTCCATGCCGAGCAGGTACTCGACCTGGTCCAGCATCACCGCCGGCGCGTGGCCGCCCGGTGCTCGGCGCAGCGCGCCCTCGCTGATGATGAACCGGTAGTACGGTGGCTGCTGCTGCTCGAACACCGCCTTGCGGTCGAGCCGGTTGCGCACCAGTGACGTCACGTCCGTGGCACCGAACTCGGTGAACTGCTTGAGCATGTAGTGCTCGGACTGCAACGGCCCCGGAATCCGCTCGCCGTGCCAGGTCAGGATCTCCGCGGCCGCGGGCTCCAGATCGGTGAACGTGCGGAACCAGTGCGGCACCACCGAGCGGTAGCCGGACCAGTGCCCGCGCTGCCCGGCCGCGGCACGGGCCAGGTTCATCAGCGTGTCGGCCTCTTCGCCGTTGATCCCGAACGCGTTCAGCATCGACCGCACATCTCCGAGCTTCACCCCGACCGCACCGGACTCGATCTTGTTGACCTTGCCCTGGGTGCAGCCGAGAACCTCGGCGACCTGCTGTTGCGTCATCCGCGCCGCGTTGCGGGCATGCCGGAGCTCGTTGCCGAGCTGCTTCCGGCGCGAGGTGACGGTGCTGGCCATCGCCTTGCTCTCCCGGACGTAGAACCAGGGTGGCGGCGATCGCCGTCACCCTTGCGCGAACTTCGAACCACCCAGGTTACTGCTTCACCTTGCGGAGTTCGATGATGACACCGCGCAGCGTCTCAGGAAACGATCCGGAACGCCAGTCACCCTCGGTGTCACTCGCCTGGACCAGCGCATATCGGGATCTATCGGACAACCGCCGGGACGGTCGTTGCGGCATAGTGGGCGCGTGAGCGATCGTTCCCCCTCCGCCGCGTCCGTCCAGCAGCTCGCCGAGGGTGTCTACGGCTACGTCCAGCCGGACGGGTCCTGGTACATCAACAACTGCGGGTTCGTCGACGGTGGCGACCACACCGTGCTGATCGACACCTGCGCGACCGAGCGGCGGACCCGCGCGCTGCTCGCCGCCGTCGAGGCCACGACGTCCAGGCCGGCGGCCACGCTGGTCAACACCCATCACCACGGCGATCACACGAACGGTAACTACCTCGCGGCCGGGGCGACGATCATCGGGCACCGCAAGACGCGTGCGGAGCTGCTCGCCACGGGCATCCAGTCGTACGAGGGCATCTTCACCGGCAGCGACTGGGGGCATCTGGAGCTGCGCGTGCCCGACGTGGTCTTCGACGATCGGCTGACCGTGTACGCCGGGGACGTCGAGATGCAGCTCATCCACCCAGGGCACGCGGCGCACACCACCAACGACGTGCTCGTGTGGCTGCCCGCGCAGCGGGTCCTCTACTGCGGGGACCTGGTGTTCAACGGCGGCAGCCCGTTCGCGGTGATGGGCTCGGTCGCGGGCTGGCTGGCCGCGCTGGACATCCTGCGCGAGCTGGAGCCGCGGGTGATCCTCCCGGGGCACGGCCCGGTGTGCGGACTGGCGGAGGTCGAGGTCGTCGCGCGGTATCTCCGGTTCGTCCAGGAGACCGCCGAGCGGGGCAAGTCGGCCGGGCTCGCGCCGCTGGAGGTGGTGAAGGACACCGACCTCGGCGAGTTCGCCGCGATGTCCGAGCAGGAACGGCTGGTCGGGAACCTGCATCGCGCATACGCCGAGCTGGACGGACAGTCGTGGGGCGCGCCGATCGACCTGGCCGCCGCGCTCACCGACATGATCGCCTTCAACGGCGGGGCGCCCATCCGCTGCTTCTCCTGAGTACGGCAAGCGGGACTAGTGTCTGAATCGAGAGAGACGAGTGTTCTCGAAAGGGCTGTGCGAATGAGCAAGAAAGCGAGCATCGGGGTCACCGGGCTGGCGGTCATGGGCCGGAACCTGGCGCGGAACCTCGCCCGGCACGGGCACACGGTCGCCCTGCACAACCGGTCCGAGGAGCGGACCCGTGCGCTGGTGGACCAGTTCGGCGACGAGGGCGACTTCATCCCGGCGTACTCCGCGCAGGAGTTCGTCGACGCGCTGGAGCGACCGCGCCAGGTCGTGATCATGGTCAAGGCCGGCGCCCCGACCGACGCGGTGATCGAGGAGTTCGCGCCGCTGCTGGAACCGGGCGACGTCATCGTCGACGCGGGCAACGCACACTTCGCCGACACCCGTCGCCGCGAGGCGTCGCTGCGCGAGCGGGGCCTGCACTTCGTCGGCACCGGCGTCTCGGGTGGCGAGGAAGGCGCGCTGCACGGGCCGAGCATCATGCCCGGCGGGTCGGTGGAGTCGTACGAATCGCTCGGACCGCTGTTCGAGGACATCTCGGCGAAGGTCGACGGCGAGCCGTGCTGCACGCACGTCGGGGCCGACGGCGCCGGGCACTTCGTGAAGATGGTGCACAACGGCATCGAGTACGCCGACATGCAGCTCATCGCCGAGTCGTTCGACCTGCTGCGCGGCGCGGGCGGCTATTCCCCCGCCGAGATCGCCTCGGTGTTCCGGACCTGGAACACCGGACGGCTGGACTCCTACCTGATCGAGATCACCGCCGAAGTGCTGGCGCACGTCGACGCCGCATCCGGCAAGCCGTTCGTCGACGTCGTCGCGGACGCCGCGGAGCAGAAGGGCACCGGCCGCTGGACCGTCCAAATCGGACTCGACCTGGGCGTCCCGATCTCGGGGATCGCCGAAGCGGTGTTCGCGCGCTCGCTGTCGGGCTCGACTGGTTTGCGCGCGGCCGCTCGCGGACTCGGCGGCCCTTCGCGTGCTCCGCTGTCGGGGTCCGCTTTGGACCGTTTCGCGGACGATGTCGAGCAGGCGCTGTACGCGTCGAAGGTCGTTGCGTACGCGCAGGGCTTCAACCAGATCCAGGCCGGGGCGACCGAATACGGCTGGGACATCGACCTCGGCCGCGTCGCGGCGATCTGGCGTGGCGGCTGCATCATCCGGGCGAAGTTCCTGAACGACATCACCTCCGCCTACGCCGCCGAACCCACGTTGCCTACGCTCCTGACCTCCGGTGGTTTCCGGAAGGCCGTCGAAGATGCTCAGGACTCTTGGCGTTCGGTGATCTCGACCGCGGTGTCGCTGGGCATCCCGACCCCGGGCTTCTCGACCGCGCTGGCCTACTACGACGGCCTGCGCGCGGACCGGCTCCCGGCCGCGCTGGTCCAGGGACAACGGGACTTCTTCGGCGCGCACACCTACCGCCGGGTGGACCGGGACGGCTCGTTCCACACCGCTTGGGCCGCCGAGGGCCGCCCCGAATCCCCCGCGTGAGCCGCGCGCTCGTGAGTTGATCCGAGGGACGCCCTCGGTGCACTCAACGCAGCGAGGGACGCCCTTGGTGCATCGAACGCACCTAGGGCGTCCCTCGGTGTTCAGGCGAGCACCCTGACGTTCGGACGTGGGCGAGCGGCGGCAGCACGATAAGCCGCTCGGAGTTCGGCGATCACAGCATCGGTATCCGTGCGCAGCCGCGCCGGCAGAGTCTGGAGCACGAGGACTCCCGCGGCGGCATAGCGACCGTTCCGAGCCAAAGTCCTGGCGTATCCCTCCGGATCTAGGTGATACGCGAATGAATCGATCTCCCACGCCAAGCCCACCTCATCGAACCAGGCATCCGGCTTGGCGATGATCACACCATTCCTGTCCAGCAGCCGGTGATTCCACAGTGGAGCCGGCAGTTCGCTCCGCTGCCACAACTGCTCGGCGTCGATCTCCGCAACCGACTCCGTGCCCGCCATCAACTCCGCGATAATCCTCCGTGGGATCGCGCTTCCCCGGCTGCTTCCCGCCTCGAGCTCACAGGAAAGCGCCGAGACCGAAGCAAAACCCCGTTGAACGCACTCCGAAAGCAATGCGCGAGCCGAACGCAGGTCGGACATCCGCCGTACGGTATCGAGAACCGCACGGGCGGCGGGCGCGACAGGCATGCCCGCGCGCTTGATCGGCCGTGGCATACGACGAGTGCGTTCGATGAGCACGAACCCGCTGCTCTGAACCTTGCAGCCATGTGGCGTGAGCACATGCACGGGCCCGCTGCCGGGGATCGAGCGCAGTCTGTGAGCACGACAGGCCTCGGAGCCGGTCACCACTGCTGCCGACCCCGCGTAGAGCTCCGCCGCGGCAAGCATTTGTTCCCGGCTCGGTGTTGTCTTGTACAGCGAGAGCACTCCGGGAAGGAGGCGCTGCCATGGACCATCGGGCCGGCAACGCCGATATGCGGTGTATCGCGGAACGCCCAGTTCCACCAACCTTTCCGCTCTGATGACGCCGTGTTTGCTGTTGTCGACGAGAAGCTCGGGGTCGACTCCCCACAACCCGCGTTTCATCACGCAATCGTGAGTCTCGAAGCCGGGGCGGCGCCACCGGCAGCTCCCGATCTGTGGACAACAGTGGCGGTTGTGGATAGATCCGAGGGACGCCCTCGGTGCATCCAGCGCAGCGAGGGACGCCCTTGGTGCATCGAACGCACCCAGGGCGTCCCTCGGTGTTCAGGCGAGCAGCGTCACCAGGGCCGCCGCGACCAGCACCACCCACCACCAGACCCGGGCTCTGCCCCAGCGCATGGCGGGCCGGGCTCATTCCGCGCGGGTGGCGAGGATTTCGGCGATGACTTCGAGGATCTTCGCCTCGACCTTGTCCTTCTTGACGCCGAGGCTGTCGAGGACCTCGAAGCCCACGCCTTCGCCCTGTTCGAGCAGGGCCAGCAGGATGTGCTCGGTACCGATGTAGTTGTGCCCGAGCCGCAGCCCCTCGCGCAGCGTCAGTTCGAGTGCTTTCTTGGACCCGGCGCCGAAGGGCACCTTGAACGGCACCGGGTCGACCGGTTCGGGCAGCCGTGCTTCGGCCGCCTCGCGGACGGCTTCGAGCTCGACACCCTGCGCCAGGATCGCGCTCGCCGCCAGCGCCGCGGGTTCCGAGAGCAGGCCGAGCACCAGGTGCACGGTCTCGATGCTGCCGTTCGACGCGTCGCTGGCGGCCTTTTCGGCGGCCACGATCACGTGCCGCGCGCGGTCGGTGTAGCGGCCGAAGACGTTCTGGATCTTGCCGCCGCCGGTGTCGTCCTTCGGCACGAAGCGCTTTTGCGCGGCCTGCTTCGTGACCCCCATGCTCTTGCCGATGTCGGTCCACGAGGCACCGGACCGCCGGGCCTGGTCGACGAAGTGGCCGATCAGGTGGTCGGCCACTTCGCCGAGGTGCTCGCCCACGTAGACCGCGTCGGACAGCTGGGCGAGGACGTCCTTGTCGTTGTTGCTCTTGATCGCGCTGATCAGGTCGTCGAGTTTGATCGGAGTGGGTAACGTCATGCCGTCAACTGTAGGTTGACGATCCGGGGTCGTCAACTACAGGTTGACGATCATGCGAAAGGCAGGCCGACGTAGTTCTCGGCGAGACTGGTCGCCGCGGCACGCGAGGACGCGGTGTACCGCAGCTGCGAGAGCTGCAGCCGCCGTGCGAAGCCGTCGGCATGCGGGTCGGTGTGCAGCATGGTCGTCATGAACCAGGAGAAGTGCTCCGCGCGCCACACCCGCCGCAGGCAAGTGTCCGAATAGGACTCGGCGAGTTCCGGGTCGCCCTTCAGCAACGCCTTGAGCACACGGGAAAGCACTCGCACGTCGGCGACCGCGAGGTTCATCCCCTTGGCCCCGGTCGGCGGGACGATGTGCGCGGCGTCGCCCGCGAGGAACAGCCGCCCGTGCCTCATCGGCTCGGCGACGAAACTCCGCATCGGGGTGATGCCCTTGTCCAGGATCGGACCTTCCCGCAGCACGAAGTCGCTGTCGACGTCGAGCCGGGTCGTCAGCTCGGACCAGATCCGGTCGTCGGACCACTCGGCCAGGTCCTCGGCCGGATCGACCTGGAGGTACAGCCGGGTGATCTCGGGCGACCGCATGCTGTGCAGCGCGAAACCCCGCTCGTGGTGGGCGTAGATCAGTTCCTCGTCCGAGGGCGGCGTCCGCGCGAGAACACCCAACCAGGCAAAGGGGTATTCCCGGGTGAACGTCGTCATGACACCGTCCGGAATGGACGGACGACTGATGCCGTGGAACCCGTCGCAGCCCGCGACGACGTCACATTCAAGCGTGCGCGCGACGCCGTTCACATCGCGGTAACGGACCACCGGACTTTCGGTGTCCACACCGGACAATTCCACATCGGACACTTCGAATTCGACGGGAAGCCCGCGTTCCTCGTGCGCGTCGATGAGATCCTTGACGATCTCCTGCTGCCCGTAGACGGTGATCGCCTTCCCGGTCAGCTCGGTGAGCGCCACCCGATGGTCGGCGCGGTCGAAGCGTAGCGAGAAACCCTCGTGGGGCAAGCCTTCGACGTCCAGCCGAGCGCCGAGCCCGATTTCGCGGAGCAGCTCGACGGTCGGCTGTTCGCACACCCCGGCACGCACACGCTGCCGGACGTACTCGCGATCGCGAGCCTCCAGCACGACGGCATCGATCCCCTCCAGATGGAGCAGATAGGACAACAGCAGTCCGGCGGGGCCGGCACCGATGACGGCGACCTGGGTGCGCAAAGACGTTACCTCCTGGTACTTCTCAAGCCGCGGACAGCGACTTCACATGAGCCTTGAGATCGAACCCGCTCGCTTCGAGATCCACATAAGACGGACGAGGCAAAGCGGTGAACAAGCGACGCGCGGCGATGTGCACCGGCGGCTGGTTCACCGATTCGACAGCGATCAGCACACCGTCGCGAAAGGACAGTATGGAGAACTTCCCCGCCGCCCGGTCGCCGGTGAGCACGGTCTTGTCGGCGTCGGCGAGAATTCCCGCGATCTGGAGCTTCGCGCCCGACTGGTCCGTCCAGAACCACGGCAGGCTGTCGTAGGGCAGTTCCTCCCCCGCGATCACCGTCGCGACGCAGCGCCCCTGGTCGACGGCGTTCTGCACGGATTCGAGCCGCGTCGCCGCCGTTCCCGCCTGCACGCAAGGAAAGTTCGCGCAGTCGCCGATGGCGAAGATCTTCTCGTCACCGGTGCGCAGCCGCGCGTCAACGACGATCCCGTTGGCCACCTCGAGCCCGGCCGCTTCGGCGAGCGACGTCTCCGGCAGCACGCCGACGGCGACCACCGCGAGGTCGGCAGGCAACCGCCTGCCGTCGGTCAGCTCGACCGACTCGACGCGGTCCGTGCCGTGCAGCGCCGCGACACCGACGCCCAGGAGCACGGTGTGCCCGGATTTCTCGTGCAGTTCGGCGAAATACGCGGAGATCTCGGGCGACGCGACCCTGGCGAGCAAGCGATCCTGCGCCTCGACGATCGTCACCGGCCGCCCCGCGTGCGCGGCGAATTCGAGACCGATGAACCCGCCGCCGATCACGACGACGTTCTCCGCCCGCTCGAGTTCGTCACGCAGCCGGTCGGCGTCGTCGCGCGTACGCAACGTCAGCACGCCCGCGAGGTCCGCGCCCGGCACGGGCAGCCTGCGGTTCCGCGCGCCGGTGGCCAGCACCAGATGGTCGTAGCCGAGCGAGCTTCCGTCGTCGAGAACGACGCGGGAGCCGGCGCGGTCCACTTCGGTGACACGCCCGCACACCAGCTCGATGTCCTTCTCCGCGAAGAAGTCCTCTGGCCGCAGCCGCAACTGCTCCGGCCCGGCGACACCCGTCAGATACGCCTTCGACAGCGGCGGCCGCTGGTACGGCACGCCGGACTCGTCGCCGACGAGCACCACGCGACCGGGAAAACCCTTGTCCCGCAAGGAAGCCGCGGCCTGGAAACCGCTCTGCCCCGCCCCGGCCACGACGACCGTGGACTGCTCCGAACCCATCATTTCTCCCGTCTGCTCAGCCGCACCAGAACCCATCTGAGCACATCGGGCTGGAGCCGTCGAGGCACGCGGGAACGCCCTCAGCTTGCGACAGCGCACGGGCTCGACGCAGCGGGACTTCCACTGAGCGGAAGCCTTCAGTACGTCTCGCGGCGAGCGTCCCCCGACATCCGCAGCGCCCTCGGCGCACCGAGAACTCGCGAGATCCCGCGCGCGGCGGCCACCACCGCGGGCACGAGCGTGTGCGGATCGGTGCCCTCGGCGGGGACGACCACCGAGATCGACGCCACCACCGCGTCGTCCTGCCCGTACACGGGCGCGGCGACGGACACCGCGTCCAGGTCGATCTGCCGGTCGCTGATCGCGTAGCCGTCACGCCGGACGTCGGCGAGCGCGCGACGCAGCCGGTCCGCGGAGGCGATCGTGTTCGCGGTGTACCGCTTGAGCGGCGCCGCGAGCACTTCCTCCTGGACGTCCGCGGGCGCGAACGCGAGCAGCACCAGGCCCACGCCGGTGGCGTGCACCGGAAGCCGCCCGCCGGGACGGGACCGGACACCGACCGCGCCACGGCCGGAGATGCGCTCGACGTACACGACCTCCGGAACGTCGAGCACCGCGAGCTGCACGTTCTGGTGCGTCGCTTCGTACAGGTCCTCGAGGAACGGCATGGCGCTTTCGCGCAGTTCGGCGTCGTGCGGGGCGAGCGAAGCGACCTCCCACAGCCACAGCCCGACGCGGAACCGCCCGTCCTCGTCACGGGCGAGTGCGCCCCGCCGGACGAGTTCCCCGGCGATCCGGTGAGTGGTGGACAGCGGCAGACCAGCTCGGCGACTCAGCTCCGACAACGTGAGTTCCGGCCGCTCGGCGGTGAACGCGCCCAGCACGTCGAGCACGCGCTCCACCACCGAAGGGGGCTGTCGCGCGTTGTGCCGCATGCGGATATTCAAGCGTATCGGCGCGTGCCCCGGCGGACCGTCCAAGCGGGACATTCGGCTGCCCGCTATAACACCGATGACACCTCAGGGCATTGCTAGCGTCATCCCCGCCGCGTTTGCTGTGGGCTCGCGCGTGTCTGAAGGGACGACCATGACGAAATCCGCGACCCATCCGGTCGATCAAGGGCTCCCTGCTGGGCGGCTGACGCTGCTCGGGCTGCAGCACATGTCGATCATGTACGCCGGTTCGGTCGCCGTGCCGCTGATCGTCGGCGGCGCGCTGAAGCTCGACACCGCGACGATCGCGCTGCTGGTCAACGCCGATCTGCTGGTGGCGGGGATCGCAACGCTGGTGCAGGCGATCGGGATCGGCCGCGTCCTCGGCATCCGGCTGCCGGTGGTGGCAGGCGCGACGTTCAGCGTGGTCAACCCGATGATCATGATCGCCGCGCAGTACGGGCTCACCGCGGTGTACGGCGCGATGCTCGCGTCCGGGGTGTTCGGGATCCTCATCGCGCGGCCGTTCGCCAGGATGATCCGCTTCTTCCCGCCGCTGGTGTCCGGGACGCTGCTGCTGGTGATCGGGGTTTCGCTGGTCGGCCCCGGCGCCGGGATGATCGCGGGCCACGACACGGAGTCGCCCGACTACGCGAAACCGTCGAACATCCTGCTCGCGCTCGGCGTGATCGCCGTCGTCGTGCTGTTCACCCGCGTGCTGCGCGGGTTCGCGAACCAGATCGGCCCGCTGATGGCGCTCGCGCTCGGGTTCGTCGTGGCGATTCCGATGGGCCTGACGCACTTCGACGGCATCGCGCAGGCGAGCTGGTTCGGCCTCGCGACGCCGTTCCACTTCGGCGCGCCGACGTTCCCGGTCGCCGCGGTGCTGTCGATGTGCGTGGTGATGCTGGTGACGCTCACCGAGTCGACCGCCGACATGGTGGCCGTCGGCGAGATCACCGGACGACGTCCCAGCGACGCCGACCTCGCCCGCGGCCTGGCCACCGACGGCCTGTCCGCGGTGCTCGGCGGGTTCATGAACTCCTTCCCCGACACCGTCTTCGCGCAGAACGTCGGGCTGGTGCAGATGACCGGGGTGCGCAGCCGCTGGGTCGCGGCGGTCACCGGTGGGCTGCTGGTGGTGATGGGGCTGATCCCGAAGGTCGGCGCGTTCGTCGCGGCGATCCCCGAGCCGGTGATCGGTGCGGTCGCGGTCGTGATGTTCGCGATGGTGGCGGCGGTCGGTGTGCAGAACCTGCGCAAGGTCGAATTCTCCGGCAACCACAACACGTTCGTCGTCGCCGTGGCGCTCGGCGTCGGGCTGCTGCCCGCGTTCGCGCTCGACCACCTCGGGAACTCGATCTTCTTCAGGCACTTCCCGGCGTGGCTGCAGACGATCTGCGGCAGCCCGATCACGGTGACCGCGATCGTCGTGTTCGGCCTGAACCTGCTGTTCAACCACCTCGGCAAGCGCACCGACCCCGACCTGCTCAAGGCGCCCTAACCGACGTGGACCAGCGGGCGGCGGTGCTGGTCCGGTTCCGCCCGGCGCAGCACCTCGCGGGTGACCGGCGGGACGTCGCCGTCGCCGAAGAACAGGTACCGCCCGATGAACTTGAACGGGTTGCCCTCGGTCCAGGCGAAGTAGACGTGTGGCCGTTTCCCGGTCTCGTCGCGGATGTGCAGCAGGATGGCCGCGATGGCGTTCGCGATGGACGGGCTCTTCACCCGCAGGATGCGGTAGCCGTACCGTTTCTCGCCACGCACCCGCAGCGTCGTCTCGAAGTCCGAGGCGTCGCTGATGGTCACTTCGAGGAAGATCAGCGCCGAGTCGTTCGGGATGTTGTTGTCCTCGCGGGCTTCCTGCTCCTTCTCGCGGTACTCGGTTTCGTCTCGCGCGTCCGGTTCGTTGGCGATGATCCGGATTTCGCCGCTGCGCACCGCCTTGTCGAGGATCCGCTGGGCGGCGGCGTCGAAGGCGACCTCCTCGACCCGCAGTTCCAGTGACCGGGTCGCACGCGAGATCAACGACGTCAGCACGATCGCGACGATGAAGAAGCCCGCGATCTTCACGCCGTCGGGACGTTCGATGATGTTGACGACGGTCGTGTAGGCGAAGATGACCGTGATCGCCAGGTACGCGATGAACGCCTTCTTCTGACCCGCGCGCCGCGCGGACAGTGTCACCGCGACAGCGGCCGACGAGATCAGGACCAGCACACCGGTCGCGTACGCACCGCCCTGCGCCTCCACGCTCGCGTCGAAGATCCAGGTGATGACGAACGCGATGACGCTGACGACGATCACCAGCGGCCTGCTCGCGCGGGCCCAGTCCGGCGCCATGCCGTAGCGCGGCAGATAGCGCGGCACGATGTTGAGCAGCCCGGCCATCGCCGAGGCGCCGGCGAACCACAGGATCGCGATCGTGCTGATGTCGTAGAACGTGCCGAAGACGTCGCCGAGGTAGCTGTGCGCGAGGAAGGCCAGCGCGCGGCCGTTCGCCTGGCCACCGGCCTCGAACTGGTGCTGCGGGATCAGCACGGTGGTCGCGAAGCTGCTGGTGATCAGGAACGCGCTCATGATCAGCGCGGCGGTGACCAGCAGGCGGCGAGCATTGCGAATGCGCCCCGCGGGCTCGGCGTGTGTGTCGTCCGGCAAGCCCTTGACCAGCGGCATCACCGATACACCGGTCTCGAAACCGGACAGGCCGAGCGCCAGCTTCGGGAACACGATCAGCGCGACGCCGATCATGAGCCACGGGTTCGGATGCTTCGAGACCAGCAGGTCCTGCCAGCTCACGATCAGGTCCGGGGCGGCGAAGACGTGCCACAGCGAGACGGCGACCACGACGACGTTGAGCGTCAGGTAGACGCCGACGAGCGTCACCGCGACGCCGATCGCCTCGGCGAACCCCTTGAGGAACACCCCGCCCAGCAACGCGATGAGCAACGTGGTGATCAGGACTTCCTTGCCGTGGAAGAAGGACGGGACGAACGGGTTCTCCGTGACGTGCGCGGTGGCGTCCGCGGCCGAGAGCGTGATGGTGATGACGAAGTCCGTGGCGACGAAGCCGAGCAGCACCAGCACGAGCAGCTTGCCGCTCCACCACGACAGCAGCTTCTCCAGCATCGCGATCGAGCCCTGGCCGTGCGGGCTCTCCTTCGCGACCCGGCGATAGATCGGCAGCGCGCCGCCGAGCGTCAGCAGCACCAGCACGATCGTGGCGAGCGGCGACAGCACTCCCGCGGCCAGCGCGGCGATTCCCGGTTGGTAACCGAGCGTGGAGAAATAGTCCACACCGGTCAGGCACATGACCTTCCACCACGGATGTTCGTGGCTCTTGGCCGTCTCGCGTTTATCGCCCTTGAGCTGCTGAGCCCGCTTGGGCGAGCCCTCCAGCAGCCAAGCACGCGCGCGCGAGCCTGGCCGCGTTTCCACTGTCACCGTCCGTGTCCTCCCGATAGGCACGCGGCGGTTTCCCCGCGTCAAGATCCCATCATGGCCACACGTTCAGCAGAACGGCCACAGGATGGGGCAGGGCTCCGATGTGCGTGTCGTGGGCGTCGTGGTGTGAGGTGGCGTGGGCGGCGGAGTCGTCGAACCGGTGGTCCTCGGCGGCGGGTCGTCCCGGGGTGTCGTCCCCGCGGTCGTCGGCCAGGGCGTGGTCGCTCCGGTCCAGGTCGTGGTACCGCTGCTGGTCGTCCCGGACGTGCTGGTCCGCGAACTCGCCGACGTCGTGTCGACCGTCCCGCCACCGGTACCGCCCTCGGTGGTTTCGGGTGTGTTGCTCTCGTCCGCACCGCCCGCTCCCGACGTCCGATGCGGCATGTCGATGACGCCGATCTGGTCGTCTTTCTTGGCGTTGTCGTGCCTCGGGCCGTTGAACGCGACGAGGACCGCCGCCGTGCCGCAGCCGATGACGACGGCGAGCATGACCGCGACGACGCGCCAGCGCGATCGGGGCGGTGGGGGAACGCGTTCGCCCCAGCCCTCGCGTTCGAGCAGCTCGGTTACCGAAACCTCGTGCTTCACCCCGGGGCCCCTCCACCATGAATGTGGTGGTCTTCCTACCGGAAAAAGCACCCGAATGGGTGAGTATTGCCGAAAATTATCACTTCGGATCGTGATCATCGGCCCGGTTCGATCACAGCTGATTCACAGCTGGCCGTAGGAATCCTCCCAGGATGACCCGCGACGCTGGATCCATGCTGATGCGCGCCGGACGGCCGGTCTCCGCCCGCGTCGGCTTACGTACCCTCGTCCGGCTCGTCCCGACACCCCGCTCGACGCCGTTCACCTTCGGCTACCTGGTGGTCCTGCTCGGCACCACGCTGCTGGTCAGGTTCGGCGAGCCGAAGGTGATCGGGAAACTTCTCGCCCTTTCCAGCACCGACGCGCACAACCTCTGGCGCCGTCCGCTGGTTTCGCTGTTCGCCAGCGCGCTGTGGCTTTCCGACGGCGGGTGGCTCGCCTACGCGGCCATCTTCGCCGTCGCCGTCGCCCCGCTGGAACGCCGGTTCGGGGCGGGACGCACCGCGATCGTGTTCTTCAGCGGCCATGTCCTGGCCACGCTGGCCACCGAGCTGCCGGTGCTGGCGCTCATCCAGAGCGGGGCACTGCCGTCGTCGGCCGGGCGCTGGCTCGACATCGGGGTCAGCTACGGATTCTTCACCACGGCGGGCGCGCTGGTGTTCCTGTGCCGCGGGCGGTTGCGGATCGCGGCGCTGGTGGCGATGGAGCTGTTCCTGGTCGCCGTCTACGTCACCGACGCCCCGGCGAGCCTGGACTCGGTCGTCACGCTGCTCGGCCACGCCATCGCCGCGCACTTCGGGCTGCTGTTCTGGGGCCGTGGGCTCAGCGCGCCACCACCACCGCCTCCGGCACCGCCCGGCGAAGGCGCTCCCGAACCGCTCCTGCCCACATCGGACCAGTTGGTGGCCGCTCGCTGACGAAAACCGGGCAAACACACCGGTGGCGACCAAAGTCCGGAAGCGGAATCCCATGGATATACACCGGGATCGGTCGGTGGTGTAATCGACGGGCCACAGCGCTAGTAGATACCAAACCGACCGAAAGTAAGCGGTTCAGGCATGTCGACAGGTTTCCCGGGCCTGCTTGCTTTCCGTCTCGTTGGTATGCCGACCAGGGGAGACCGGACACACTATGGAGGCAGACTCACGCGGGGTGACCGCCATGGGTGAGCCGGCGGTCCCCACCGCGAGGAGCGGAGCCGGGCACGACCTGATCGCCGATCTGGTCGCCGCCGCCGGCTCCGGGGTGATCTTCTCCCTCGACCTCGCCGCGTCCACCCTGACCTGGATGCCGGGGCTCGACGCGGTGCTGGGGATGGCAGGCGCGACTGCGGACGACCTCTGTGGACGGCTGACCAGGCTGCTCGACCCGCTCGCCGCCAGCATCGGGAACGCGCCGCCGGGCCGGGACTTCGAACTGGAGCAGTCGATCGAGACCGCGGGCGATCGGCCGTGCCGGGTCCGGCTGCGCGTGCGCACGGTCGGCCACGACGACCGGACCGCGGGTCTGCTCGGCGTCGCGTGCGCGGTCGCCGACGACCGCACGGCGGGTGCGGACCTGGCCGATCTCGCCGAGCGCTATCGCGTCATGGTGGAGCTGAGCCCCGACGCGATCTGCGTCCACGAGGACGGCGTCGTCACCTACGCCAACCGCGCCGCGCTCGACCTGCTCGGCGCGGACGACACCAAACAGCTCGTAGGGCGGCCGTTCACCGACTTCGTCGCCGAGGAACCCCGCGACGCGCCGGCGTCCGGGCCCGCGGCGACGACCGATCCGGTGGAGGCGGTGCTGAAACGTCTCGACGGCAGCACGGTCTCGGCCGAGCTCGTTTCGGTGCGTACCCACAGCGCGGGAAAGCCCGCCTTCCAGGTCGTCATCCGCGACATCACCGCACGCAAGGCCGCCGCCGAGGCACTGCGCTGCCGGGCCGCACTGGTGAGCCGTGTCAGCGACGCGATCATCACCACCACGCCGCACGGCGTCGTGACCAGCTGGAACCCGGCGGCCGAGGCGGTATACGGCTGGACAGCGGACGAAGCGCTCGGCAGACCCGTGACCGAGGTCGTCGGGGCACCGACGGACCTGGCGGAGCTGTGCCGGTCCGGCGGGCTGGCCGAGGCGACGCACCGGCGCCGTGACGGCGCGACCCTCGCTGTGCGGGTGTCCGCGGCCGAGCTGGCCGGGAGCTACGTGCTGGTCTGCGCGGACGAAACCGAGCGGCGGCGGGCGGAACAGCACTACCGCACGGTGGTCGCCGCGCTCGACGAAGGCGTGCTGGTGACCGGGCCGGACGGGCTGGTCGAGTCGGTGAACCCGGCGGGCTGCCGCATCCTCGGCATCGCCGCGGCCGACCTCGTCGGCCTGCCGTCCCACACCCTCGAACTGTTCGACGAGGACGGGGCCCGCATCTCCGCCGAGGACACGCCGTCGGTACGCACGCTGCGAACCGGGGTCACCCAGAACGGCAAGGTGGTGCGGCTGCGCAGGCCGGACGGCAAGGACGTCTGGGTGTCGCTGACCTCGCGGCTGCTCAGCCCCGAGGACCCGGCGCGGATGTCGGTGGTCACGTCGTTCACCGACATCACCGAGCGGCGCGCGATCAGCGCCCGGCTCGCGCACGACGCCACGCACGATCCGCTGACCCGGCTGGCGAACCGGACGCTGGTGCTCGACCGGCTCGACCGCCGCGCCCACGACCGGCCGACGTCGGTGCTGTTCCTGGACCTGGACAAGTTCAAGGTCATCAACGATTCGCTCGGGCACTCGGTCGGTGACCAGGTCCTGCGCATCGTCGGCGAACGGCTGCGGCGGTGCACCGGCGGCGACACCGTCGTCGGGCGGCTCGGCGGCGACGAGTTCGTGCTGGTCACCGGTGAGGTGACCGGCCACGACGAGGTCCGCGCGCTGGCCGAGCACGTGCGCGCGGTGCTGAGTGAGCCGATCGGCGTGCACGGCAGGCAGCTGCACCTCGACGCCAGCATCGGCGTCGTGCTCGCGGCCGGTGACGACCGGCGCAGCGCCGAGGACCTGCTGCGCGACGCCGACGTGGCGATGTACCAGGCCAAGACGCTCGGCCGCGGCCGGTACGAGTTCTTCGACGTCGCGCTCCGCGAGCGGTTGCAGCGGCGGCTGCGAATGGAACAGGACCTGCGGGACGCGGTACAGAACGGCCAGCTGTGGCCGGCGTACCAGCCGGTGGTCGATCTGCGATCCGGCGAGATGGTCGCGGTCGAGGCGCTGCTGCGCTGGACGCATCCCACCCACGGCGCGATCCCGCCCGGCGAGTTCATCCCGCTCGCCGAAGAGAGCGAGCTGATCAACGTCATCGGCAAGCACGTCCTGAAGGCCACCACCCGCGAACTGGCCGGGCGGCGCTCGGCGCAAGGTCTGGACCTCCATCTCAAGGTGAACCTTTCGGTACGCCAGCTCGACGACCCGCACCTGGTGGCCGCGGTGCAGGACACCCTGCGCGCGACCGGACTGCCGCCCAGTGCGTTGTGCCTGGAGGTCACCGAAAGCGCGCTGATGCGGGACCACACCGCGGCCGCCGAAGTGCTGACCTCGCTGCGTGAACTGGGTGTGCTGCTCGCGATCGACGACTTCGGCACCGGCTACTCGTCACTGGCCCAGCTGCGGCGGCTGACCCTGGACACGCTCAAGATCGACCGCTCGTTCATCACCGGCATCGCCGAATCCCGCGACGCGGCGGCGATCGTGGCCAGCATCATCGCGATGGCACACGCCGTCGGCCTGACCGTGGTGGCCGAGGGCGTCGAGACCGCCGACCAGCTGGACCTCCTGCGCGAACTGGGCTGCGATCAGGCGCAGGGTTACCACCTCGGCAGGCCCAGCGCGGCCACCGAACTGTTCGGCGCCGCGCGGTGAACCCGTTGGCGCTCAAGCGAAATCGGCAGTGTGCGCGGCGGCCCACTCGGCGAACGTCGTGCCGGGACGGCCGGTGATCTCCTCGACCGAGCCGGTCGGGAGCCGCGGGTTCTCGGTGAACCCGCGAAGCACGGTGTCGACGTACCAAGCGGCGGTGTCCCCCATCGACGGCGTGAGCGCCTCGACCGTTTCCTCCGGCGAGACGCGGAGAAACGGGATCTCCCGCCCCAGCGCGACACCGAGCTGCCGGACGAGTTCGGCGCGGGTCAGTGTTTCCGGCCCGCCCATCGGGTAGGCCTTGCCGACGTGCCCGTCCCCCAGCAACGCCGTCGCCGCGACCCTGGCGATGTCGTCCATCGCGATCGGTGCGCTCGCGGTGTCCGGGTAGGGCTCCCGGACCGCGCCGGTCCGCCGGATCTGCTCGGCCCACATCGTCGAGTTCTCCATGAAGTCGGCGGGCCACAGGTGTGTCCAGTCGAGCCCGCTGGCTTCGACCGCCCTGGTCACGTCGCCCCACCAGCTTTCCGGCTCACCGGAGAGGTCGACGACGTGCCGGACACCTGCGTCACGCGCCAGCTTCAGCACTTCGACGACCGTGTCCGGTGTCGGCGCCAGGTACACGCTGTCGACGCCCTCGAACGCCGCGGGCAGCGTCTCGACCCGTCGCAGGTAGCCCTCCGCCACCTCGACGCCTTCGGGCAAAGCAGCCTTGCGCGGATTGTTCGTCAGCGCACGGATCTGTGGTGCCCCCATCCCCAGTAAGTGATCGACGACCTTGCGTCCGATGTTCGCGGTGGCTCCGGTGACCAGAATCGTCATGACTCCACTGTGCCAGCGGTCAGTACCGTTCGAGCAGTGCTGCCAGCTCCTCCGGCGTCAGCTCGACGTCGAGCTGACGCAGGGCTTCCCCGAGTTCGCCGGGAGCCACCTCGGTTTTCTCCTCCGTGCCGTCGGGACGCCGGACGGTGAGTTCGTGGCCGACCAGCTGCCTGCTCAGGCCCGGCTCCAGCCGCATCACCACGAGCTGCCCGGTGAACGGCGAGCGCGGGTGCGTGGACGTGTAGTGGTGGTACACCTCGTAGTCGATCGGGCTGCTCGGGTTCGGCGTGAACGCGTGCAGGTCCTCCCACTCGTCGCCCTGTTGCTTCTGCAGCGTCCACCAGCCCTCGCGATGTGTGAGCCGGTGCGGCCAGCCCGCCTGGTCGACGACAGCGCCGTCGACCAGCGGCATCGGCTGCAGCATCCCCGCGCCGAACCCGACGTCGACGAGGTGCCACACGCCCTCGGCCTCGACGAGCAGCGACATGTGCGTGTACGGCCCCGGTCGCCGCGGCTGCACGCGCGCCACGATCCGGCGCACCCGGAAGCCGAGGCGTTCGGCGGCTGCGGCGAAGAGGTGGGCGTGCTCGTAGCAGTAGCCGCCACGCTTCTTGCCGACGAGTTTCTCCTGGACGACGTCGAGCGAGATCCCGCGGTGCTGCTCCAACAGGACGTCGACGTTCTCGAACGGGATGGCGAGGACGTGCGCCGTCGCGAGGTCCCGCAGGGCCCGCGCGGTCGGCTTCGCGGGCCGCTCGATTCCCAGCCGCGCGAGGTAGGCGTCGACGTCGACCGTGTCGATGTGCCAGTCGACCGCTGCTTCCGTTGACTGCTCGGCAAGTGTGCTCATGCTTCTACTCTCATACCTGGAGTCAACTGGAGATCAAGCCCGCTTTCGGTGAAGGGACACAATGTTCATCCGCTACCAGGGCACGACCGCCGACGACCGCGGCGTCTTCCCCGGCATCTTCAAGCTGGTCAACGGCCTGGCCAAAGCCGGAAAGCTGACCGCACAACAAGAAGCCTTCCGCCGCGAGAACAACGACTGGTACGACGCCGCCTACACCAACCCCACCGACGTGGACCCCAGCACCTATGACTGGAATCACAACCCCGGCGCCGTGGCCTGGTTCAAACCCACCGCCACCCATCTACTGGCCCGAGTAGACGGCTACCTGGAAATCCTGAGCACCCACAACGTCCCTTACGAACGCCTGGAATCCGACACCCCAGGCAAAATCGTCTACGAAGACGCCCACCAGGTCATCGCAGTCCCCAGGTAACCAGCACACGAAGGCAACCGCCCCGACCGACCGCCGGAGACTCCCCATGCCCGAGCCGGCTTCCACCCTGCCGGCGTCGCTTCGCGCCGAGGTGGAAACGCTCTGGGACTACCACGACATGCACCACGTGATCCGTCAGTCGGACGTGGGTATCGGCCTGGGGAGCCACGACCTGGGCGTCGCGACCTGCACTGCGGACCTCTTTCGGCGTGGTGTTTTTCCTTTGGTGGTCTTCACCGGAGCGAACGCTCCGACCACGGCCGAGCGCTTCCCCCGAGGTGAAGCCGTCCACTACCGCGAGCACGCCGTTTCACTCGGTGTCCCGGCGAATTCGATCCTCATCGAGCCGCACGCGAAGAACACGGGCGAGAACATCACGTTCACCCGGCAACTACTCGCCGAACGCGACTCCAAGGTCGCTTCGGTCGTCCTGATCTCGCGGCCGTACCAACAACGACGCGCCTACGCGACCTGCAAGAAGCTGTGGCCGGAAGTCGAAGTCACCTGCACCTCCGACGAACTACCCCTCGACGAGTACCTAGCGAGCATCGGCGACGCAGACCACGTGATCAACATGCTGGTAGGCGACACCCAACGCATCACTCTCTACGCAGACAAGGGCTTCGCGATCCCACAGGACATGCCCGACAACGTCCGGTCCGCCTACCAGCAACTAGTGTCAGCAGGCTTCACCAAACGCCTGTCCTGACATTCAGCCGAAACCTCTCGCCCACCCCACAAAGGCAACCACGCACGACGGCAACCACCCCACAAAGGTGACCACGCACGACGGCAACCACCCCACAAAGGTGACCACGCACGACGGCAACCACCCCACAAAGGTGACCACGCACGACGGTGACCACCCCACGAAAGGCAACCACAACGCTGGGGGGTCCGGGGGGCGAAGCCCTCCCGGGCGGGGTGTGGGGGTTGCACCCCCACAAAACACGACACCCGAGGCACGGTCCGCGCTTTCCGCGGACATACCTCGGGCGACTCGGGTGGCCAGGGCCGGGGTCGAACCGGCGACCTTCCGCTTTTCAGGCGGACGCTCGTACCAACTGAGCTACCTGGCCGGGAACGCCGGCAAGGAGCCGAACGATCTTGCGACCCTGACGGGACTCGAACCCGCGACCTTCGCCGTGACAGGGCGACGCGCTAACCAACTGCGCCACAGGGCCTTGCAACTTCATCGAAATGAAGGGTACTACGTACTCCCAACGGGATTCGAACCCGCGTTGCCGCCTTGAAAGGGCGGAGTCCTAGGCCGCTGGACGATGGGAGCTCGGCCGGTTTCGGCGAACCGACCGACCGCGCTCTCAGGTCCCCCCGGGAGCGATTACAAGCATAGGGCACGTCGCAGCCGCCCTGCACAGGGGGTTCCTTAAGCGCACCGCAGGGCTGGGACCTGCGGGAACAGCACCCATCATGCCGTAACGGCCACAAGTTCGCCCAGTGCGGCCACGCGCGTCGCGAGTTCGTCGCGTTCGGCTTCCGTCAGCAGCGCCTCCAGTAGCTCGGCGACGCGTTCGTCGGTCAGTCGCTCGGCGGCGCGCCAGCGGTCCACCAGATCCGGCTTCGCCGACGCGGAAGCGATCAGCGCGTCGGCATCCTCGGCGGACCACGCCGTTCGCAGCAGCCGCTCGCGACCGCCTTCCGGGTCGGCGAGCACGGCCTCCGGGATCGTGAGCCCCGACGCGCGCAAGGCGGCGAAGTGCAGGCCGCCGCGTAGCTCGCGGAACACCATCAGCGCGAATCCGAGCCGTTCGGCCGCTCCTTCCGGCCGCTCGGCGGACTGCCAGCCCGCGAACAGCGCAAGGCCGCTCGCGTCGGCGCCGTCCACCAAACGGAACAGAAGATCCGCGAGCCGTCCCGATTCGGATACACCCGAAAGATGGCCACGGGACCAGCGAGCCGATGACTCGGTGTAGGCACGCACTGCATCGGGTGCCGACAGGGCTTCGATCGCGGGCGGCAGCGCGAGTTCGAAAAGCCAGTGCGGGAAGATCCCGAACAGCTCCGCGACCACCTTCGGCGGCGCGTCCCCGAGCACCGCCGAGCGCCCGCGGAGGTACAGCGTCCGCGGCGGCAAGCCCGTCTCGGTCTCCACCTCCGCCAGCTCCGGCGAGGTCATGAACTGCCCGCCCAGCACCTGCACCACTGGTCGGATCCGGTGCGCCAGCTCGATCGTCCCGTCGCTCGTGACCATGTCAGCTCCTTTCGTCCCAGGAACCGTAACACTGTTACGAAACGCCCGCCAGAAACCGCACGGATTCGTAAAACACTTTCAGGAACCCGCCGCAAGCAGCGGGTTTCCCACCAAGAAGACCGTCAGACCCGCCGGGTCACCGCTGCACCGGCGCCTGGCCGTCGTCGTCCAGCGTCAGCCCGAGCATGTCCAGCAACATCACACAGTCCTCCACCCCGAGTGCGCCATTCGCCACCGCAAGACGCGCACGCCGGACCTGATCATCCGACACCCGCTGAGTGTCGGAACCACCACTGCGCTGCGCCGGCAACCCACCGGCGAACGTCGCGCTCCCCCCATCGGCACCTTCGTACCGGAGGAGGAACTGCCGCACTTCCGCAGACCCGCCCATTGCCCCTCCATCGGCTCACAACGACCTGGCCGCGAGGCTAACCAGCGCCGGCCGCCACACACAGCCCCCCGGAGAGTGAACCTGAGGCCACACTCCGCTCAACGCTGCGCAACCAGCACGACAGGAGAACCCCGGACCCGCAAATGAACAACAGACCACGACGGAGTGGACACCAGCAACGGAATTTTCCCGGCTTCCACTCGCCCAACCCCGGAAGTCGTGCAACACTAGAGGTGCTGACACACCCCCGGTCAGCGCCTGTGGAGATCCCCTCCGACCCCCGCGTTCCTCCCCCTGGCGCGGGGGTCTCTCCATGTCTGGTCGGGCTCGTTCCTCGCCCTCCCAGACGGTCCCCCGCGCGTATTACCCGGGGGGCCGAGCCCCCCGGACCCCCACGGTGCGGTCGGTTCCTGAACCAGCGTGGTCACCGTTGTTCGCCTAGGGCCTGGCGGCTCTGGCGAGCCCAGGCACCTTGATCGTGTTTGTCGGCCTATTCGCTCGGTTTTGTTGTTTGTGGTTGCTAAGGGTTAGGGCAGAGGGGTGGGTGGGTTGGGCTGAGCGGGGGGTGGTTGGGCTGATTGTGTTACGGCGTTTGGTGTGTTGTGGCTCACAGTGGTTGGGTTTCCGAGACCTCGCCGTTATCGTTGCGGCGTGCCTCTTCCATCCTTTGGTCGTCTCGGGACCCGCACCAACCTCAAGGCCGTGTCGTCCGGTCGTCATCGCGACGGCACCAAGGCCGCACCCGCCGAGGAGGTCGGCGAGGAGGACAAGGAGCTCACCAGCTACCTCGCCGCACTCGCGCCGGAGTCCGCCCCGGAAACCACGGGCAGCGGCAAGCGCTTCGGCGAGGCGCAGGTCTACCAGCTGCGCATGAACCTCATCGCCAGCCAGCAGCTCAAGGACATCGCCGGCGAGCGCAACATCTCACCGCAGGCACTCGCCCAGGAGTGGATCCTCGAGCGGCTCTCCTGGGAGAGCCAGGCCGCGTCCGCGCAGGACCACCGACAGTCCGACGTCGACGCCGCCCTCACCGACGAGTTCCACTTCCCCGCCGGCGCCTTCGACGAGCCCGTGGCGGGCAGGCGCTGACGCGCGCAAGACACAGCAACACCAAAGAAAAGGCCCCCGGTGCGGACACCGGGGGCCTTTTCTCAGGCCTGGATAACGCCGAGGGCCTGACTCAGATCGGGCGGACCTTCTGCGCCTGCGGGCCCTTCTGCCCCTGGCCGACTTCGAACTCCACTCGCTGGTTCTCCTCGAGAGTGCGGAAACCGCGCCCATCGATCTCCGAGTAGTGAACGAAAACGTCGCCTTCGCCGCCGTCCTGCGCGATGAAGCCGAAGCCCTTCTCCGCGTTGAACCACTTCACAGTGCCTTGCGCCACCGCTGTACTCCTCGTTACAGATTCCGCTTCGAATGCCACCGAAGCGGCACCCCGACCGTCCCGGGCGGTTCCAACGAGACGAGCGAAGAGCGTGTCGGCTCCGCGGCTCGCGTCAGAAGTTCCGCGAGTGTGAAGCCACTAACACGCAAAACGACGGCCTGAGAGCAGCCTACCGGGATCTGGCCAAATCTGAACCCCGTGATCGAGCGGATGGACCAACGGTTCCCGCAGCGACCGGGCCCTCGTACCGCGCACGACTGATCTTGTCGGCGGTACCGGCTAGTCTGGACGTCGCACACCGAAGCCGGTGATCACCGGATACGGCACGGAGTCGGTCATGTCTTGTGCGTGAAGGAATTCTTGCCGATTGTGACACTCGTCACTTCGCAGGGGATCAACGTCCGGACTGATCCAGGCGTCTCGGTGGTTGGGGCAGCAAAGGGGAGATTGGGGATCGGTGTGACATTCAGGAACTCCGCGCACCGTCGAGTGGCGGGCGCGGTGCTGGGGCTCGTCGCGGTGCTGACGCTCGGGGCGTGCAGCGATGGATCCGCGGTGTCGGCCAGCGGCACCACCGGCGGGGGCCCGACGCAGTCCGCGCCCGCCGCGCTGCCGGCGAAGGTGACGGTGCAACCCACGGCGGGCGCGCAGGATGTCCCGCCCGGCGAACCGGTCACCGTCAGCGTCACCGACGGCACCCTCGATTCGGTCGTCCTGACCAACCCGGACGGCAAACAGGTCGCGGGACAGGCGGCTCCGGACAAGAAGAGCTGGAAGACCACCGAGGAACTCGGCTTCGGCAAGACCTACACGTGGTCCGGCCAGGCCATCGGTGCCGACGGCAAGCCGGCACCGATCAGCGGCGCCTTCACGACGGTCAAACCGAGGCGGCAGATGTCGGGCAGCCTCAACGTCGGCGACGGCCAGACCTACGGCATCGCCATGCCCATCACGTTGACCTTCCCCAGCCGCGTCACCGACAAGGCTTCGGTCGAGAAGGCGCTTTCCGTGGAGACCACGCCGAAGACCGAGGGCTCGTGGGCGTGGGTCGAGGGCGACACCTCGGTGCACTGGCGGCCGAAGGAGTACTTCAAGCCCGACACCGAGGTGAAGGTCAACGCCAAGATCTACGGCGTCAAGATGGGCGAGGGCGTCTACGGCCAGCAGGACGTCTCCGCCAGCTTCAAGATCGGGCGTTCCCAGGTCGTCAAGGGCGATCCCCGGACCCACCGGATGCAGGTCATCCGGGACGGCCAGCAGATCGCCGACTACCCGGTCAGCTACGGGCTCGACTCCGACCCCGGCCGGGTCACC
Organism: Amycolatopsis sp. NPDC058986; assembly: GCF_042741125.1. NCBI lineage: Bacteria > Bacillati > Actinomycetota > Actinomycetes > Pseudonocardiales > Pseudonocardiaceae > Amycolatopsis > Amycolatopsis sp. NPDC058986. The sequence goes on along the minus strand of NZ_JBHYJW010000053.1, from coordinate 26,649 downwards.
AACAGCGGCGTCCACGTCGTGATGTCCAAGCACGCGACGTACTCGATGAGCAACCCGCGCTACGGCTACACCGACGTGAACGTGCCGTGGGCGGTGCGGATCTCCAACAACGGCGAGTTCATCCACGGCCTCGCCTCGTCGATGTGGGCGCAGGGCAAGCAGAACATCTCGCACGGCTGCCTGAACCTGTCGCCGGCGAACGCCAAGGAGTACTACGACGGCGTGCTCCCCGGCGACCCGGTCGAGATCGTGGGCAGCACCCAGCAGCTCGGTCCCAAGGACGGCGACTACAGCGACTGGACCTACAACTGGGCCGACTGGCAGAAGCTGTCGGCGCTCGCGAGCTGAACATCCGGCGAACAGCGGGCGGCCAGGATTCCCCACGGGTTTCCTGGCCGTTCGTGTCTCCGCCGGAAATTCGATGCAACCCCGGGGAACCGCGGCGGCATGACTTACCGCGAAGGGCGCCGCTGATCCGGTGCGGCGCCAGTACCGAGGAGTTCGACTTGCGTATTCGTATGGCCTTGACCGTAGGTGCCCTGCTGCTGGCCGGTGGCGCCGCCACCGCCGGGACCGCGCTGGCGACCGACGAGCCGACCACCGCCCCGGCCCCGGCGAAGACCGGGGCCCCGACCGCCACCGAGGCCCCCGCCCCGGCGCCCGCAGCCACCGACCGGCAGACGAGCAAGGCCCCGGCCGCGGCCCCCGGCGCGCCCAGGCAGACCAGCAAGCCGGGCGAAGCCCGCGTGCCCACGGCGATTCCGGCGGGGCCGATCGGCGCCACCTGGCTGCCCGCCATCGGGGAGGTCAAGTAACCCGGTGACACCTCGCTCTCGTCCGGAGGACCGGGCGGGCTCGCCGTGGGACGGCGAGTTCGCCCGGTACTTCGGCGAGCGCGCGCACAGCCTGCGGGCCACGGCATATCTGCTCTGCGGCGACTGGCACCAGGCCGAGGACCTCACCCAGGCCGCGCTGCTGAAGCTGTACCTGGCGTGGCCGCGGCTGGCGCGGCACGACACGCTGGACGCCTACGCTCGCAAGGTCGTGCTGCGCACGTTCCTCGCCGAGCACCGCAAGGTCCGGTGGAAACGGGAGCGGCTCACCGGAGAACTACCCGAGGTCCCGGTCGAGCGGACCGGGACCGAGCAGGACGAACTGGTGCGGCACGCACTGGGTGTCCTGGCGCCGAGACAACGCGCCGTGCTGGTGCTGCGGTACTTCGACGACCTGGGCGTCGAGGAGACGGCCAAGGCGCTCGGCTGCAGCACCGGCACGGTGAAGAGCCAGGCGGCACGCGCACTGGCGACCCTGCGGAAACGGCTCGGCCCGCATTTCGAGTCGCTGTCGTTCAGCACCAGCGGTCTGGAAGGGAGGTGACGAGATGGACGAGAACGACGACATCAGGACCGTGCTCTCCTCGGCGGCGAGCGGACCGCCGATGCGCTTCGACGCGGCCGACGTCATCGCGCGCGGCGGGCGGATCCGGCGGCGCCGCAAGCGCTGGGCGATGGCGGGCAGTTCCGCCGCGACGGCGGTGATCCTCGTGGTGGCCGGGTTCATGGCCGGTCACCACCTCGGCGCCGATCCGGCGCCGATCCAGCCCGCCGGTCCTGGTCTTTCCACGGTCCCGTCCTCCCCCTCGTCCCCCGTCCCCGCGCCCGAGCAGGCCACCTCACCCGAGAGGCAGTCCGTGCCGGAACAACCGAACGTCGGGACCGCCACGCCGGGAGCACCTGGCACCAGCGTTCCCAAGACCTCCCAACGGCTTCCGGGACCGACGCCGACGAGGCAGGTGCCGGGGAGCGCACCGGTGCCGACCGCGGCGCCGGGCACCGAACGCACCACTCGTTGAAGCGCGGAAACCGCTGATTCACCGGCGTTTCACGCGCGCGTGAGGCTGTGGCCGAGATCACCGTTTGAAGCGGCCCCACCGTGAAATACCTGGGCTTACGGTGGCGATATGCCCTGTGGCGGCACGTTCCGCCGCCGACAAACTGCTCAGCCGGCTCCCCTTTCGCCGGCCCGAGAATCCGAGGAGGAAGCCATGGTCTTCGTTGCCCTGTTGATCGAAACCGGTGTCGCAGTAACGGTTGCGAGTGCGCTGGCCGTCTGGTCGCAGAAGCGCTTCGCTCCTCGCGTCGAGGTGGCCGAAGCCACCCGCTGACACCGACCTACGCGAAGTGCCCCCGTCCACAATGGACGGGGGCACTTCCGCGTTCGGCGGGCGCCGGTGTCAGTTCTTGGCACCGACCAGTGAGCCACCCGTGTCCGCGGTGTCGATCTGCTCGATCGGCACCTGGGACGTCTCCGGGATCTTGAGGATCGGCACGATCGCGATCAACGCCGCGGCTATGAGGTAGTACGCGGGCCAGTCGTTGTTACCGGTGGTCTTGATCAGCGCGGTCACGATGACACCGCAGGTACCACCGAAGATCGACGTCGAGATGTTGTAGCCGATCGCGAACGAGCCGTACCGCACGCGGGTCGGGAACATCGCCGGGAACGTCGAGCCGATCACCGCCAGCATGAACACCAGCAGCACCGCCACGATCAGGAAGCCGACGACCAGCCACAGGATGCTGCCCGACTGCATCAGCTTGATCGACGGCCAGCTCAGCACCGCGAACCCGATCGCCGCCGTGAGCAGCAGCGGTTTCCGCCCGATCCGGTCGGACAGCGCGCCGAGCGGGAGGATGATCGCCATCTGCACCAGCTCCACCCCGATGATGATCAGCGTCGAGGTGTTGTCGTTGATCTTGAGCGTGTCGGTGAAGTACGTCGGCATCGTCGTCAAGAGCATGTAGTCGGCGATGTTGAGCAGGAGCACGATCCCGATGAGGTTCAGGATCATCCGCCAGTTGCGGGTCAGCGTCTCCCGCAGCGGCGCCTTCTCCGGCTTCTTCCCGGTCGCCTCCAGCCTGCGGAACTCCGGCGTGTCCTCCAGCTTCGACCGCAGGTAGAGACCGATCAGGCCCAGCGGGAGCGCCACGAAGAACGGGATCCGCCAGCCCCAGGACTCGACCTGTTCGTGCGAGAGCGACAGGGTCACGGCCAGCACGACCACGTTGCCCAGCACGTACCCGCCGAGCGTGCCCATCTCCAGGAAGCTGCCGAAGAACCCCCGGCGTTTGGTCGGCGCGTACTCGGCGATGAACGTCGCCGCCCCGCCGTACTCGCCACCAGTGGAGAAGCCCTGGATCAGCCGCAGCAGCAGGACGGCGACCGGGGCCGCGATGCCGATGCTGTACGGGCCCGCGTAGGTCGGCAGGCAGCCGACCAGGAACGTGCACCCGGACATCAGCAGGATCGTGATCGCCAGGACCTTCTGCCTGCCGAGCTTGTCCCCCAGCGGCCCGAAGAACGCGCCGCCGAACGGGCGGACGATGAAGCCGACCGCGACGAGCGCGAGCGACTTCAGCACCGCGTTACCCTCGCCGGGGAAGAACACCGTGCCGATGCTGGTGGCGATCGCCCCCGAGGTGAAGACGCCGTAGTCGTACCACTCCGTCGCGTTCCCCATCGCGGACGCGATGACCGCCCGCCTGACCGTTCTCTGGTCCACCTCCGGCTTTTGCGCTACTGCGTCACTCATCCCCGCGACGACCTCCTCCGCGTGCAACGGTTTCTTTCGAGCTCATCGACCCAGTCTTGCGTGACGGAGCCGTCTCGGCAGAACGAATCGGAAATGATCTACGGTTCGGCAATTTCCGACTACGGAGCGCTCACGGTGCAGGCCGACGGCGCGTGGGTCGCGTGCGGCGCGTAACCACTGTCGAGTTAACGTCAGTCCATGAGTCGTGTTTCTCAACCCTGGCCGCCGGTGCCGGTGGAGCCCGCCGAGGCCCATCCGAAGGCACCGCCCGCCGGCACGGAGCTGGGTGTGCACTTCGGCGAGTGCTTCGGCTGCGGCGACGAGGTGGAATCCGGTCTGCACCTGCGGTCGCGGGTCGGCGAGGGGCAGACGGTGCACTCGAAGTTCACCGTGACCGCCGCGCACCAGGGCGCGCCGGGCCTCGCCCACGGCGGGCTGCTGGCCTGCGCGTTCGACGAGGCCCTCGGCTCGACGGTCGGGAACCTGCTGCGCAGGCCCGCGGTAACCGGGAAGCTCGAGACCGACTTCCGGCGGCCGGTGCCGGTCGGATCGACGCTGTACATCTCGACGCGGCTCGACGGCATCGCCGGTCGCAAGATCTACGTCAGCGCCAACGGGCGTCTCGACGCCGAAGACGGGCCGATCGCGGTCAGCGCGCGAGCGTTGTTCGTCGTCGTCGGCTTCGACCACTTCAGCACCCACGGCGACCCGCAGGCGCTGGAGAAACTGGCCGCCGCCCACGAGAAGGCCAAGCGCGCCCGCGAAGAGCGCGACTGGGAGATCAACCCCTGACCGGCCTTCGCGGGCTGAAGTCCGGAGGACGCGCGGCCGCCCTCCGGACCGTTACCCCCGGTCAGCCGAACTGGCCGACCTGGTAGTTCCCCGCCGGCTGCCGCGTGATGACGTTCAGCCGGTTGAAGGTGTTGATGACGGCGATCAGCGACACCAGGGCGACGAGCTGGTCCTCGTCGTAGTGCTTGGCCGCGTTCGCCCACACCTCGTCGCCGACCCCGCCCGCCGTGTCCGCGATGCGGGTGCCCTCCTCGGTCAGCTCCAGCGCCGCGCGCTCGGCCTCGGTGAAGACCGTGGCCTCCCGCCAGGCCGCGATCAGGTTGAGCCGCACCGCGGTCTCACCCGCGGCGGTGGCCTCCTTGGTGTGCATGTCGAGGCACATGCCGCAGCCGTTGATCTGGCTCGCCCGGATCTTCACGAGTTCCTGCGTCGCGGCGGGCAGTGCCGAGTCCGTGACCACCTTGCCCGCCGAGGCGATGTACTTCAGGAACTTGCCGGCGGCCGGGTTACCGAAGACGTTCAACCGAGCTTCCATGATGCGCTGCTCCCAGTGCTGTTGTCGTTGGTTACACAGCACTGACGGAAGGACCCGGCCCGGTGTGACAGCGCCGGGTATGACCTACGTCTCGCACCCGACGACGGCGGTCACGCCGGTGTGGCGTCGCGAATGGCGCATCGCCGACGTTCAACGCCGTGAATGGCGCATTCGCGACGTCACCTTAGGTCAGGGTCCTCGGGCGGATGGCGTTGGCGCGGTCGACCAGGTCGACGCGTTCCTTCGTGGTCCCCGCCAGCCGGGCCAGCGTGCGGTAGCAGCGCTCCAGGCCGAAGCGCAGGTCCCGCTCCTCCAGCGCGCAGCCCAGCACCCGCGCGCCCGCCGACGCGCCGGTCTGGCCCGGCGCCCGCAGCCAGTCGTGCGCGGACTCCAGGACCTCGGCGGACAGGCGCGTGCGGCGCTCGGCGTCCAGGTTCAGCCGTTCGAGCCTGCCTGAGGCGTCGACGAGGTCGCGCTCGGAGACACCGGCGGGCTCCTTGCCGCCGCCGTTGACCCTGGTCTTGATCTTGATGGCTGCGACCTGCGCGTCGACGTAGTGCGTCGACGACTGCGGCACCGCTTCGAGGACCTCGATCGCGCTCGCCCGCGCGCCCTGCGCCAGGTACACCCTGGCGAGCCCGAATGCGGCGCTGACGTACGAACGGTCCGTTCGCCACACCAGCTCGTAGAACCGCGCGGCGCCGAAGTAGTCGCCGACGCCCTCGGCGCTGACGGCCAGTGCCAGCTTCGGCGCGATCTCGCCGGGCAGGTCGTCGTACACCGCGTCGAAGGCGACGTGCGCGACGCGCGGACGCCCGCCGGCCAGCTCGATGAGGCCGCGGTACCAGTCGATCCGCCAGTCGTGCGGGAAACCGGCCCTGATCGCCAGGTACTGCGCGGCCTGCAGCTGCCGCTGCGCCTCGACCAGCTCGCCCAGCTCGATCCGCGCCCGCACGATGCGCAGCCGGACCTCGATGGATTCGCGCGGCGCGCCGGCCAGTGCCTCGATCGCGCCCTTCGGGTCGAGCGCGGTGGTCGTGGCCAGCACACCCGCCGCCGGGTCGTCCGTGTCGACCTGCGGGAGCGGCAGGCCGGAGACCACCTCGACCGGCTCGGGCAACGGCACGCTCGCGCCCGGTTCCGGGACGACCATGTCCACCCCGAACGTGCGGCTCTCCGGCCCGAACACGGTCGACGCGCCGGGCCGCGGCTTCCCGGTGCCCATCGCCATGATCTCGCGCAGGACGCCGGTCAGCTGATCGGCCATCTCCTCGGCGGAGACGAACCGCCGTTCCGGGTCGGCGTGCGTCGCGCGCTTGAGGAAGCGGTGATACGAACCGAACAACGCGAACAGCGGGACCACGTCGGGCCCGGGCAGCGTCGCCTTGTACTTCGTCGTGTAGCCGACGAACTCGAAGCTCAGCACGGCCAGCGTCCGGCCGACCGTGTACAGGTCCGAGGCGACCGACGCGCCCTGCTTCGCCAGCTCGGGCGCGCTGTAGCCGGTGGTGAAGAACAGCGGGCTCTCGTAGTCGTCCATCCGGCGCACCGCGCCGAGGTCGATCAGCTTCAGCTGCTCGTGGGTCTGGATGACGTTGTCCGGCTTCAGGTCGCAGTACAACAGGTTCTGCGAGTGCAGGTAGCCGATGGCGGGGAGGATCTCCAGGCCGTACGCGATGACCTGGCCGATCGGCAGCGGCTCCGGCCGCTTGGTCTCGCGGTGGTGGGCGAGCGCGAGCTGGCGCAGCGACTGGCCGCCGACGTACTCCATCACGATGTAGCCGACGGAGTTCCCGGTCTGCGGATCCGGGTGCTGCACGAAGTTGTGGATCTTGACGATGTTCGGGTGCTCGACCTCGGCCAGGAACCGTTCCTCGTTGGCCGCGGCGGCCATCGCGGTCGCGTCACCGGTGTCGATCAGTCCTTTGAGGACGACCCAGCGGTCGCTGACGTTGTGGTCCTGCGCGAGGTAGATCCAGCCGAGGCCGCCGTAGGCGAGCGCGCCGAGCACCTCGTACTGGCCACCGACCAGCTCGTGCGGTTTCAGCTTGGGAATGAAGGAGAACGGCGCGCCGCAGTTGGCACAGGTGCCCTCGGGTGAACCGGGCTCGCCGTCCTTGCCGCGGCCGACCTTGGCGTTGCAGCTGCCGCAGAAGCGTTTCTCCTCCGACACGACCGGGTTCTCGAGCACCGCCGTCGACGGGTCGCGGTAGGGCACCGGCGGCACCTCGACCAGACCGGCGCCGAGCCTGCCGCGCCGGGACCGCCGCGACGTCCGCGAGGACGTCCGGCGCGAGGTCGCGGGGAACGCGCCACCGCCCGAACCACTGCCGGTCCCGGTGCCCGTGCCGGTTCCCGTCCCGGTGCCGCGGCTCCCGGTCCCGTGTCCCTCGCTGGACCGCTCGGGCAGGACGCTCTCGGTGCCGGGGTCCGGCAAGGGCTCCGCGCCGGCGTCGACGCGCGGCGCGGGCGGCATGATGCTCTGCGTTTCCGGCGTCGGCGCGGCGAGCACACTCGTCGGCTGCGCGACGCTCGCGACGGGACGCACCGCCTGGGTCGGCTGGGCGACCGGGTTCAGCTCACCCGGCGGCCTGGTCGGATCGTCCGCACCGGAGGCCACCGGGGACGGCGGTTGCCGGGGCGGACGCGGCGGCTGGGCCTGCGGCTGGCCACGCGGCGGAGTGGGCGGACGCCGCACGGGCGCGTGGAAGACGGTCTCCGCGTCGCCGCCGGACGGCCGCCTTTCGGGCTTCTCCTCCGGCGTTCCGTCGAGACGGCCCGAGATGGACGGCTCCGGGGTGTCCCAGCGCACCGGCGGGGGCGGCGTCCAGCCCGGGGTACCGGCGGGCTCGACGGGCTGGGCACGCTCCTCCGGTTCGTCCGGTGCCGCGTGCCGGGGACGGCGTGGTTCCTCCGACACTGCTACCTCCCGTTTTCACCGCGACGAAGTCCGCCATCGATCCTAGTGGGGCACGAACGGTCCAGCGGTGCCCGCCGTGCGCGCGAACGGACCGTTCGCGACGTTGATCGTCCCGAACGGAGCATTCGCGACGCACCGCCAACCGCCGCTCGCTGAAAAGTTCCGGGGCCATGGGGGTTGCCATGTGCTGCAGACGCCTTTGGTACGGCTGGCCGGAGTGCGACAAGGGCGTCCCTCGGGACGGCACGCGCGGTCACTGGTACTGCGCGGCGGGCGGGCTCGCCGCGCCGAGCGGCTTGCCGACCCAGGCGTCGTAGCTCTTCTGCCAGTCGCCCCTGCGCACGTTCTCCAGCACCGCGTTGACGAACCGCACCATGTCGTCGTTTTCCTTCGGGATGCCGATGCCGTAGTTCTCCGTCGTGAACCGCGGTCCCTTGACCTCGATCCGCTGCGGATCCTGCGCGGCCATCCCGGCGAGGATCGTGTCGTCGGTCGACACGGCGTCCACCTGACCCTGCTGAAGCATCACCAGACAGTCGGACCAGTTGTCCACCGACACCGGCACGACCTTCGCCGGGTCGGTCGTGATCTTCGTCAGCGGTGTCGACTTCTTCGCCGCGCAGACGCGTTTGCCCGACAGATCGGCGAGTGTGTCGGCCTTCGCCTCCTTCGGCGCCAGGATCCGCTGGCCCGCCACGTAGTACACCGACGAGAAGTTGACCTTCTTCTTGCGCGCGCAGGTGATGCTGTAGGTCCGCACGACGATGTCGACCTCGTGGTTGATCAGCACGTCCTCGCGCTGGCCCGAGGTGATCGCACGGAACTGCACCTTGCCCTGATGGCTGCCGAAGATCGCGTCGGCGACCTCGTTGACCATGTCGATGTCGAAGCCTTCGAGGTTGCCGCTCACCGGATTGCGCGAACCGAACAGGTACGTCGTCTGGTCGACCCCGGCGATGAGCTTCCCGCGTTCCTTGATCTTCGCCATGGTCGATCCGGCCGAGATCGCCGTGCCCCCGGTCGGCGCGAGACTGGCCAATGGGTTGCAGCTGGTGTCCGACGACCCGCCCGCCCCCGTCTCGCCGCCGGCCACGTGCGCGGGCGGCGGCCAGGCGGCCTCGCTGACCGGGGCCGGATCCATCGGCTTGCCCGCGCTCCCGCAGGCCGACAACGACCCAGCCAGCACCGCGACCGCGGCGAGCACACCCGCCCGCACGACATTCCGCTTCCTCACCGGTACTCCCTCAGCCGTTCCCGGATCCCCATCGTCGCACCGGCCGCGGCCACCACGGCCAGCACCGCGAGGCCGGGTGCCAGCAGGGTGAGCGCGCGGTCGCCCGCCCGTGTGTCGTCGAGGAACGCCTGGCGTCCCACGTTGATCGCGGCCTGCAGGCTGTCGTCGAGCCGCTGGAACGCCGGGGCCGCACCGTTCTGCCGGTCGTGACGGATGGCGAGGTCGACGGCGTCGGAGTACTGGCCGTCGTCGTCGAAGCGCCGCACTTCCTTGTGTGCCTTCAGCCAGTCGGCCGCCGCCCGCCCGGCTTCGTCGATCTTGCCCGTGGCGTCACCACCGTTCGCGAGGCCGCGGGCCTCGCCGAGCAGGCCGCTCCTGCCGTCCTGGCCGACGAGCTGGACGGCGAGCCCGGCGAAGTCCTTTTCGTACCCGCCGCCGTCGCCGCGCGCGACCAGCGTCAGCGTCTCGTCGGCGCGGCCCTGCAGCGCGGTGATCCGCGTCCGCACCAGCGCGTCGACCTGACGGGAACCGTTGTCCTGGCCGTTCCCGACGAACACGCCCTGGACGACCAGCGCCGCCGCGCCCCACAGCAGCGAGACCCCGACGCACACGGTCGCGACCACGAGGCCGACGTTCAGCAGGCGGTTGGTCCGCCGGGTCAGATGCACCTGGGTGACGATCAGCGCGGCGAGCAGCGCCAGCACCAGCAGGGTCGCCAGCCACGGGAACCCGGTCGCGTCGTCCTGCTCGTCGGCCAGGCGGGCGGTGTCGACCTTGTAGAGCTCCTGCGCGGCGGGCAGCAGCTTCGTCCGCATCAGCTCGGACGCTTCGCGCAGATAGGACGCGCCGGCCGGGAAACCCTGCCGGTTGTTCGCCCGCGCGGTCTCGACGAGTCCGGTGTAGACCGGGAGCCGCTGGCTGAGCACGTCGACCTGGGCGGCCGCCTCGGTGACGTCCGCGGAGTCCGACGCCGCCTTCGCCAGCGCCGCGCCCGCCTCGGCGACGTCCCGTTCGTACCGCTGACGCAGCTCGGGCGGCTCGACGCCGGTGGAAAGGAACGCGCTCGCCGCGGTGGCGTCCGCGTCCGAAAGCGCGCGGTAGACCTGCTGTGCCGCGGCTGCCAGGGGTTCACGGTGCTCGATGAGACCGTTGATCGTGTTCTTGCGCCCCTGCACGGACAACGTCGCGACGAGACCGGCCAGCAGGGAGAGCAGCACCAGCCCGACGGCGATCACGGTCAGCCTGCCGGGGGTGGTCGCGGCGGACCGGGTGACCGCGCGCACCGCCTGCCCCGGCAGTTCGAGCAGACCGGCGATTCCGCCGCGGCCTTCTTCGGGCGGTGGAGCGCCGGGGCCGCCCGGCGGCGCGGGCTGCGTCGCGGTCGTCGTCATCGCCGTTCCTCCCCAAGTCCTACCTGACCGTGGTCACCTTAGCCGCAGGGCATGGGCGCGGTCCCCAACCCGCTCGAAGCGCGGCGCGGGGAGCGCACTGTCCACAACGGACTGGACACCCGGTTCGGCCGATCGGGTCGAACGCCAGAGCGAGCGACGCGGGGAGCGTGCCGTCGGCAGCCGAGCGCGTCGCCATCGTGCGCGGTATCAGGGCAGGAACCGTTCGGCTGTCTCGCGCGCCACCCGGGCCCTGGCCCGAGCGGCCTCGGCCAGGCGCCGGTCCGCCGCGCCGTCCGAATCCTCCTGGGCGAGCCGATCATGATGGTCCGCGAAGGACTCCTCCACCTCGGCCAGCTCGCGGGCCGTCGCGACGAGCTGCGTTCGCAGCGCGTCGGCCGCAGCGGCCAGCAGCGATCCCGTCGCTTGCCGGTCCAGCGACGAAGACCGCTCACGCCGCGAAGCCGCGATCTCGCGATCGACCGCGTCCTGCTCCCGCTCCTGCCACTGCCGCGCGCGCCGCAAGGCCTCCTCGCTGCGATCCAACCGCGCCATGCTGGCCGTCAGGAGCGCGCGAGCCCGCACGGCGGCCTCCTGGCCGCGCTCCCACGGACTGGCGACGGGCGCGCCACGCACACGATCTCGCCGATCCAGCCGCCGCTCCCACCCGGCAAGTCCCTCCTCCCGCACATCGGCGCGACCCTCCCGATCGTCCGCGATCCGCTCCCGCACATCGGCGGCCTGCTCACGTTCGTCGGCGGCCTGCTCACGTTCGTCGGCAGCCTGCTCACGTTCGTCGGCGGCCTGCTCACGTTCGTGTCGTGCGTTCCCGGTGGCTTCTCGGTCCACCGCGCTACGTTTCTCGTCGCCTGATTCGACCTGCATGAGCACGAGTGTGCGCCGACGAGCACCCGGTAGTCGGCATGTCAGCACGATGGTCGTCGCCGAGTGCGGGAGGACGACACCGACGCTGTTCAGCGCGTACCGGTCGCCGCCCAGGGGCCGAGCGTGAATTCCCCGTTCTCCCGCCGGACTTCCACCGCGCCCGCACCGGCGAAGTGCGCGGGGACGAGCAGTTCCCGCTCGTCGGCCGCCCTGGCGAGAACCCGGCGACGGCTGGCCGCCGCTTGGTCCGGGGCGAGGCAGGCACTGCTGTTGCACGAGGGCTGGAGGAGCTGAACCGGGCTGTGCAGCAGATCCCCGACGAAGACCGCCCGGTCGCTGCCGGATTTCAGGCGCAGCACGGACGAACCCGGTGTGTGGCCGGGCGCGGATTCGAGGGTGAGGTGTTCGTCGATGCGGTGGCTGCCGTCCCACAGCACGGCCTGCCCTGCCCGGTGCAGCGGCGCGATGCTGTCCTCGTGGATCAGGCGTTCGTCCTGCCGTGACGTGTTCCCATAAGCGTTGTCCGGACCGAAATGGAAGTCGTCGGCGGCCGGAATGAGGTATTCGGCGTTGGGGAACGCCGGTACCCACTCCCCGTTCGCCTCGACGGTGTTCCCGCCGACGTGATCGACGTGGAGGTGGGTGTTGACGACGACGTCGACTTCGCGCGGGTCGACACCGGCGGCCGTCAGGAGTTCGAGAAGATCGCTCTGCCAGTGGTGGAACGGCGGCGAGGCCGGGCGTTCGCGCCCCTTGCCCACTCCGGTGTCGACCAGGACGGTCCGTCCGCCGCTGCGCAGTACCCACGACTGCACCGCGAGCACCGCCCGGTCACTGTCCGGCTCCCAGTGGTCCGGCGCCAGCCAGTCCTCGTTGTCCTTCCGCACCTCCGCATCGGCGTCCGGTACCAGGTCGGAGACGGGCATGAACGGGCCCTGCCACTCGGCGATCCGGATGATCTCGACGTCCCCCAGCACGATGCGTTCCGTTGTCATGCGACCAATCCTAAGAAGGCTTGACGACCGTCTCAATGCTTATCCAGCTCAGCGAAATACGCATTCGTCTCACCGCTGAGGTGTGGGATACGATCCTGGCATGGATGTGGTGAGCGACGCGATCTCCGCCGTGCGCCTCGGGCACCCCTCTTCCGATCGGGTGAGGATCGGCGGGAGCTGGTGCGTACGACTGGATCCGTACGTCGGGGCGGGCTTCGCCGTCGTCCTGAAGGGCGGCTGCCTGCTGCTGCCCGACGGCGGCGACCCCGTGTCCCTCGGCGTGGGTGACGTGGTGCTGCTGCCCCATGGCACCGGCCATGTGCTCGCCGATTCCCTCGCCGACACGGCGAACGCGCTGGAGCGGGCGGTGCCGTTCGAGCGCCGGCTCGCGGAGAACGACCGGTCCGATCGCGGCGACACGGAGCTGCTTTGTGGCAAGTACCGGCTCGACTGCAGCCGCCTGCACCCGCTCATGGCCGAGCTACCGCGGGTCGTGCACCTGCCCAGCCGAGTCGGCAGCCATCCCGAACTCCGCGCCGCGATCGATCTGCTCGCCGGTGAGCTGGACGAAAGACGGCCCGGCGCCTGCGTCGCGCTCCCGAGCCTGCTCGACCTTCTCTTCGTCTACGTGATCCGTTCGTGGATGGACGAGGCCACCAGCGGGGCCTGGCCTCGCGTGCTGAGCGACCCGGTGACGGTCGCCGCGCTGCGGGCAGTGCACTCGGACCCGGCCGCCCCGTGGACCAACGACCGCCTGGCCGCGGCGGCAGGCGTCTCCCGGCCCACCCTGGCGCGCCGCTTCACCGCTCTGGTCGGCCGCCCGCCGATGGCGTACCTGACCTGGTGGCGCCTGACGCTCGCGGCCACCCTGCTCCGGGACACTCCCGACACCCTGTCCACCATCGCGGACCGCGTCGGCTACGGGAGCCCGTATGCACTCTCACACGCCTTCGAGCGGGAGTTCGGTATTACCCCGGGGCGGTATCGCGTGCAGATCACGGAACGGTCACCTGCCGCCTGACACCTGCCGGCCGGAATATTCGGGCGCCCGGCGGAGTCGTTGCCAGGTATGGACTTCGGGATCGCGACATCAGTGACCGACGAAGGTATCCGGCCGCATGTGCTGGGGGCGGCGATCGAGGAGCGCGGGTTCCACTCCCTGTTCCTCCCGGAGCATTCCCACATCCCGGTCAGCAGGGAGACTCCTTATCCCGGCGGCGAACTGCCGCGCGGCGCCGCGCGTAACCTCGATCCGTTCGTCGCGCTGACCGCCGTCGCGTCCGCGACGTCGAAACTCCGGCTGGGCACCGCGGTGGCGTTGATGATCCAGCGCGACGTGTTCTACACGGCGAAGGAGATCGCCAGCCTCGATCTGCTCTCGAACGGACGGGTGGTGTTCGGGGTCGGGGCGGGCTGGAACATCGAGGAGATGCGCAACCACGGCGTCGATCCGCGGACGCGGGGCGCGTTGCTGACCGAGCAGTTGCGCGCGCTCAAGGAGATCTGGACCAAGGACGAGGCGGAGTTCCACGGCGAGCACATCGACTTCGACCCGATCTTCTCGTGGCCGAAGCCGGTACGGAAACCGCATCCGCCGATCTACGTCGCCGGTCAGGGACCGGCGGGGCTCAAGCGGCTCGCCGAACACGCGGATGGCTGGCTGCCGCATTTCGTGACCCCGCTCGACGAGCTGCGCCGCGTGCGCTCCTGGCTCGCGGACCAGGGCCGGGCCGACGTCCGGATCAGCGTGTTCGGCGCGCCCGGCGACCCCGAACTGGTGCGGGGTTTCGCCGACGCCGGCGTCGACGAGGTGTCGTTCCTGATGCCGACGCTGCCCGAGGCCGGGACCCTGGAGCGCCTCGACCACCTGGCGAAGGTCGCCGAACCGTTGCTCCGCGATCCAGCCGCTTCGTGACGGGACCTCAGTCCCGCTTCTTGCCGACGGTCTTCCAGATCACCACCATGGCGATGAGCACCACCACGACGAGCACGACGACGATGACGCCCTTCATGAGGAAATCGTGCAGCAGCTCGCCCATGATCTCGCCGCCGTTGCCTTCGGCCAGTACCCGTTCCATCTCCGCTCACCTTCCCGATTTCCTTGGCGGATCAGCGCCGCGGGCCGTCCCGGTCGTCGCGACGGTTCCGGCCGGTGTCCTGGTTCTCCACGTACTTCACGACGCCCTCGACGACAGCGCCCGTCCAGCCGCCGCCCCGGCGCCCGCCCCTGCCACGCCGCGCCGCACGGTTCTCGACGTAGCCGCGGGCCAGCGGCTCCACGTAGCGCCGGGCGGCGCCCAGCTTGCCCCTGCGCTTGAGGACGACGGCGATGGTGAACACGACGAGCACCAGCACGGCGATCCCCGCGGCCATCACCCCGAACCGGACCAGCAGGATGTTCATGATCTCGCCGATGTTCGTGTTGCCGCCCTCGGCCAGGTTTTCGATGTGCCCCATGGCTTTTCCTCCGCACCGTTCCGCTTCGCCCTTCGGAAACGAAGGTAGGTCCTGGCACGGGTGGATCGGGACGCCCCGAGGGTGGAGATCGGGGTGGAGAAAACCGGGCTACAGCTCGTGGTCCAGCCCGTAGCGGACGGCTTCGGCACGATGCCGCACGCCGATCTTCGCGAAGGCGTTGTTGATGTGCGTCTTCACCGTCGTCTCGCCGATGTACAGCTCGGCGGCGATCTCCGCGTTCGTCAGCCCGCGGGCGATGAGCCCGACGACCTCCGCCTCGCGGGCGGTCAGGCCATCCGGCAACGACGGTTTCGCACGGGTGGCGGGCCGCGCGTCCAGCGCGGCCACGAGACGTTCCGACACCTTGGCGTCGAAGATCGCCTGTCCCGCGGCGGCCGAGCGCAGCGCCGCTCCGATCTCGGCGCGGCCCGCGTCCTTGGTCAGGTAACCCCGCGCCCCGGCGCGCAGTGCGTCCGCAATGGACACATCGTCGGCGTACGTCGTCAGCACGACGACGGCGGTGCCGGGGTGGTCACGGGTGATCATGCGGGTCGCCGCGACGCCGTCGAGTTCGGGCATCCGCAGGTCCATCAGCACGACATCGGCCGGTGTCGTACCGAGCAGGGTCAGCGCCTGCCGTCCGTCGGCGGCCGAGCCGACGACGTCCACATCGTCCAGCAGCCCGAGCAGCGCGACGAGTCCTTCACGCACCACCTGCTGATCGTCCACGACGACGACCCTGATCACGCCGGTACCTCCGCCACCACTCGCCATTCCCCGTCGCAGGGGCCGGAGGTCAGGGTGCCACCCGCGAGCGCGAGACGCTCCCGCATCCCGGTCAACCCGAAGCCGCCGTCACCGGGCTGAGAGCGCCCGGCCGAAACGAGAGCACTGCTCACGGAGAGCCGGACGAGGTCGGCCTCGTACGCCAGCCGCACGGTGACCGGCTGGTCCGGCGCGTGTTTCCCGGCGTTGGTCAACGCCTCCCGCGCGACCCCGACCAGCGAGACCACCGCCGCCGACGGCAGCGGGCGCACCTCGCCGGTCGCGGCGAAATCCACGCTCACCGCGTGATCGCGGGCGTGCGCGTCGGCGACGGCAGCCAGCGCTTCGGCCAGCGGCAGGACGTCGCGACGCAACGCCGCGACCGCGTCGCGTGCTTCGGCGAGCCCGTCCGCGGCGAGCCGCCGGGACCGCCGGACCGTCCGCAATGCACCGTCCACATCGGACTTCTCGGCCAGCAGCGCCTCGGCGAGTTCCAGCTGGACGCCCAGTGCGCCAAGGGAATGCGCGAGGACGTCGTGGAGTTCCCGCGCGATCCGCGTGCGCTCGTCGAGCGCCGCTGCCCGCGCGTGCTCGGCCTGCGCGAGCCGGGTCTGCTCCAGCAGCTGCTCGGCCTGCGCCGCCTGCACCTCGTACTGGCGGCGGTTGAGCCCGATCAGCAACAGCAGCAGCATGATCCCGACGTCGGTCGCCGCCTCGGTCATGCTCGCCCCGGCGAACGCGCTGGAGGACAGGACCAGCGTGATGTCCAGCAGCGCCATGCCGACGATGACCGTGACGCTGACCCTCGTCAGGGTCGCGAGCCTGCCGAGCGCGATGACACACAGGATGATCGCCGACGAGTCCTGCGCCCAGCCGAGCACCGCCGCGGGCACGACGCTCGCCGCGGCCAGCAGCACCGCCGCCGGGATCGGCCGCCAGTGCGCGGTCGCCACGAAGCCCATCCACAGCGCGGCGGAGACGCCGTAACACGCCCAGATCCACGCTTGCGACTCTCGCGCGGTGAGCAGCGTCGCGACGGAGAAGAGCGTGCCGAGCAACTGCACGACGAGCCAGCTCGGCGCGATCGTGTCCGGCAGCAGCGGCCGCCCTCGTCTCGCCACGTCCCCCTCCGGCCGGTGCTCCACGGTGTGCCCGTCAGTGGTGATCGCTCATCTTCGTGATCAGCTCCACCAGGATCAACCGGTAGGCGATGAACCCGATCAGCACGATCAGGCCGACCACCACCAGTCCGATCACCATCTTCATCCTTCCCCCTCGTTCCCGCCCCTCGGCATGGGCCGCCTTGTTCGTGGCGATCACGCTAGGTACGGGGCCGGGTGGAGCGGGACCGTCGACGGGTGGAGGCGCGGGTGGAGATCGGCTTCAGCCGCGGATGGCAGGGGCGAGCGAGTGCGGCAGCACCTCGGCCGGATCGGCAGGCCGTTCGATCACCACTTCGACGTCGTCGGCGAACCGGTACGGGCGCCCGCCGAGGATGCCGCCGAAATGCCGCCGCAGCCGGGACATCTCGGCACGCACGGTGACCGTCCGCGCGGCGTCGCCGAAGAGGTCGAGCGAAAGTTCCGACGCCGATCGGCCGTCCCTGCGGCAGGCCAGCACGTACAGCATCTCGGCGTGCCGCGGGCTGAGGCGGTGTGTCCAGGTGCCCGTGTCGCCGGACACGGTCAGCGTCGGCTCGCGCGGCGCGCGGACGTCGAGCACGACGCGGGTCGGCTGCGCGTCGGCCGCGTCGCCGCCATCGGCGAGCCGCACGAGCCAGCCGCCGGGCAGCGGCTCGATCTGGCAACTTCCGTACGCGGGCAGCCAGGCCCGGCCCGGCGAACAACCCGCGGGCAGCGCGATCCGGTCGACCGGGGCGAGCCCGGCGGTGGCCGCGACCCAGCCGTGCCCGTCGACGGCGATCGCGCGTCCCCGCACCTTCGCCAGCACCGGGACGGCGATGCCACGCAGCCGCTCCAGCTCCGTCCCGTGGGTGGACCGCAGGCCGGCCTCCGCGAGCTGGGCGACGGCGTCCACCAGGGCCAACGTCGTCGGATGCACCGTCGAGGCCGGACCGGAGAGATCGACCGCGCCGAGCAGCTGCCCGTCGCGCGGGTCGCACAGGGGCACCGCGGCACAGGTCCAGTCGTGCTGCGCGCGGACGTAGTGCTCCGCCGAGTAGACCTGGACGGGCTGCCGCGCGACGAGTGCCGTCCCGATCGCGTTGGTGCCGACGGCGTTCTCGTGCCAGTCGACGCCTTCGCTGAACCCGATGGCGTCGGCGCGGCGCCGCACCGGCGCGCTGCCCTCACGCCACAGGATCCGCCCGTCGGCGTCGGTGACGACCATGATGTGCGCGGCCTGCTCGGCCATCGCGAGCAGGCCGCCGCGCAGGGTGGGGAGCACCTCGGCCAGCCCGCACCGCCTGCGGCGTTCCTCGATTTCCTCGATCTTGAGACGGGGCCCGCCTGCGCCGCGGTCCGGGTCCATCCCCAGCTGCCGCATCCGTTGCCAGGACGCGCCGATCACCGGCCGCGGCCGGCCCGGCAGGGCCCTGCCGGACAGCGCGGCGTCATGGATGCGGGCGAGGACGCGCGCGTGCTGCCGAGGATCCACCCCAGCCGGCAACGCTGCCTCGAGGCTCCGTAGTCCCACCGCCGCTCCCAGTGCTCGCAGAGGGAGTCTGCACTACGGAGTCGGAGATTCCTAGCCTGTACGCAGGGATTTCCTCGCGTGAGCACCGTCACCGGCGCCAGCCGACGACGGTTTTGGCGGCGTTGACGACACGCTGAGTGTCCGGCGGGCAGAGATTCTCCAACACACGCGGACCTGGCGCCGGGGCGTGCGGCGGCGTCACCATCTCGATCGGCGCGCGCAATGCGCCGAACGCTTCCTTCGCCACCAACGCGGAGATGTCGGTGGCGAGATTGCACCGCGGCGACGCCTCGTCGACGACCACCAGCCGACCGGTGCGGCCGACGCTGCCGAGGATCGTCGCGGTGTCGAGCGGGCTCGTAGTGCGGGGATCGATGACCTCGGCGTCGATTCCGGACACCGCCAGCTCGCGCGCGGCCTGCTCGGCGAGCGGCACCATCCGGCCGAGCGCGACCAGTGTGACATCGCCGCCGGAGCGGACGACGTTCGCGTCACCGAACGCCAGAGTGTATGTGTCGCAAGGGATTTCGCCGACGACGTCGTACAAAGCCTTGTGCTCACAGAAGATAACCGGATCTTCGTCACGGATAGCTTGCACCATAAGACCTTTGGCGTCATACGGTGTGGCCGGGACTACGACCTTGAAACCGGGGAGGTGGGTGAAGATCGGGTACGGGCACAGCCCGGTCCCGTACGCCATCCTGAGCACCAGCGGCGTGTTCGCGGCACCCCCGAGCAGGGAGCGGAACATGGCCGCCTGGCCGAAGATCTGGTCGAGGCCGATGCCGCCGGAGCCGGGGAACGCCAGCTCCGCGACCGGCCGCTGCCCACGGGTCGCGGCACCGATCGCCGCGCCGACGAACGCGGAGCCGGAGCCTGCCGTACCCAGCACCCGGCCGGGGAAGCGCACGGAAAGTCCCGGCGCCGAAATCCCGCCGCCCCCGAGCACGATGACCGACGCGTCCCGCGTCATCTCCTGCGTCAGCGCCTCGATGATCGCCTCGCGGTAGCTCGTCGCGCGGGTCATCGGCGGCTCCTCTCGACCGGAGAACTCAGGCGTCGGCTTCCGGATCGGCCGAAGCCGGTTCCGGCGCCGCTTTCGCTTCGGCGACCGAAGCCGCGACGAGCGCGGCCACCTCGCCGTCGATTCTGTCCAAAATAGACTCTTCGAGCCCGCCGCCGTCGAGTACCGTGCCACGGAACCGTTCCAGGCAGTCCCCGTGCGCGCACCCCGGCGGGATCGCGAGCCGCCGGACCTCGATGAGCGTCGGCCCGCCGCCGTTCCTCGCGCGGACGATGGCCTCCCCGGCGGCTTCGTAGACGGCGAAAAAATCGAGCCCGTCGACGATCTCGCCGGGCATGCCGAACGCGGCCGCGCGATCGGCGATGCTGTCCGAGGCCACCGACCAGCCGCGCGACCGCCGGGGCCAGGCGGTGCTCTCGGCGATGAACAGCACCGGCAGACACCAGGTCGTGGCCAGATGCAGCGCCTCGAGGGTGGCGCCGTCCCCGCTCGCGCCGTCACCGAAGAACGCGACGCCGACACCTCCGGTGCCCTGTTGTTTCGCGGCGAGCGCGGTACCGCAGATCAGGGTCGGGCCGCCGGTGACGCCGTTCGCGCCGAGCATGCCGCGCGCGAGGTCGGCGATGTGCAGGGCGCCGCCCTTGCCGCGGCGGGACCCGGTACGGCGGCCGTACAGCTCGGCCATCATGCCCTTGACGTCGACACCACCGGCGATGCAGTGACCGTAGCCCCGCTGGGTTCCGGCGATCGCGTCCCGCTCGTCGAGATGCAGGCAGACCCCGGTCGCCGCGGCCTCGTCACCGGCGTGCAGCCGTTCGGCCCCGGGGAGTTCGCCACGGGCGGAAGCGTCGTGCACGCACTGTTCGAAGACCCGGATCGTGCGCATCATCCGGTACGCCTCGCGCAGGAGCCCGGTCATCTTCGGCGCTCCTTGCCCGGCGCCGCCGCGGTGGTGGTGCGGAGCAGCCCCCGCCGGGCCGCCTCCGCCATGGTCGCGCGGACGTCCACGCACCACGGCCCCTCCGAGCGCAGCTCCACGAACGCGCTCTCGCCGTTCTTCAGCTCCAGCTCACGCTCGCCGTCGACCGCGATCACCCCGCCCGCCGCCGCGAGCTCGACCCGCACCCCGGGCCGCAGCACACCCCAGCCGCGCACCCCCACCGGCACGACGAGCCCGGGCGCGATCGGCGCCTGCACGACGTACGGCGTCTCCCCGACCGGGCCGAGCTGCAGCGCGACGCCGTCGGCGCTCGATCTCGGGCTGGGGCAAAGCTGACCGGCGATGCTGGACAACCCGATGCCGTCGGGCTCGGCGAAAGTGCAGTACAGCTCGGTGAGCGACGCGGGTTCCCACAGCGCTCGCGCGCCGACGTGCCTGATCAGCGACACACAGACGTCGACGAGGGCGATTTCGCGGCGGGCCTTGGTGACCACTTCGAGCACGCTCATCCGGCGGGTCACCAGGTCCGGATCGATCTGGCCGCTCGCGATCAGCCCCGCCGCGAGCCCGGCGACGGTCGCCTCACGCATCTCGGGGAAGGCGTTGTTGGTGCCGGTGGACAACGCGAGCAGCGGCACGTCGCCACAGGCGGCGGCCGCGACGCGCGCGGTGCCGTCGCCGCCGAGGCACACGATCACCCCGGCGCCCTCGTCCACCATGCGGCGGACGGCGTTGGTGGTGTCCACGGCGGTCCCGGTGAGCGGTTCCGCATCGCAGAACTCGACCTCGGGAGGACGGCCACCCCGGTCGAGGGCCTGCCCCACCGAAGCGGAGATCCCGCCGAGGTCGGACGAAAGAACGGCACGCTGAACCCCGCTGGCGGCGAAGGCGGCGAGCAGGCGCTGCACCATGTTCGCCTTCTCGGCGGTGGGAAAGACGGAAGCCTGCGCGACCAGCCTGCGGATGTCCCGTCCGGACGCCGGATTCGCGACGATGCCCGCCACCGCTTCACCCACCGCGTGCCCTCCCTGCCGGCGTTACTGGAGGAACAGCAGACTCCGGGACGTCCCCGGCGGGAAAGGGTTGCAGCAGGGTTGCAACGTAAGCCGAAGGTGAAGGCCCCGCTACGGCGCCAGGCTCGTCACGCCTTCGAACCGATATCCGGCTTCGGTTATCGCCGCGCTAACCGCGTCGGCCTCCAGGGGTGTGGCACTGCGGACGGTGACGCGGCCACTGGCGACGTCGACGTCCACTCCGGCCACTCCCGGAAGTTCGGTGAGCTCTTCGGTGACCGACTGCGCACAGTGGCCACAGGACATTCCGGAGACGGTGTACCCGGTCTCAACCATGCCCGGCAGCCTACTGACCAGCGCTGTCCCCGATCGAGTGATCCCATTTCCGGTGGACGGCGCCGGCGGAATCCACTGTGGACCACAGACACGGCAAGGGCCGCCACCGGGCGAACGGTGGCGGCCCTTGCGGTAAGTGCGTGGGTCAGATCAGGTTGACCGAGGTGGCCTGCGGGCCCTTCTGGCCCTGGCCGATCTCGAACTCCACCCGGGCGTTCTCTTCGAGGGTACGGAAGCCGTTACCCTGGATCTCGCTGTAGTGAACGAAGACGTCGCCGCCACCGTTGTCGGGGGTGATGAAGCCGAACCCCTTCTCGGAGTTGAACCACTTCACAGTGCCCTGAGTCATCAAAAATCTCCATGTATAACACCAAAATCAGGAAGCCAGTCGGCGACCCGGGTCGAACCCGGACGGTTTGCTTCCTCGATGAGGAGACACTGCGCCCGCTGAATTCTGCGAGCGTGATTCACCACGAACACAAAAAACAAGACCACTCGAAGTAAAGCACAGGGTCGGCCCGGCCGACAACCCGTGTCACCCAGAGTGGTGTGTACTATCCGCCACTCGCCGCCCGCCGCGGCTCAGTGCCGAACGGCGACCGCCACGAGGCGTCCCGATGGGCCGCCACCACCACGTCGTCGTGGGCCTCCGCACTGGCGCTGAACTGCACCGGGACCACTTCGGACGCCTTGCGCGACTCTGCCGCGCGTTGTTCGTCGGCCATGTCGAACTCCCCTCGTTCTGGGACCCGCTTGGGGTGATGACCGCCAGGGTGCCACCGGGCACCGACAAAAAGGTTCGGCGACGTCATCGCCGATCCGGAACACCGTCAGGCTACCGGAGTTTTCCGCCGGCGCGGCAGAACTTCCCTGTGAGTCCCTGAGAAATTCCTTATGTCACAGGAGGTTGCGGACGGACCGCACCCAGCAACCCGGACAGCCGTACGTCCGGGGCCACGACGTCGGGATCGGTGCGCACGTCGATGACGCACGGACGCTGGCGGACCAGCGCGCTCGCGATGATCGGCTCGAGCTCCTCCCGGTCGTCCACCGTGTACCCCGCCGCGCCGAGCCCCCGTGCCCACGAAGCGAAATCGGCCAGCGGGATCGTGACACCGGTGAGCCTGCCGTGGGCCCGCGCCTGGTGCGCGGCGAAGCCGCCGTGCAGCCCGTTCTGGAAGACCACCACGATGACCGGCGCCCGGTAGCGGACCGCCGTCTCGATCTCCTGGCCGGTCATCAGCGTCCCGGCGTCGCCGACCATCGCGACCACGGTGCGCCGCGGTTCGGCCATCTTCGCCGCCACCGCGGCGGGCACCGCGTAGCCGACGGCCGCGTTGCTCGGGCCGAGCTGGCTGCGTGGCGCGGTGAAGCACCAGTAGCGGTGCATGAACTGCGCGACGTTGCCCGCGTCGCTGGTCACGATGGTGTCCTCGGGCGAGAGCTTCCGCAGCGCGCGGACGACGTCGGCCGGATGCACCCTGCTGTTGCCGCTGGTGTCGGGCGGGGTCATGAAGGTGTGCACCGCCGCGTTGGCCGCCGAAGCCCGGCGTGTCCGCGGCGAGGCCACCGAACGCAGCTCACGCAGGAACGGCTCGACCTCGGCGTCGATCCGGAACGTCAGCCCGCGCCGCGGCGTGTCGTCACTGCCCGTGCCGACCAGCACGAGGGTCTGCTGTGGGGTCGGGTACCGGTAGGACTGGGTGGTGACCTCGTCCAGCCGGGTGCCCAGCGCGAGCACCAGGTCGGCGCGCTCGAGCGCGTCGAGCTGGCGGGCGGGGATGCCGAGGCCGAGGTGACCGGCGTAGCGCGCGTGGTTCTCCGGGAAGGCGTCCTGCCGCCGGAACGCGTTGTACACCGGCAGGGAGAGTTCGTCGGCGACGGCGATCAGCTCTTCGCGCGCCGAGCGGGCCCTGCCGCCGACGATGACCACCGGATACCGCGCCTCGTCCACCAGCTGCGCGACCGCGTCGGCGGAGCGGCCGAGAGTGCCGGTGGCGGGCGGGCGGACCGTGGCGACCGGCTTCGCCGAGTCGTAGGGCACTCCCCACGCGTCGCTGGGCACGCCGATCACGACCGGCCCCGGCCGTCCCTCACGGGAGGAGGTCAGCGCCTCGGCCAGCAGGCCGGGCACCTCGTCGGGGTCCTGCGCCCGCACACACGACTTGCTGATCGGCTCGAACATCGCGGTGAGGTCGCTGGCGGGCAGCGAGCTGCCGGGCGCCGGGTCCATCGCCGGCGTCTCCAGGAACACCACCATCGGCGTCTCGTCCTGGTAGGCGGTCTGCACGCCGACGGCCAGGTTCGCCGCGCTCGGCCCCCTGCCGGCGAGCAGCACGGCGGGACGCTCGGTGAGCTTGCCCTCGGCCTCGGCCATGAAGGCGGCACCGGCGTCATGCCTCGCCGAGACGAGGGTGATCGAGCGCTCGCGCTGGACAGCGTCGAGAAGCTCCAGGAAGGACTCCCCGACGACCGCGTATACCCGATCCACTCCCGCTTCGGTCAGTATCCGTACTGCCGTCTGGGCGACGGTCGCTCCTAGTTGGTATCTAATGGGGAAAGCTTAGGCGGGAACCGTTCAGTGCCGTCAAGTGATCTTCGGCGGATCAGGACGAAGAGACACTGGGATAGCACTGAATGTCCGCTTTCGACAGATCCGTTCGGCCGAGCAGAGAGCGAGGACGAGGGCCTTGGCAACCGAATATGAAACAGTCTTCACGTATGGTGCGCCGGGGCTCAAATTCGGGTCGGGCGCCAGCGACGAGATCGGGTACGACCTGACGCAGTTCGGCGCGCGGCGCGTGCTCGTGCTCACCGATCCCGGCGTCGCCGCGACGGGCTGGCCGCGGCGCATCGCCGAGGGGATCACCGGCTACGGCATCGAAGCCGAGGTGTTCGACGGCGTGCACGTCGAACCCACCGACGTCAGCATGCGCAAGGCCGTCGAGTTCGCGCGCGGGACCGGGCCGTGGGACGCGTTCGTCGCGGTCGGTGGCGGTTCGAGCATCGACACCGCGAAGGCGGCGAACCTGCTGACCAGCAACGACGGCGACCTGATGGACTACGTCAACGTGCCGGTCGGCGGCGGCCGAGCACCGGTGAACCCGCTGAAACCGCTGGTCGCGGTGCCGACGACGACCGGGACCGGTGCGGAGAGCACCACGGTGTGCGTGCTCGACGTGCTGTCCCTGCGGGTCAAGAGCGGGATCAGCCACCTGCGGCTGCGCCCGACGCTCGCGGTCGTCGACCCGCGCCTCACGGTGAGCCAGCCCGCCGGGGTGACCGCGGCGGCCGGGATGGACATCCTGTGCCACGCGGCGGAGAGCTACACCGCGAAACCGTTCACCTCGTTCGAACGCAAACGTCCCGAGCAGCGGGTGCCGTACTGCGGCTCGAATCCGTTGGCCGACATGTTCGCCGAGCAGTCGCTGCAGCTGCTTTCGTGGGCGCTGCCCGCCGCCGTGCGGGACGGTTCGGACACGGCGGCCCGCGAGGCGATGGCGCTGGCCGCGACGCTCGCCGGGCTCGGCTTCGGCAACGCGGGCGTGCACATCCCGCACGCCAACGCGTACCCGATCGCCGGGCAGGTGGGCGAATTCCACCCTTCCGGTTACCCTGCCTCGGAATCGTTGGTACCACACGGGATGGCGGTGTCGCTGACCGCGCCCGCCGCGTTCCGCTTCACCTTCGGGGCGGCGCCGGACCGGCATCTGCGCGTCGCCCGGCTGCTGGCACCCGACTTCGAATGGCCCGGCGACTTCGCCGATCATCTGCCCGCGGTGCTGACCGGCCTGATGCGGGAGATCGGTATCCCGAACGGGCTCGGCGCCGTCGGATATTCGGAGTCCGATGTGGACAATCTGGTGGAGGGAACGCTGAAACAGCAACGGCTTTTGACAATGGCTCCGCGCACGGCGTCTGCTTCGGATCTTGCAGCGATCCTCCGGGACTCGGTGACGCTGTGGTGAACGGGTACCCGCACTGGCAGACGGTTCCGTTGCGCTGGAAGGACAACGACGTCTACGGGCACGTCAACAACGTCGTGCACTACTCGATCATGGACACGGTGATCAACACCTGGCTGATCGAGCGGGGCGGGCTCGATTTCTCGCTCGGTGAGGTCATCGGGTTGTGCGTGGAATCGAAGTGCGGGTACCACGCGTCGGTGTCCTTCCCCGGGACGCTGCGGGTC
Source organism: Amycolatopsis sp. NPDC058986 (assembly GCF_042741125.1). Lineage (NCBI taxonomy): Bacteria > Bacillati > Actinomycetota > Actinomycetes > Pseudonocardiales > Pseudonocardiaceae > Amycolatopsis > Amycolatopsis sp. NPDC058986. The sequence continues at coordinate 926 of NZ_JBHYJW010000053.1, read as the reverse complement.
GGGCTTCGGGTGGCACATCTGGGGAAATCCAGTGTGCGGTACGAGGTCGGGATGTACACGGCGGACGAGACGCTGGTCGCGGAGGGGCACTTCGTGCACGTGTTCGTGGACCGGGAGACACGGCGGCCGGTTCCGGTGGCGGGGAAACTGCGGGAGTCGCTGGAGGAGTTGCGAGTCTGAAGGGCTGACTGCCGCCGAGATCGCCCGCGCTGGATCCATCGGTTCGGGTGCGCGCTGGGCGGGGCGTGCTGGTTTGTCCTTTGTGGATGGTTATGCCGTTGAACGGTCTTTGGGCGCCGAGTCTGGCTCCAGGGGTCGGCGGCGATGTCTCGAACGCGTCGTTGGAGACGGTGAACGTCGCGAACGCGTCGTTCACGGCACTGGCGCGGCGCGAGGGTCGCCACGCCTCATCGTCGCGAACGCTCCGTTCGGGACGATGAGTGTCGCGTTCGGAGCGTTCGGGGCGAGCGGCGTCGCAGCGAGCGAACGGGCGGTCCAGCGTCGGCTGGGCCCGCCCTTTTGCCGAGGAGATGCACCAGCCGCACCACCGGGCGCAGCAGCCTCTCCCGCCCCTTCCCACAAGGGGCGCCGATGTGACGAGGGGGCCCTTCGGTGCGCTGGACGCACCAAAGGGCCCCCTCGTCACGTAACCGTCCACAATGGACTTCAAGGGGCGGCGTCCAGATGATCCGTCAGCGCACCCCTGCCCACACGAGAACCCACTTGTCCACAGCCACCGGCGATTGTGGACAACTCGGCCCCGTTTCCGTCATCGCCCCGGAATTGTCATGGGTGCGCGGTAGACTGCTGCTGGGCAGTCCCCCCAAGGGAGGGCAGGGTTCCGGCAAAGTCGTTGTGGGGTTAGGGGTGGATGCCGAGCAGGGTGAGTGGTCGGTTGATGTCTCGGGTCATGTGGCGTAGCCCTT
>NZ_JBHYJW010000052.1:29971-69518 GCF_042741125.1 Amycolatopsis sp. NPDC058986 | reverse complement strand
TACCGCCGGTACGCAACCCAGCAAACCCCTACGGCACAACCACAACCCACCCCGTCAAGCACCCAGACCAGCACCAACAGGATGAAAAAACCCCATTGGGGCGCTCGAGCCACGCACGGGTCCGACCCCGGTCCGACCCCGCGAGTCCGGCCCAGGGCGGACGCGCCGGGCAGGCCCGGAACGCCAGGATTCCCTTGTCACGAAAGGGGAATCCATCATGCACCTGCTCGCAGCCGAGCGGATCAAGCTGCTCAGCACCCGCTCACCGTGGGCGTGCGCGCTCCTCGCCCTCGCCGTCACCACGGGGTTCGCGATGCTCGTCGCGGGCGGCGCCAGCGAGTCGACGGACCTGCCGACGGTCGCCACGACGCAGTTCGGCTACCGGTTCGGTCTCGCCGTCGTGCTCACCCTGGCCGCGCTAGCGGTGACCACCGAGTACCGCACCGGCACGATCCACACGACGTTCCAAGCCGTGCCGACACGGACTCCGGCGCTGGTCGCGAAGGCCGCGGTCGTCGCGGGTTTCGCGTTCGTGCTGGGGGAACTGGCCGCCTTCGGCGCGTGGGCCGCGTGCCTGCTCGTCGCCCCGCCGGGCGCGGATCTGGTACTCGACAGCGCGGCGGACTGGACCATTCTCGCGGGCACCGGGCCGGTGTACGCGCTGGCGGCGGTCGCGGCGGTGGGCATCGGCCTGCTGGTCGAGCACAGCGCGGGAGCCGTCGGCGTGTGCATCATCTACGCGCTCATGGCCGAGGAACTGATCAGCGCGATCCCTGAGATCGGCGAGCCCATCCACCGGTGGCTGCCGCTCAACGCCGCGACCAAGTTCCTCAGCGGCGCCGGCGGCGCGAGCGGCGGACGCAGCGGCGGCAACGCGAACATCCTGTCCGACTCGCCGCTGCCGCAGCCGTTCGCGCTGGCCTACTTCGCCGCGTTCGCGCTCGCGGTGCTGGCGGCGGGCGTGCTCACTGCTCGACGACGGGACGCGTGATGCCGGTGAGCTTGTCCGGGTTGACGACGTCGTAGAAGGCGACGATCTTCCCGTCCCGGATGCTCACCGCCTGCACGTGCTCGTCCATCGGCAGGTAGCCCTCCGCGGCGGGGGCCGGCGGCATGTAGATGCCGAGGTCGCCGTTGACGAGCACCGCCGCGCCACGGCCGAACGCGCCCGGCGGGTACTTGCGCTGCAGCCCGGTGTAGAAGCGCACCAGCTTGTCCACGCCGACGATGATCTGGCGCGTGGTGCGGCCCTTGCCGTTGGAGTCGCCGATGAGCACGACGTCGGGATGCAGCACCTCGGCCACCGCGCGGACGTCGCCGGTCATCAGGGCGGTAACGAACTTCTCGAGGACCTTGGCCTGCTCTTCGAGGTCGACACGTGGCGGCGGATCGGCGTCGGCCAGCGCGCGCCTGCCACGGGAACCGTGCTGGCGCGCGGCTTCCGTGCTGCAGCCCAGGATTTCGGCGATCTCGCCGAAGGGCACGGAGAACGCGTCGTGCAGCACGAACGCGACGCGCTGCTCGGGAGTGAGCTTGTCGAGCACCACCATCGCGGCCATCCGGACGCCGTCGTCGCGGACGGCGGCGTCCAGCGGGTCCTCGCTCACCGGCTGTCCGAACGGGGTCACGATGGGTTCCGGCAGCCACTGCCCGACATAGCGTTCCCGCTGGACCGGCGCCGACCGCAGCCGGTCGAGGCAGATCCGGCCCACCACAGTGGTCAGCCAGCCCCGCAGGTCGCGGATCCCCGCCCGGGTGCTCTCGGCCAGCCCGCTCAGCCGCAGCCAGGACTCCTGGACGGCGTCCTCGGCGTCGGACCGGGCGCCCGTCAGCCGATAGGCGACCCCGATCAGGTGAGACCGGTGTTCGGCGAACTCGGCGGCGAGTCCGTCCAGGGCCGTGGGCGTGCTCATACGTCGAGTGTGCCGTACGGCGCCGGAACGGGGAGAACTAGAGTGGTTCCCGTGGCGGGACGTATTCGGGAGAGCGATATCGCGGAGGTGCGGGAGCGGAACCGGATCGACGAGGTCGTCGGTGAGTACGTGGCGCTGCGCCGTGCCGGTGGCGGCAGCCTGAAGGGGCTGTGCCCGTTCCACAACGAGAAGACCCCGTCGTTCAACGTGCGCCCCACGCATGGCACCTTCCACTGCTTCGGCTGTGGCGAGGGCGGCGACGTCATCAAGTTCATCCAGAAGATCGATCTGATCTCGTTCGTGGAGGCGGTCGAGCGGCTCGCCGACCGGGTCGGCATCCGGCTGAACTACGAGGGTGGCGGCGGCAGCGTCCAGCGGGACCGCGGCACCCGCTCGCGGCTGATCGAGGCGCACCGGCTGGCACAGGAGTTCTACGCCGAGCAGTTGCTGACCGACGAGGCCCGCGCCGCGCGGGACTTCCTGTCCGAGCGCGGGTTCGACCAGAACGCGGCGCGCACGTTCGGCTGCGGCTACGCGCCGGGCGGCTGGGACAAGCTGACGAAGTTCCTGCTGACGCGCGGGTTCGAGGTCAAGGAGCTGCTCGCGTCCGGGCTGTCGAAGGAGGGCCAGCGCGGCCCGATGGACCGGTTCCACCGGCGGCTGGTGTGGCCGATCCGCGACGTCGGCAACGACGTCGTCGGCTTCGGCGCGCGGCGGCTGTTCGACGACGACCGCATCGAGGCGAAGTACCTCAACACCTCGGAAACGCAGATCTACAAGAAGTCGCAGGTCATGTTCGGCCTCGACCTGGCGAAACGCGAGATCGCCAAGCGGCACCAGGTGGTCGTCGTCGAGGGCTACACCGATGTGATGGCGATGCACGCGGCGGGCGTGCCGACCGCCGTCGCCTCGTCCGGGACGGCGTTCGGCGAGGACCATATGAAGGTCCTGCGGCGGCTGATGATGGACGACGACGCCTTCCGCGGCGAAGTGATCTTCACCTTCGACGGTGACGAGGCGGGGCAGAAGGCCGCGCTCAAGGCGTTCGAGGGGGACCAGACCTTCGCCGGGCAGACCTACATCGCGGTCGCGCCGGACGGCATGGACCCGTGCGAGCTGCGCCTGGCCAAGGGCGACGCCGCGGTGAAGGACCTGGTCGCGCGGCGGACTCCGCTGTTCGAGTTCGCGATCAAGAGCATGCTCAAGCAGTTCGACCTGGACTCGGTCGACGGCCAGGTCGCCGCGCTGCAGAAGACCGTCCCGATGGTCGCCTCGATCAAGGACCGTGCGCGCAGGGACGGCTACGCCTCGAAACTCGCCTGGTGGGTGGGCTGGCAGGACGTCGCCCAGGTGGTGAACCGGGTTCGCGGCAGCGCGGGCGCGGCCGACAAACGGGGCGGCGTGGCGGCTCCCGCGCGACGTCAGTCCCAGCGGCAGCAACAAGAGGCCGCGGCGTCCGCCGCCGCGGAGGCACAGGACCTGCCGCGGCCCGCACCGGACGACCCCCGCTTCATCGGGCAGCGCGAGGCGCTCAAGGCCGCGCTGCAACAGCCCGCGATCGCCGGCCCGGAGTTCGACTCGCTGCCCGAGGAGGCGTTCACCCACCCGGTGTACGTCGCGCTGCACCTGGCGCTGCTCAAGGCGGGCGGCGCGGCGTCGGGCCTGACCGGACCGGCACTGCTGGACGCTGCCGCGCCGCACTGTCCACAGGGGACGGTCCGGCGGGTGCTCAGCGAGCTGTCGGTGGAACCCTTGCGCGCCAAGGGCGAGGTCGACTCCCGCTACATCTCCGGGGTGCTGGCCGGCGTCCAGGAGAACCTCGTCGGCAGGCAGATCGGCGAGATCAAGTCGAAGCTGCAACGGCTGTCCCCGGTCGAGGCGCCGGACGACTATCGCGCGTTGTTCGGCGACCTCGTCGCGCTGGAGCAGTACCGGAAGGCACTGCGGGAGCAGGCGAGCGGCGGCTGGGAATGAGCCTGCTGCGCCGGTTGCTCGGCGACCGGACCCCGGACGGTTTCCCCGGCGAGCTGGCCGAGGGCGAGAACGTCGTCGACAGCGCCCGCGTCGAGGGCGGCGGGCATCTCGTGGTCACCGCGCTCGGCCTCTGGATCCCGGACGGCGACGGCGCGCGACGCGTCGGCTGGCACCTGGTCGGCAAGGCGGCGTGGGCCGAGGGCGTGTTCACGCTGACCGAGTCCGACGAGGCCGGCACGGCCGGGGGAGCGGTGCTGCTCGCCGACCGCGCGCCGGTGTCCTTCCGGCTTCCGGCACCGGGCAAGGTGCCGCACCACGTGCGGTTGCGCGTCGACGGCTCGGTCCGTTCGCGGCACCGGCAGGAGCTGGCCGGTGGTGGCGCGTGGTTCGTGCAGCGCAAGATCCCCGGCCGCGACGGCGTCGTGCTGCAGGCCCGGCCGGACCCGGGCACGGACATCGAGCTGGTCGCCGCCATCGCCGAAGAGGTCGCCGCGAAGCTGGTCAACCCCCGCGATTAGCAGTACGCTCGTACTGGTTGCAGCAGTACGAGCGTACTGTTTGCTGTGCGGAGGTGAACCATGTGGGATCCCGCCAAGTACCTCGACTATGCCGACCTGCGGGCCAGGCCGTTCTACGACCTCGTCGGCCGGATCGGTGCCACCAAGCCCCGACGTGTCGTCGATCTCGGCTGCGGGCCGGGAAATCTGACCGTCGGCCTGGCGAAGCGCTGGCCCGAGGCGATCTTGGAAGCGAGCGACAACTCACCCGAAATGGTGACCGCGGCCCGGGAGCGTGGCCTCGACGCGCAGGTGCTCGACGTGCGGGACTGGGTGCCCGCGCCGGACACCGACGTCGTCGTGTCGAACGCCGTCCTGCAATGGGTCCCCGGCCACGAGGAGCTGTTGCGCCGCTGGGTCCGGCAGCTGCCGGAGGGGGCGTGGCTCGCCGTCCAGGTCCCCGGCAACTTCGACGCGCCCTCGCATGCGCTGACCCGCGAACTCGCCGCGTCGCCCGCCTGGGCCGACGTGCTCGGCAAAGGCTTCCTGCGCGACGAAGACGCCGTCGGCACCCCGCGTGCCTACGCCGACCTGCTCGCCGACGCCGGATGCGGCGTCGACGCCTGGGAGACCACGTACATGCAGCCACTGTCCGGCCCGAACGCCGTGCTGGAGTGGATCACCGGCACCGCGCTGCGGCCGGTCCGCGCCCGGCTGGGCGACGCGGACTGGCAGCGATTCCGCGCAGACCTGATCCCGCTGCTGGACGAGGCCTATCCGACGCGCCAGGACGGGACGACCTGGTTCGAGTTCCGGCGGGTGTTCTTCGTGGCGAGGGTCTGAGCGCTCACCGGCCCCGGCCGAACTTCTCGGACAGCTTGGCGCGGGCGACCCCGGCGGCACCCTGGACCATCGGATGATCGACGATCCGGCGGTAGGCCTGCACGAACTGGTCGTACCGCGCCCTGCCTGCCTTCGCGCCCAGCACGTAGCCAAGGCCCGCACCCAGCAGGAACTTCTTCATCCGCCCCACGCCTCCTGTCGATCTCGCCCCGACGGCCATTGTCCAGGAAAACCGGCCGCGGCGGGCGGGACGGTTAACAGGGGGGTGCCGTGCGGGGGCTCGGCGGCATGAGCTAAAGTTCTTCTCGTCGGACGGAGAGAACAACTCCGGCGACACGAGAAGTGAATAACGATCCCCTGTAGCTCAACTGGCAGAGCATTCGGCTGTTAACCGGAGGGTTCTTGGTTCGAGTCCAAGCGGGGGAGCGCAAGCCCAGGTCAGTGACCTGGGCTTATTCGCGTCCGGCCGCTCGACCGGCCGCCACCAGTCGATCCGGCGTGCTTGACGACTCGGGGATTGCCTGAAGCAGATGACCGAATGGGCCACGGCCTATGCTGCGCGACGTGGACATCACGCTGCTTTGGATAGTCGTCGCTCTGCTGATTCTGGGCATCCTCGCAGGCGCGAGCCGGAGTCCGGGCACCAGGTCCTTGGAGTACCGGCTGGCCCGGGTGGAACGCAAGCTCGATCTCGTGCTCGACCACCTCGGCATCACCGAGCCGGCCGGCGAGCTCACCGTGGAAGTGGCGGCGTTGCTGGCCCAGGGCAAGAAGATCGCGGCGGTCAAACACTACCGCGAGGCCACCGGCACCACTCTGCGCGACGCCAAGGACGCGGTGGACCGGATCGGCGGCGGCCCGACCCGGTGACCGGCCCCGCCCCCGATCAACGGCGGCTTCTGAATACCTGTTCGCAGGCGCGGTACCAACGGTCAGGTCTCGCTGCCGGACGCGGTCATTGGCCGTCGGCGAGCGCTTCGGTCATTTCTTCGTCGATCTTGCGCAGCAGGGCACGGTTCGGGCGCAGCGTGCCGTCGAGGTCGCGCAGCTGCCAGTTCTCGTCCACGTCCTGGTCGGTGATGACGGCTTCGACGTGCGTGTCGAGCACGCGCATGTGCAGTCCGTGCAGGACGCTGATGAACTGTTCGGCGGCTTTGCCGCCGCCGCGGGTGCCGTAGGTGAGCAGGCTCGCGGGCCGGTCGTGCCATTCCCGGTAGAGATAGTCCAGCGCGTTCTTGAGTACCCCCGGATAGCCCCAGTTGTATTGCGGGAACACGAACAGGAATCCGTGATAGCTCTGGACGAGCTTGCTCCAGGCCCGGGTGTGCTCGTGTTCGTACTGCTGCAACGCGGCCTTGACGGGCTCGTCCAGGAACGGCAACGCGATTTCGGCGAGATCGATCAGGTCGTAGCAGAGGTCGCTGTCCTCTTGCAGACTGTCGCGTGCCCAGGCGGCGATACCGCCGCAGATGCGGGTGGGCCGGGTGCTGCCGATGACGACAGCGACGCGTTTCTTGTCGGTCATGGCGCGCCCCTCTTGGTTGGTTCCACGTACTGTTGGTGTCACGAACCAAAATAGTTGGTGTCACGAACTCGGTCAAGCTAACCTGGGCACTGTGACCACTTCCTCAGCCAAAGGCTCCCGGACGTCGGACCTGGACCTGGTCGACGGACTCATGCAGCTGTCGTTCATCGTGCAGGCGATCCTGGGGCGCCTCGCCGGCGAACAAGGACTGTCGGTCACCCAGCTGCGGATGCTCGCCGTGCTCGACGACCGCGAGATCGGCATGCGACAGCTGTCCGGCATCCTGGAACTGGAGAAGTCCAGCGTCACCGGCCTGGTCGACCGCGCCGAGCGGCGTGGACTGGTGCGACGGATCGCGGTTCCCGGCAACCGGCGCGCCGTCCACGTCACCGTCACCGAGGCCGGCCGGGCCGTCGTGCGCCTGGTGCGCGAGGCGGTCCGGGCCGAGCTCGGCCAGCTGGCGGGCACGCTGAGCGACAGCAGGCAGGATTCCTTTCGCCGCTCGATCGAAGCGCTGATCCGGCACTACGTCACCCAGCACGCCATTCCGTTGTGAGCCCGCGCCGGGAGATTTCCCCGGCACCGCAGGGTCAAGGACCCGGATGCGTTCGTGGCCCGGAGGGGTCCTTGCTCATGCGCAGGATCAAGGCGACCGCGTCCTCCGAGTGGGCGCCTGGAGTCAGAACTTCCTGCAGGAGCAGGCCGCGAATCGCGGCAACGGTGACGGTGGCCAGGGTCAGTGCTTCCTCGGCGTCGAGCCCTTCGCGTTCCGCGAGCGAGGCCAGCATCTTGGTCAGGTCGCCGAGCGAGTCGATGAACTCGCGAAATTCCTCCGGGCTGTACGCGGCCAGTCCTACGACGTGGAAGAAGCCGCGAATGCGGGACAGCTGTTCCGGGCGGGTGTAGGCCCGCCAGATCGCCACGACGAAGTCGTCGAAGGTGCCCTGCCGGGCGACCTCGAAAAGCGCCTCGTTGTCACGGGATCGCAGTGCTTCGAGCATGGCTGCCAAGACGCCCGGGAGCGACCCGAAGTGGTATCGCAGGAGGGCGTGGCTGGTCCCGGCCCGGGCGGCGACCTCGCGGAGCGACACCTCCGGCGAGGGAAGGGCATCGTCGAAGGCGTCGAGAAGCCGGGTCAGGAGACGCTCGCGTGCGTCGCCGGTGCGTTCCGTGCTTGACAGGATCACTCCCACAGTTTATCCATTGGAAAAGAGAGGTCGAGGGCGTTGTGCTGCGTCACACATGGTCGCAGCAGGCTCGCGACGGCGGAGGGAACGACTCGTGGGACGACTTCGGATAACCGGCGCGACGGTCGTCGACGGGTCGGGTCGCGACCCCGTCGACACCGACGTCACCGTCGAAGACGGGCGTATCGCCCAGCTCGGTGCCTCCAGCGCATCCGGCGAGCGCCTCGACGCCGCGGGACTGACGATGACGCCCGGCCTGATCGACGCACACGTCCACTTAGGACTGTCGAGCCCGATCCAGCCGCAGTTCTCGTTCCGGCTCAGTGCCGCCGAGATCGCGGCGGACATCTTCGCCACGGCCGGCACGACGCTCGACGCCGGGTTCACGACCGTCCGGGACACCGGCGGGATCGACGGCGGCGTCGTCACCACGATCGCCAAGGGCAAGGTCAGGGGACCGCGCGTCCTGTCGTGTGGACCTGTCCAGTGCCAGACTGGTGGGCACGGCTACTACGGAGCTGACTGGGAACCCACCGAGCTGTGGAGCAGCCATCACGTTCCGGGTCTGTGTGCCCTGTCCATGATGTCGGGCAACGCGGACGAGCTGCGAGGCAACGTGCGCGAGGCCTTCCGTCGCGGAGCCTCCTTCCTGAAGCTCTGTGTGACCGGCGGAGTGGTCGGGGCGCACGACCGGCTGACCGACACCCAGTTCACCGTCGAGGAGATTGCCGTCGCCGTCCAGGAAGCCGCGGCACGGGGCACCTACGTGACTGTTCACGCCCACAACAACGACGGCATCCGGAACGCGGTCGAGGCCGGGGCGCGCTGTGTCGAGCACGGCACCGACCTCGACGAGTCCACGGCCACTCTGATGGCCGCTCGCGAGGTTGCCCTTGTGCCCACGTTCGCCGTCGTCGAGCAACTGCTGCGGGACACCGCTGGAACCGGCCTCGACGAGTCGGTCCGCGAGCGTGTGATGGGTGTTCGTGAGCGGATGACCGAGGCGCTCGCTGTCGCCAAGGAAGCCGGAGTACGGATCGGGTTGGGGTCCGATCTCATCGGTCCGGTGCAGGACCGTCGAGGCGACGAGCTCAGGATCCGCGCGGAACTCGAGACGCCGATGGACGCCCTCGTGGCGGCCACCAAGACCAACGCCGAGATCCTCGGCCTGGCCGATCAGGTGGGGGTCATCGCTCCCGGCATGCAGGCAGACCTCGTGTTGTGGAACGGAAACCCGCTCGAAGACCCGGAATTGTTCGCCGACCCCGCCAATGCCGTCCTCGTTCTCCAGGCCGGCCGAGTTGTGAAGGACCTCCGATGAGCACCATGTGGCAGGGTTGCCTCGCCGGCACCGACTACTTCGAGACGCGTTCCAGCGGTGGGCACGACTACGGCGTCTGGGTCACCACCCCACCGGGCTACGACCCCGCCACGACGCGAGCGCCTGTCGTGTATGTGCTCGACGGCAACTGGGCCGTGGGCATGACGGCTCCGCTCATCGTCACCCAGCTCGACCCCATGCAGCGGATCCAGCCGTATATCCAAGTCAGCGTCGGCTACGCGGGCGAGGAAGCACAGCACTGGGATCGGCTGCGCAACAGGGACCTCGTGCCACCCGGCGAGCCCATCGCCCAGGAACTCGTCGATGCCGTGGAGATGGGAGTTCGAGCGGGCGCGAGGACACGCGAGGAAGCCGACGCCTACCTCGCCGAATTACGTGACACCCACGCCGACGCGTTCCTGAGCTTCCTCACCGCGGAACTGCACCCGCGGATCGAACGTGACTACGGCACAGCCACGAGCGGTCACGGCCTTTTCGGCTACTCCTACGGCGGACTTTTCAGCCTCTACACCTGGCTCACCGGCAGCACGCTCTTCGAAAGCATCGGAGCGGGCAGCCCCGGCGTCACCGGTGAAGACAGCCGGATCTTCGCCCAGCTCCGAGAAATGGGGGACAGCCGGCCTGCCGCCGAGCTGCACGTGACCCTCAACGAGCAAGAGCTACTCGGAGACCTGGCCATCTACCAGAACCTCACGAAGAACGCGGCCACCGTCCTGCACCGCCTCACCTCCCGCGGCGCGGCCGTCACCAGCGCGATCCTGCGTGAAACGCATGTGACCGGCTTGCAGGCCTCCTTCCTCAGCTACCTCAGGACCTGCCGTGCCAGGCGCCGGTAAGGCCACGTCCGCAAGGTGGCCCTACCGGCCCGGGAGTCCTCTGTGGACACTGCTGGTTCAGGCGCGTGGGATCCGAGGCAGCAGCAGCCGCGGTCGCTGCTTTTCGGTGCCCTCCCGGGTCTTCACCTGTCCGGCGACCGCGCGCGCCCAGCCGAGCAGGTCACGGCGGAGGTCACCGCTGTCCGGGAAGGGCGCCTCCTCGTTGAGCTGCGTGACCGCGACGTCGAGGACCAGCGACTCGATCCGGCCCCAGCGCCGGTAGATCGTCACCTCGTGCACACCCGACCGCTCGGACACTTCCCGCACCGACGGCTGGTCCTGTCCCTCGGCGAACAACTCGCGCACGGCGTTGTGCACCGCCGCGCGGGTACGGGCCGTACGACCTCCAGGACGAGTTTCTGCCATGCGGCCAGGCTATCCGGCGGGATGAGCGACGGCATCGGAGCTGCCGGTCGCGGCAGGGGTACCCGGCTCGCCGGAGCGGCGTGTCCGCTGCCAGTGGGCGACCAGTGCGCGAGACAGCACCAGCAGCACGGCACCGTTGAGCAGGTGCCAGAGGAAGTGGGTGCCGAGCGGGAATCGGGCGCAGGCCGCGAAATCCAGGGTGCGGAACAGCAGCGCGCCGGCGAACAGGACCGTCGCCAAGGCGAACGCGCGCCAGTGCGCGGCCCGTTCCCGTTCCCTGGACAGGGCGAGTGCCACAGTGCAACCCGCGAGGGTCGCCAGTACCGGAAGATAGGGCAGCGAACCGTTGATGCTGCGGTTGCCGAACACCAGCACGGTCGCGGCGCAGACGCCGGCGAACACCAGCACTCCCAGCCACGCGCGAGACCAGGCCCAGCGCCAGAACCAGTGCAGGTACGCGGCCAGGTAGCAACAGACGAACACCCCGATCGGCACCACGTCCAGCAACTGCGACCACGCGGTGGCCACGGTGTGGAAGACGAAACTGCCCACCCCGATCACCGCCATCAACACCACGAGCACCGTGAGGCTGGCCGGAACCCGGGTTTTGCGCTGCATCCGCCAGACGATCACCGCCGCGAGGAGGAACACCGCGTTGCTCAGCGCGTTGACCGGTTCGGCCCAGAACGCCGGCGAAACCCGCTCGCAATAGTCGTGTAGGTGGTTCTGCCAGTTCACTCCCGCTGCTTTCTTTTCAGTGAATAGCCGAAAATTCCGACTGTCGCGGCCTTCCGGGGGCGGAGAATTACCTGCGAGATTTTACGCGGAACATAACAGGACTTTTCGCCGCGGCTTCGCAGTCGTGCCCTTCGGGCCACGAATCGTATCCGCGGTCCCAGGACGATCGTGTGATGTCCTCCTGGAGGAGGACCCGGGTCGTTTCGGGGCACGGCCGGACGCGGCCCGTGTTCTGACGTCTTCGCGGCCGTCCGGCGGCACCGTGGGAGTCACGCGGCGACTCGACCGCGCCCTCAGTCAGGACAGTCACCTTCGCCGACAGTGGTGCGCGCGTCGGCTCGGAAAACCGGTCCGCCGACGGGGCCGCCGTACCTGTTCTTGGCCTGGCTTATGCCGGCTGCGCCTGCGGCTCATCGGCCGCAGGTGGACCGATCGGCAGTTGAAAGAAGACCCAGAACTCGTGGAGGTCCTGCGGGATTTCCGTCCCCGGGTAGGGCGGCCTCTCGACGAAACCACGTGAGCGGTACAAACGCTGGGCCTCCACCATGAACCGGGCAGTGTCAAGCCTGACAGCCGACGCCCCCATCCGCTGCGCCTCCTCCAGCAGGCCATCGAGCAGGAGCGAGCCGACGCGCAGGCCACGGCACTCAGGCACCACGTACATCCGCTTCACCTCCACGACACCGAGCTCCAGGGACCGCAGGCCCGCCACCCCCACCAATCCGCGGTCCGAGTCCTCCGCCACCAGCAGCACATTGGACGAACCGCCGTACTCTCCCAGCGAATCCCGCAAGCCGGAAATATCCGTGGGTGCACCACGAAAACCAAACGCTTCCAGGAACTGCCGATGAGCCCTCGTCATGTAGTCCACCAACAGTGCGGTGACGTCCTCGGCCTCGTCAGCGAGATCGGCAGGTCGGATAGTGATAGACATGTTTCCAGTACCTCCTGGGTGTTCCTACCCGCTCGACGGGTAGCCGAACTTGTTATCAGCGGTTCGCCACCCTTGCTCGCCTGTCGTTGAGAGTACAGACGCTGTTCATAGAGCCGACCGGCGTAGGTGACCACGACATTTTTCCTACCCGGAAAAACCCGGGGTTTGTCCACCTTGGCCACCATGCCGGGCGTCGATGCGGCACGGGCGGTCGTGTACGGGAGCGGCAGGACCGAGCTGATGGAAGGCGGACCTGCGGCAACCGCGCCGACACACACGGACAGACGTGAGTTTTCTTCACTCGCCGATTGACGCACTGTCGAGCCGCACGCGCCCGTCCTCGCCGACCACAATGGACGGATGTCTGCGTCGCGAACGGAGCGTTCGCGACGAGGCAGCGCCGGAAAACCCCCGCTGTGCGGCGGGGGTGGTTGATTCCGGTTCGGGTGGGTCAGCGCGGGACAGGCTGGTTTTCCGGGAGTCCGGCGGGGGCGGCCTGGGCCTGCAGCTTCTGGGCGCGCCGGGCGAGGAAGATCATCACGGCGGGGAAGAGGACGTCGCAGATCAGGACGCCGCCGGTGTTGCCCGGCGCGTGGTCGCCGTTGGCGAAGAACTGGTAGAGGTGGCCGATCGTGGCGCCCCAGAGGAACATGCCGGCGCCCAGGCCGATCGTCACGCGTTCGCGCAGCGATGCCTTGACGGCGCGGAAGCCCATGACCGCGAGTCCGAGGTTGGCGAAGGCGATCTCGAAAACGAACGGAGTACGGGCGAAGCCGATCGTCTCGGCCATGTATTCCGGGATGGTCAGGAAGCTCAGGGTCATCCACAGGCTGCCGAAGCCGAGTGCGGCGACCGCCCACCACCGCTGCCAGATCTCCAGTCGTTCGAGGCGGGTGTGCGCGCGGCGGGAGCGCACGAGCGCTCCGATGCAGGCGATCACCGGCGTGATCAGCGGGAAGCAGGTCTGGAAGGTGTAGCTCGTCGTGGTCATGCCCTGAGTCTTGCACGGTTAATATTAACTTGTCAACACTCGCGATATGGTGGGCCGATGGACGACGGACTCTCGGATCTGTTGCACCGCGTGGTCTCCCTGCTGGGGGAGCACGCGCGCCGGAACGCCGGTCGGGAAGGGGTGCTCAGCTACGCCCGGCTGCGGCTGCTCGGCGCACTGGAAGACATCGAGCCGGCCACCCAGCATCGGCTGGCGCGGTCCATGGGGGTCTCCGACCCCGCGATCAGCCGGGCATTGCGCCCGCTGGAGGAGGACGGACTGATCCGGATCACCACCGATCCGCACCACGGCCGCCGCCGGCTCGTCGAACTGACCCCCGCCGGTCGCAAGGCCTACCGCGCCGCCGGAAAACCCCTCGCCGAACTATTCCGCCGCGGCCTGCGAAAACGGGGATTCCCCTGCGACCGCTATCTGATCGACACCCTGCGGCTGGCGGAGATCCTCGAATCCTCCTGACCGGAAAGGACGACACCGGCACCGGCCTGTCGTGAACACTCCGTCCGGGAGACCGGTGTCCTTTGTGTCCTTCCAGTGGTTACCGTCGGCATCTCCAAGCGGGTGCGCGCGAAATCCGTGAAAATCTTTCGTATAGCCTGGCCGGTACTTCACCGGATAGCTTCGTATCGGGTGTGACTCTTCCGTAAGTGGTTCGGATACGTTCCCAAGCCGAAAGTCCTCGATCCCCGCTCGGCGAGTTCCGGGGCCGCCGGGCGGGCCGCATGCTGGTGGATGTGGATACCGTATTTTCCGCTCTCACCGCGGGCGCGCCGATCGTGGCGATCACCGGCCCGCCGGGGATCGGCCGGACGACCGCGCTGTACAAAGCCGGCGAGCGGCTGTTCGAGAGAGGGACGGCGGTCACGGCGATTCGTTTCACCCGCGACGGCGATGCCATACCGGTACGGTCACCCGGCTCCGACTCGAGTTCCGTGCCGCTCGCCCCGGTCGTGGGTGCACACGGGAATCCGGAGATCGCCCGGCAGGCAGCCTCGGCGGTGGCCGCCGATTTACTGCGAGATGGCCGCGACGCTACGTTGCTGATCGACGACGTGCAGTGGAGCGACCGTGACTCGCGCGCCGTCCTCGGCGCACTGGTGCGCGAGCCGGCCGGAAATTCGGTCACCTGCGTGTGCGCGGTCCGCACGCCGATTCCGGTCGAGCAGCTGGCCTGGTGGCGGAGCCTGCGGGACGACAACCTGGTTTCCTCCGTCCGGCTTCGGCCGATGGCGGAAGGCGAAATCGTGGCCGAAATCGCGGCGGCCACGTCGGCCGAGCCGGACGACGAATTGATCGGCAGGGTCGGGGAGCTTTCCCGGGGTATTCCGGCCGCGGTACGCGACTCGATCGAGATGCTGCTGCACAACGGCACCATCCGCGTGCTCGACGGCAAGGCGCATTGTGTGCCGCCCGCGTTCCCGGTGCCGTCGTCAGGGGACGACGGAGTGCTTCGGCGGCTCCGCGTTCTGCCTCCCTTGGCCCGTACCGCGGCGACCGCGGCCTGCGTGTTCGCGCCGCTCGGGGATGCGGTGCCGCGCTTGGTCGCCGGGGTACTCGAGACGAGTGAAGCCGAGGCCGTGGCGTTGCTGGACACCTTGCGGCGAGAGGGAATTCTGCATCGCGGCCGGAATGGACACTCGTGGCGGGTGCTCGTGCCGGTCGTCGCTTCGTCGCTCACCGACGCCATGGCTCCCTTCGAACGCCGGCAACTCGCGGCCACGGCCATCACCGCGGTGTGGACGGGCGAAGCACGGTGCGACGACCTGGACTACCTGTGCGATCTGGTCGTCGACGCCGGAGGGCTGATCGACCGAGCCCTCGCCTTCCCCGCGCTGATGGAGCGGGTGAGCGAGGCCGGTGCGCGGTCGCCGTCGCGGGCGTTGCGGTGGCTCGACGCGGCCGTCGACCTCGCGCGGAACCCAGCCCAGCGGGTGGCGGCCATGCTCGAGCGCATCGAGATCCGCCACATCCGCGGCGATCACGAATGTAGCCATCGCGATGCCCAGCAGTTGTTGACCAGCTTCGCCGGCCGGCTCGCGCCGGAGGTGGTGCAGCGGCTGCAAGCGCTGACGCATTGTGCGCCGGACACTGCCGGGCACGACGAAAAACCGCGCATGATCAGCTGATCGCGGCTTGAACGCGAGAGGCCGGTCTCGTTCGATTTGACTGCGCCGGGGTGCGTGCTACCTTGACCGAGGGGTGGGTTACCCGTTTAACCTGCGGCGATGACGGAGCACCGGTGGTTGACTCGTTGTGTTCGATGATCTGCGACCTCCCGGGGCAAGCGCTCAGAACGCGTCATGACCACCGTGTGACGGGGCGGGTTCCCGGCCGCGCTGCCCGGGTTGCCCGCAGCGGGCCCTCGCGCGGAATTGTCCATATTACGGTATTAGGATGCGGCGACGGTTGGCTGCCATCGGCGTCTCACTCAGTGCCCGCCTGAGCTTGCGCGGGTATGGAGGACCAGCGCGTGAGCGAAGTGGTGCGGCAGCTGCCGGTACGCCGAGGGCGGCGTTCGTTGGCTGACCGTGTGCGGCCGTTCTTCCGTACGGGCTTTATCGGCCGGGACGAGTATCGGCAGGTTTTCGGCTCGGCCCTTCGTGGTGGCCCGGACGCTCCGCAGGTGTTGTTCGTCCACGGTCCTGGCGGGATCGGGAAGTCGGCGTTGTTGCGGCAGCTGGCCGATGACGCCGACGAGCGGGGTCGCACGGTGGTGTGGGTGGACGGGGAATATGTGCTCACCTCCACCAGCGCGCTGACGGAAGCTGTCGCGCCGGTGCACACGACCGAGCGGCCGGTGCTGGTCATCGACGGATTCGAGCATTGCCAGGCATTGGAAGCCTGGTTGCGTGAGCAGCTCCTGCCGACGGTGCCCGAGGACACCGTCGTCGTCATCGCCGGACGGCGTCGCCCCGAGCCACAGTGGACGCTCGACCTCGGCTGGCGTCATCTCGTCCGGACGATCCCCCTGGCCCCCTTGACCCAGGACGAGGTCAGCGATCTGCTCACCCAGCGCGGTGTTCCCGGCGAACTGCACGCCACGGTGAACGGCTTCGCCGCGGGGCATCCGCTCACCCTGTGCCTGGCGGCCGAAGAGACCACCGTCAAGCCCGGTGCGGTCCGCGACGCCGAGTGGGAACCCAGCCCGCAGGTCATCGAGACCTTGTTGGCCCGCATGATCGACCGGGTGCCCTCGGCCGCGCATGAGTACGGCCTGCGTGTGTGCGGCCACGTGCGCCATGTCACCGTCGGGCTGCTCCGCACCGGACTGAACGAACACGACGCGCACACCGTGTTCGACTGGCTGGCCGGATTACCGTACGTCGAAACAGGACGCCACGGACTGGTCTGCCACGAACTGGTCCGCGAGGTGCTCGACTCCTCCTTCAAATGGCGCGACCCCGTCGCCTACGGCGAGTTGAATCTGCGTTTGTGGCGGTATTTGCTCAACGACCGGTCGCCCGCTTCGGACGACGAAATCGATGTGGCGGCGGGGGACCTGCTCTACCTCAGCCGGTACCTCTCCCCGGCGGGCGCGGAGATCCTCGCTTTTCGGGAACGTGAGGCGCTGTTCGAGAGCGCGTACCTGCCGGAGATGCGAGAGGATTTGCTGCGGCTGGCGCGCGAGTACTGGGGCGAGGAGCACACGCGTCTGGTGGCCTACTGGCTCGACAGACAACCGGAAGGCTTCTCCGTCTACCACCGCGCCGAGGACATGACGATGGTGTCCTTCTACGCCTGGCTGCGCCTGTCCCCGGGGACGGACGAGCTGAGTGGTGACCCCGTGCTCGCGCCGGTGCGGGAGTATCTCGATCAAGCCGGTCAGGTGAAACCTGGTGAACATGTCGGGGTGGCTCGCTTCGGTGTTCCGGCGCTGTCCGCCGAAAACTACGTGGCCGAGGTGACCGTCCATACCGGATACCAGTCCATCAAGTCGTTGCATCGCAAGGACGGGCTCGTCGCGAGCTTCCTGCTCGTGCCGAACGCCACTGCTGCCGTGTCCCAGCTCGAACCGTACGACCTTGGGCTGTACCGGGCGATCCCCGAACTCGGGGACGGGAGCTGGGGGCTGTTCATTCGCGACTGGCGCGAGATCCCCCTGGGGCAGCATCTCGAACGAACCGAGGAGAAGCTGCGGGGCGGCGTCATGCTGGGCGACGCCGTTCGCGAAACCCGTGCGGCACCGGCGATGTCCCAAGAGGAGTTCTTCGCCGCGGTCAAGCAGGCCCTGCGCGACTGGCATGACGACGAGGCGCTCGCGGTGAACCAGCTCATCCGGGTCTACGGTGACCTCGGTGCCTTGCGTGCGGCCGTTGTCACCACTGTGGACGCCTTGCGCCAGGACCCACGTCGTCTCAGGCAGCAGCGCGCGGTCCAGGCCACCTACCTCGACCGTGACACCAATCAGAGAGCCGCGGCGGCCCGGCTCGGCGTTCCGTTCAGCAGCTACCGCCGCCACCTCCAGTCGGGCGAGCGCGAGATCTGTGACGCTCTTTGGCAGCACCATCATCGGAACGACGAGGCGTCCTCGCCGGGCACACACACCGAACAGCGCTGACCGGTCGGCGACGTTCGCGGACGGCCAGTTCGCCCTGGCGCCCGCGACCGTTCCGGATGTCAGATAATTCCATGGCGAATCGCGTGCGCCACCGCGTGTGAGCGGCTGCGCAGGCCGTAACGATCCATCAGTTCTTTGATCGTTTTTTTGATCAGGCTGCCGGAGTAGGCGAGTTCGGCGGCGATCTCGTCGGTGTCGTACCCGTTCGCCAGTAAGCGGATGACCTCGTGTTCACGGACCGAAAGTCCGCTCAGGGTGAGACCCCTAGGTTTCAGTACCTTGTTCACCACCCGGTCGAACTCGGCGAGCAGGCCGGCCTGGAGCCGAAGTGGCAGGCACACCATTCCCTGACTGACTCCGACAATCGTCCGCGCCAGCACGTCGGCTTTGATCCTGTTTCGCGGCAGCATTGCGGCCATGCCGCATTCGATCGCCGGAACCAGCATGTTGTCCGGGAAGTTGTCGGTGACGATCACGCAGCGCGGGGGCGCTTCGTGCGG
The DNA here is from genome assembly GCF_042741125.1 of Amycolatopsis sp. NPDC058986. Taxonomy (NCBI): domain Bacteria; kingdom Bacillati; phylum Actinomycetota; class Actinomycetes; order Pseudonocardiales; family Pseudonocardiaceae; genus Amycolatopsis; species Amycolatopsis sp. NPDC058986. The sequence continues at coordinate 51,257 of NZ_JBHYJW010000052.1, read as the reverse complement.
CGAGGCCGCGCGAACTTCTCGTGGTAGGGCGAGAGTGTCGGCGCACACCGATTCCTCGACCACCACGATCACGTCGGCGGCCGGGAACTCGGCCGCGTCGGTGAGTACTTTCAACCGGCGTTCCGCCGCCAGCATGCTCGTCATACCGATCTTGCTCATCGCGTCCGGCGCGTGTACCGCGACCGCCACAAGTGCGCCCACCGCGGTTTCAGATGCCCAAATCCCATTGTTCATTGTGCGGTTCCCTTGACCTATCCCACCCGATTGGCGACCGGCGGGAGGGAAACGTCATTCGCCGATGAGGACGTTTCCGGTGCCGGTTGTCCGATGGACCGGCGCGGTACCGGAGATGGCTTCCGGGCTTCCGTCGATCCGTAGGGACGATCATCATCGGCTAACCGGGCGCACGCCAGCCTCAGGCCGTGCTCACTGGTGCTCACATCTGCCCGGGCACGGCGGAACCGAAGTGGCACCGGGTGCGCCGGTGGGCGACGGTGATCGGCGTGGCCGCCCACGGGAAGGGAACCGAAACCGCAGTACACGGGGCTGGGACTTACCCGCTGCCCGAGTGTGGCATGGTCGCTCGCCCCGCGGGAACTCGCTCGCGGCACCTCGGGTCATCGAGGTGCGCGGAGAGTACTTTCGGGCAATCGTGATTGACCTTTCCTTGGCCGGACGCTCACCGCGGCGAGCCGGCACGCCGGCGCCGACCGGTCCGGGATGGACACGTCCGGCCGAGTTCCGCCGCGTCCGCGCGAGCGCCGGCGATGGGATATCCGCGCCTTGCCGCTCCGCGTCGCATGGCACCGTTCCGGGGCAGAACGGTGAAAGCTCCTTTGAGGACGGTGGACGTCTTCAACGGAGCTTTCGGGACGCCGCACTTGCGGCGGTGTTCAGTTTTCGATCCAGCCGTGTTTGCGAGCGAGTGTCACCACGCACTGCCTTACCGTGACAAGGTGCGTGCCGGTCAGGTCCGGTACAGCCTCGACCAGTGCTTCGAGCAGCTCCGTCTTCAGCTCACCCACGGACAACACGTCGCACAGGTCGTCCTCGTCCTCCGACGCCCCGGGTGCCGGCTCGTTCGCCGGAAGCGGTTGGGCAGACGGCGCGGGCTGGATTTCCGGGAGCTTTTCGAGCAGCCGTACCCGTGATGCCTTGAGGCCTCGTTCACCTTCTTCGGGAATGAACTCGACCTGTACGCCGGTGCTGATCAGCTGCTTGTCGAAGTACAGGTCGTTCACATGGACGAAGAGGTCCTCGCCGCCGGTGTCGGGTGATACGAACCCGTAGCCGCGAATGTCGTCAAACTTGATCACCCTGCCTGTTGCCGTCTTCATCCCATGTCCTCGATGCTCGACTTTCCGTGGTGTCACTCTGATCGCCGTGACCCTGCGGCTTCGCGCGGACGATACTCGGCGATCCACGGCCACGGTAGGTTCATTCCCTTTGGGACAGGTGTCCTGTCCGAACGCTCCGGTGTTCATTTCACAGGTCCGGAATAAGGAAAGATCGATCGCAGAACTGGGCCGAGTGCGCTGGAAGCTCCGAGGGGACCCTCGGGGCTTCCAGCGCACGTTTGTCGCGCAGCGGTGGTGCTACTGCTTGACGTAGGTGAAAGAGGTGAAGGTGTTCTGGGTCGTGACGACCGTCGACGGCGCGTTGTTCGTGTAGTCGCGATAGGTGCTGAACTCTTCGGAGTTGTTCGCGCGCCGGACATTCAGGTAGAAGGCCTCGCTGGGACCGATATCGCCGTTCCAGCACTGGCCGTAGGAAAGCACGTAGGAGGAAAAGCCGCCGCGGTCGGGGAAGGTGGCGTACACGGAGTAGTCGGTGCCGACGTTGCACAGCCTGAACGTCCCGCTGGCGGTCGTCGCGGCCTGCGCGGTTCCCGGTACCACCCCGACGGCGATGGCGCCGAGCGCGGCAGCGCCAAGGAAGATCTTTCTTGTCGTGGAAGGCATTATGTGCGGTTTCCTTTCGGCTGTAAAAGAAAGTTGTCCGACGGACATCGCGCTCACATTCGCACCGTATGCGGCGGCCGTGCAACGCATTCACCGTGACGTTGCCCATTGAGAGCCGGCTGCTACCCGCATGGGCATCGACCGGGATGGCTCGGCGAGCGCGCCGGAGGGCGTGACCAAGGGACAAGGTTGTCTGCTAGCGTGTCCGTCCGATCAACCAGAACATCGGTCGGGGACGAGCCGCGTGGACGAGTGGAGGCCTTCCAGTCCCCGCGGCGTATCCACAAGGGACCGACAGCCGGCGTATGGCCGGTTCACCTTCGTGGTGGTTCGCCGGTAGGCGCCGAACGGTACGGTGCCGAGGATTCACCAGCCGGAATCCCGGGCAGGCCGCAGCACCCGAGTGCCGGCTCCCCGTCACGAGTACGTGGTCGGTGACCTCGGCGCGGCCGGACGAACGAACACCCACTGTGTCTTCTTGGGCAGAGGTGGTGCGCTGGAGTATGCGCCGGTGTGCTCTCCGAGGCATCCTCGGGAGGAGTCGGAAAGGTGTGGACGGTCATCGATCGCCGTTACCTGAGACAACCGGTTCGGCTCCCTGAGATCGGCGCTCGCCGCTAGCCGTACGTGCGCGCGGTTTCATCCCGGAATCGTGTCGGCCGGCACCCGCGGGGGTGCGGAAGGTCGTGGCAGGAGGTGGAGATGCGGACTCTGAGCCGCGGTGGCGGTCACCATGGCTGGGCACACCCGGTTGATCGCGGGCGGGGCGAGCGGTGCCAGGGGAGAGAACATGACCGGCGTTTGTGACCTTGGCGAACGGAAACGGCTGCCGCGTAACAAAATGTCGCGGTTGGAAGAAGGGCCCGCAGCTGCGGGATTCTCGATCGGCGCGTAACCGCGGGCCGGAGAAGAAAGCAGAGGAGCACAGCAAGTGGCATCAATTCCACAGATTCAGACAGTACAGCCGGGGATGCAGCATGCCGCGCAGGTCTTCGGTGACAAGGCAAGCGAGTTCACCCAGGAACTGCAGCGGGTCAACTCCCTGATGGCGAGCCTGCAGGCCAGCTGGCGTGGCCAGGCGTCCACCCAGTTCAACCAGGCGATGGACAACTGGGAGCGGTCGTTCCAGGTGATCATCAACAAGCTGATCAGCATGATGGACGTCATGGGCGTGAACACCAAGCAGTTCGTGGCCGCCGAGGACGAGGCGGTCAGCGCCGCTCAGTCCTTCGGCACGGCCCTGCCGGGCGTCTGAAAACCCCCCTGCGATATCGACTGACTCGAAAGGAACCGCAGCAGTGTCCGACTTCAGTTTTGACTTCAACGTCGGGGATATGACCCTCGAAGAGATGAAGAGTGCCAACGCTCGCGTGAAGCAGGCGCTGACGGACATGGAGGCCGACGTCGAGAAGACGCTGGCCGACTGGACCGGTTCGGCGCAGACCGCCTACTGGGACGCCAAGGCGGTCTGGAACCAGCAGGCCGCGCAGATGCCGGTCTATCTCGCCAGCGCCGGGCAGACGCTGGCGAACATCGCGCAGAACTATGGCGTCTCCGACTCCCAGTCCGCCAAGCTCTGGGCGGACAGCCACTGATCGCCATCGGATCCGGGCGGCGAGCCGTCGCCCGGATCCGATGCACGCGGTCGTGGGTTCCGCAGTGGTGACCGAAACGCTGACCCTGACTTTTTCCCCGACATCGGCGGCCCGGCTCTCTGGAGGTGGTTCTTGTGGTTGACAAGTCACAAGAATGGATCAACAACGACGCGTGGAAAAAAGACACGGATATCAACTGGGACAGGCTCGACTACTACGTCGAACGGGGCTACCTGACGCCGGAGGAGCGCGACCTGGTCCATGCCTACGCGAGCCTGAAAGAGTCCGGTGAGTCCCCCGGCACGTACAGTTCGGGCCAACGCTTTGGCGGTAAAAGCGAGTACAGCGGCAGCTACAAGTCCGCTCTCGATGCCGAGCTCAAGTTCGTCAAGGTGGACGACGAACACAAGAAAGACCCGGAGTTCGACAAGAAAGACCCCAAGATTTCGGCCCCGAAGAACGGTGTTCCGCCGCCGGATGGGAGCAATTACCATGCGCCGCCGGTCAATCTTCCCGAGGCGCCCAAGGTGCCGGGAGCCGAGGGCGACGGACATTTCAACGGCAAGGACCGGATCGCGGTCAACACCCAGGCGCTGAGTATCTTCGCCGACAATATCGATAAGCTTCGATCGGAGTTGGTCGATCCGTTACGCGCGAAGACCAATGATCTGGACGTGCGGCCGGGCGGTTTCAACGTCGCGTACAAGTTGCGGCAGAAGATCACCACGGGTAAAGGCGATTCGGACCCGGGGCTCAGGGGCAACTTGAGCGATTACGTCACCCAATTGGGTGTCCAGCTGGGGAACATCCGGGATGAGGTGCGCAAGCTGGTCGCCGACTACGACAACACCGAGGATCTGAACAAGCTCGGCGCGGAAAAGCTCAACACGATCATGAACGATTCGTTCAGCTACATCGACAAGAACTCGCAGAAGCCGGGTTCGTAGCGCGCGTCGTGGATGGTGCTCGACCGCCGTCGGCACCCGATTCTCGTAACGCGTTCGGACGTATTGATCCACATTGGCACGGTATCGGCAGCGGTGAGGGACTATGGGCGACAGTGGTGGCGGCGACGGGAAAATCACGGAAGGCTCGGCTAAGGGCTACCCGGGCAACGTCTTCGAGTCCGGCCCTCCCGACGACAAGTATGGCATCTACGTCCAGCTCAATGGGAAGCCCGGCGATAACGACAATGATTTCATGAGCTGGGATTGGAAACAGATCAAGGCTGCCGTTCACGGCGGAGTGGTCATTTCCGACGAGGCGCAGATAGCACGTGCCAATGAAGCAGTCAATCCGGCGACCCTGTACACGGCGGGTAACAGCCTTTCCTATATCGAGCAATCCTTGCACCGAGTTGCCGAGAATCTTCTCGGTCAGGCGACCTCGGTGGCCGGTGAAGGTGGTTCGTGGAAGGGTAAAGCTGCCGACACGTTCTTCGCGAAAATGCAAACACTGGCCAATAATATTCGCAACAATGCGGATATGATCAGTGATCCCAAGAATTCCTCGGCTGCCATTCCTGACAGCTTGTACTCAAATGGCGAATGGCTGGAGTGGGCGCGTCGGCAGACGGACTATCTCGACGATTACTACGCCAGGGTTGCCCGGATCCGTGGCTTCGCTCCGCTGATGGACGATGGCCACGGTGGCTCGTACGTGATGATCCACAAGGATCCGGCGGTCGTCAACGCCATGAACTCCGAGATGCGAAACGCTATGCGGGAGCTGGCGGCGAAATATGTTATCACGCAAAATAAGGTGCAGCAGACGAACCCCATCCAGCCGGGCACCGGCAATGGCGGCGGTGGCGGTGACGGCGTCAAGCAGCCCCCGCCTTACGATCCGCCCAAGTTCGATTACCCCTCGCCGCCGGACTACAAGGTGCCGGAGTACAACGCGTCGCCCCCTCCTGCTTCGGTGCCTCCGCCGGGTTCGGTCCCCCCGCCAGGTTCGGTTCCCCCGCCGGGTTCGGTGCCTCCTCCTGACGGCATGAATGCCAAGGCCAACGGCAATGGGCCGGCTGATGTGCCGCCCCCGGGTTCGGTGCCTCCACCTGGCTCTGTACCTCCACCTGGCTCTGTGCCGCCTCCGGGTTCGGTGCCTCCTCCTGACGGCGTGAAGGCCAAGGCCAATGGCGATGGGCCGCCTGGTTCGGTGCCGCCGCCTGGTTCGGTGCCTCCTCCGGGTTCCGTGCCGCCGCCTGGTTCGGTGCCTCCTCCGGGTTCGGTTCCCCCGCCCGGCTCTGTGCCGCCGCCTGGTTCGGTGCCGCCGCCTGGCGGTTCGAAGGCCAATGCCAACGGCAATGGCTCGGGTTCGGTGCCTCCTCCCGGCTCTGTGCCTCCTCCAGGTTCGGTGCCGCCTCCTGGCTCTGTACCCCCGCCGGGTTCGGTTCCCCCGCCGGCTTCGAATCCGCAGGACTGGTCGCCGAACGCCGGGAGCGCGCAGGGTGGCGACCAGAACAAGGGCGGTGGGATGCCGATGATGCCGCCGATGTCGCCTGGTGGTGCGGGTGGTGGTGGTCAGGGTGCGGAGCGTCCGGATGCTGCTGGGTTGTTGAAGGCGGGTTCGGAGCCGTGGGAGGACGGGGTGCCGTCGGTGGGTGATCCGCAGGTGCCTGTTGGTGGTACGCAGCAGGGTCTTGGTGGGATGCCGATGATGCCGCCGATGTCGCCTGGTGGTGCGGGTGGTGGTGGTCAGGGTGCGGAGCGTCCGGATGCTGCTGGGTTGCTGAAGGCCGGTACCGAGCCGTGGGAGAGCGAGGTGGCCGATCTCGGTGAACCCGAGGCACCCCAGGGAGCCCTGCCCGGCGTCGCCGGGCCGGATCCTTCGGCGTCCACTGTGGATGGTCCGGATCTCCCCTTGCCCGGAATCGTGTCAGCGGTGCCCGGTCCGCCGGACTGGTCGCCGTCGGTCGAAGACCCGGTTCCCGGCATGGGCGCGCTGCCGGTACTGCCGCCCTGGGCCGGGAACCGGGAGCCGGCGGACGAGCGTCCGAAGGCTTCCGAGCTGCTGGAGTCCACCGACACGCCGTGGGAGCGCGAAGGGCCCGACCTCGGCGAACCGGAGGTGCCTCGGGCCACCGAGATCCAGGAGACAGCCGACTGGCCTCCGGCCGGGGCCGGGGTGGGGGCCGGGGCCGCTTCGCCGGACCAGGAGCCGGAGCCGGCGGAACCGCCGGAGGACTGGGTTCCCGTCGTCCGGCGGGAGAACGACGGCGTGGACACCAGCGCCTGGGAAGTACCCGGCGGGGGATTGCCCTGGCTGGCCCCGTTCCCGGTGGCCGGACGGACCGAGGAGAGCGACCGCGACCGCCCCGGGCCGGATTACACCGAGCGCGACACCCGGCCGTGGGAACCGGCGGGGGACGCCAACTGGCGCCGTACCAAGTGGGCCGAGGTCCAGACCACGTATGACAAGGCGGAGGAGAAACCGATCCTCTGCGGAGGGCTGAACCTCACTCCGGAGGAACTCGCCGCCATGGAGGAAGAGGAAGAGCGGGCCAGGCTCGAAGCGGAGCGGGCCGACGCGGATCAGGAGGCGGAAGAGAAGGAGCGGACCAGCGCGGATCTGCTCGTGCGGGATACCTCGGCCTGGGGCGACAAACCGGCCGGCCCGCCTTCCGGAGTGATCGGCTGACAGAGAACCGCGCAACAGTCCACATCGTCCAGTCAAGCGAGGCCCCCCAATGAGTACCGTCACAGTGAAGCGGCCCCCTCGGGCTGCCGGGCCGGAGATGCCCGAGGGAGAGGTCGAGCTGCAGGAACCGCCGGTGATGGCCGAGCCGGCGTCCATGGATTTCCGTTCGGCGGCCATGTATCTGCCGATGGGTGCCGGTTCGGCAGGCATGGTCATGATGTTCGCGATGTCCAGTGGCTCCCCCACCATGTACATGATGGGCGGGGTCATGGGCGTGGGCATGATGGCCATGGGGCTCAGCCAGATCGGCCGGACCGGCGCGGAACGCAAGCGCAAGATGCGTGCCGAACGGCGCGACTTCCTCCGCTACATCGCGCAGTTGCGGGAAAGGGCAAGGGAGTCCGCCGACGAGCAGCGTCGTTCGGTGGCCTGGACCAACCCCGAGCCCTCCTGGCTGTGGTCGATGGCGAACGGCTCCAGGCTGTGGGAGCGCAGGCCGAACGACGACGACTTCGGTCGCTGCCGGATCGGCCTGGGCACCCAGGCGGCGGCGATCCGCTACACCGCTCCGTCCACCAAGCCGATCGAGGACCTCGAGCCGCTTTCCGCGGTCTCGTTGCGCCGTTTCCGCGAGGCTTACCGGACCGTGTCGGGAATCCCGATTTCGGTGCGACTGCGCAGCTTCACCAGTGTGGAGTTCGCCGGTGCCCCGGAGGCGGCGGTGGGGCTGGTCCGGTCGATCCTCGGTCAGCTGGTCGTCTTCCACTCGCCGGACGAGCTGCTGGTGGCGGTGCTGACCGGGGAGGCAGGCCAGCCGGAATGGGACTGGGTGAAGTGGTTGCCGCACAACGCCCATCCCACGGACGAAGACATCGCGGGCCCGTTGCGTCTTTTCGCCGGTGATCACCAGGAACTGCTGGACGTGCTCGGTCCGGAGATCACCGAGCGCCCGGACCACGATCCGGGCAGCCGGCCCGGCAGCATCGAACCGCTCGTCGTGATCGTGGCGCACCAGACGGAGATTCCCGAGACCTCACGGCTGCTCGACGCCGGGATCCGCAACGTGGTGCTGCTGGATCTCACCGGAAAGGTGCCAGGAGGCCGGAAAGTGCTCCGGCTGACCGCGGAAGAGGAATCGGTGGAGTACCCGTCCGGGGAGGACACCGGATCCGCGCAGCGCGACGATCTGAGCCTGGTCCAGGCGGAGGCACTGGCCAGGCTGCTCGCGCCGAAGCGGACCAGCGGCACGGTCGACGTCGTCGACCAGCCGCTGGAGAGCGACTTCGAGCTGACCGGCCTGCTGGGCATCCGTGATCCGCGGACATTCGACGTGCCGGGGCTGTGGCGTCCCCGGATGGCACAGCGGGCCCGGTTGCAGGTGCCGATCGGGGTCAGCGAGGGCGGCGAGGTCGTCGACCTCGATCTGAAGGAGTCCGCTCAGGGCGGCATGGGCCCGCACGGCATGCTGATCGGCGCCACCGGGTCCGGCAAGAGCGAGCTGCTGCGCACACTGGTCACCGGCCTGGCCGCGACGCATTCCTCGGAGATCCTGAACCTGGTGCTGGTCGACTTCAAGGGCGGCGCGACGTTCCTCGGCATGGACAAACTGCCGCACACCTCGGCGATGATCACCAACCTGGCCGATGAACTGCCGCTGGTGGACCGGATGCAGGACGCGCTCAACGGCGAGATGGTGCGCCGGCAGGAATTGCTGCGGGAGAGCGGGTACTCCTCGGCGTTCGAGTACGAGAAGGCCCGTGGCGGCGGGGCCCAGCTGGTGCCGTTCCCGAGCCTGCTGATCGTGGTCGACGAGTTCAGCGAGTTGCTGAGCAGCAAGCCGGAGTTCATGGACCTGTTCGTCTCCATCGGCAGGCTCGGCCGCAGCCTCGGGGTGCATCTGCTGCTGGCCTCGCAGCGTCTGGAGGAGGGCCGGATCCACCGGGTCGAGGGGCACCTGTCCTACCGGATCGCGTTGCGCACCTTCTCCTCGATGGAGTCCAGGGCGGTGATCGGTGCCACCCATGCCTATGAGCTGCCGTCCGAGCCGGGTAACGGCTATCTGAAGATCGACACCACCACGCTGGTCCGGTTCAAGGGCGCCTACGTCTCCGGGCCGTGCCCGCCGAGCGAGGGCGGTCCGGCGGCACCGGTGGGGAACCGGGCCTTCGCCGACGTCGTCCCGTTCCACACCCGGCTTCAGCCGAGCAAGTACGTGGTCACCCCGGACGAGATCGAGCCGGAGCCGGGCGCCGAGCCGCTCGAACACGCCGAGCGAGAGGTGGGCGACGACGTGCCCGCGCTGTCCGAGGTCATCATCGAGCGGCTGGTGGGTGCCGGACCGCCGGCGCGGCAGGTTTGGCTGCCACCGCTGTCGGAGGCGCCGAGCCTGGACTCGCTGCTGCCGACCGTGGTGCCGGATCCGTCGCGCGGCATGACCATCACCGCCACCGGTGTGCTGCAGGTGCCGGTCGGGGTGGTGGACCGGCCCTACGAGCAGCGGCGGGATCTGCTGGTGGCCGATCTTTCCGGTGCGGACGGGCACGTCGGGGTGGCGGGTGCACCGCAGAGCGGCAAGTCGACGTTGCTGCGGACCCTGATCCTGGGGCTCGCACTGGCCAACACCCCGGAGGAAGTCCAGTTCTACTGCCTGGATTTCGGCGGCGGCGGGCTGATGTCGGTGGCCGGGCTGCCGCATGTGGGCTCGGTGGCGACCCGGATGGAGCACGACCGGGTCGTGCGTACCATCGCCGAACTCGACCAGCTGCTGGAACGTCGTGAGGCGCTGTTTGCCGAGCACGGTTTCGAATCGATCACCGCCTACCTGCGGGCACGGCAGCGCGGCGAGATCCAGGACCCCTACGGCCACGTGTTCCTCGTGGTGGACGGCTGGTTCACGGTCAAACAGGACTTCGACGCGGTGGAGGGCAAGATCGGCGAGCTGGCCTCCCGCGGTCTGTCGTTCGGCATCCACGTGGTGCTCAGCGGTACCCGGTGGTCGGAGATCAGGCCGTGGCTGCGCGATCTGCTGGGCACGAAGTTCGAACTGCGGCTCGGCGACTCGATGGAGTCGGAGTTCGGTTCGCGCAAGGCGGCGAAGGTTCCGGCCCAGCCCGGCCGGGGCATCATCACCGACGGATTCCACTTCCTGACGGCGCTGCCGAGGCTGGACGGTATGTCCTCTGTGGACGATCTGGCGGATACCACCAAATCGGTCGCGGAGGAGGTGCGGGCGTTCTGGCCGGGCCGCCCGGCACCACAGGTGCGGATGCTGCCGAGGCAGCTGCCGGTGGAGGACCTGCCCACGCCCCAGCCGGATTTCCGGGTGTGCCTCGGCTACGACGAGCAACGGCTGGAGCCGGTGTGGCACGACTTCGGTGTTCAGCCGCATCTGATGGTCTTCGGGGACGGTGCCACCGGCAAGACGAACCTGCTGCGGCTGATGTTGCGGGCGATCCGGCACCGCTACACCCCGGAGCAGGCCAAGATCGTGCTCGGCGACACGCGCCGCGACCTCGACCAGGAGATCCCCGAGGGCTACGGCGTGGGGCACGGGTTCACCCCGGACACGATGTTCGAGCTGGCCGGTCAGGCGGTCGGCTCGTTGACCAAGCGCCTGCCGGGCCAGGACATCACCTCCGACCGGTTGCGCAAGCGTGACTGGTGGGACGGACCGGAACTGTTCATCGTCGTCGACGACTACGAACTGCTCGGCCGGGGCGGGGTCAGCTCGGCGCTGGAGCCGCTGCTGCCGATGATCCCGCAAGGGGTGCACATCGGACTCCACCTGATCATCGCCCGCAGCACCTCCGGTGCGATGCGGTCGATGATGGACCCGGTACTGCGCAGGCTCTGGGAGCTCGGCACTCCCGGCCTGGTGCTGTCCTACCCGAAGGAAGAAGGCAAGTTCCTCGGCGAGGCGCCGCCACGCAAGTTGCCTCCCGGCCGGGCGCAGCTCGTCACCCGCCGGGGCATCGGGCTCATCCAGACCGGATTGGTCACCGCCGACGTCGCCCAGAGCGTGTCGTGATGAACGAGAACGTTGTCGTGCAGGCACCAACCACAAAGACCATTCGCGACTGAGGAATACCATGAGCGCTATTGCCGGTGAGCTGTGCCGGATCACGGTTTACGGGCCCGACGGCCGGGCCGATCTCGCGGTGCCGGTGTCGACGACGGTCGCCGACCTGGTTCCGGTGCTGCTGAGCCACACCCGCAGGAACCCGGAAGCCGAGGAGCAGGGTTCCTGGATCCTGCAGCGGCTCGGTGAGACGCCGCTGGACCCGGACGGCACCCCGGAAACCCTGGACTGGCTCGAGGGCGAGCAACTCTACCTGCGGCCGGCCGCCGATCCGTTGCCGGAGCTGGATTTCGACGATCTGGCCGATGGCATCGCGACCTCGGTCGCGCAGCGCGGCGACCGCTGGAAGCCGGAGTACAACGCCGTCCTGTTCCGCGTCCTGTCCGGGGTGGTCGCCCTCGTCATCGCGCTGGCCCTGCTCGGCGACGGGCCGACCGGGCTGCATGCCGGGTTCGCCCTCGGGCTGGGCGTGGTGTTCATCGCCGGTGCCGCGGTGGTCGCCAAGAAGCTCGCCGACCTGATGCTGACCCGCTTGGCAGGCTTGGCGGGCTGTGTTTTCGTCGGCCTCGCCGGGTTGATCACCGCCGACGGGGCGGCCGATATGGCCGCGTTGACGCCGCAGGGAATCGTGGTGGCCGGCGGCGCCACCGCGGTGTCGGCCGCGGTCCTGCTGATACTGCGGCGTTTCGTCGCCGACGACATTCCCTTCGCACCGTTCGTGACCGTCTTTCTCGTCGCGCTGGCACTGATCGTCGGTGTATGGCTGGGCTCGGGCTTCGACCTGACTCCTGGCCGCGTCGCGGGCGTGCTGGCCACCCTGTTCCTCGGCGTGGTGATCTTCGTGCCGAAGGTGGCCATCCGGGCCGCTTTCCTGCGGGGGCCGCAGTTGCCGCGCAACGCCGCGGACCTTCAGCAGGACATCGATCCGGCCCCGGCCGACGAGGTCTCGGCCAGGACGGCCACCGCGGACCGCTACATCAGCGTCGCGATGGTCTCCGCGGCCGCGGTTTCGGTCGGCTCGTACCCGTTCATCCTTGCCGAGCCGGGCTGGATCGGCTGGACGATGGTCAGCCTGCTCGCCGCCGGCCTGCTGCTGCGCTCGCGTAGTTTCGTCGGTGTCTGGCAACGGATTTCGCTGGTCACCGCGGGAACCGTGGGGCTGGGCTTGGTGGTGCTCTTCCACGCGCAGCGATTCCCGCCGGAGTGGCGGACCGTGCTCCTCGTTGGCGTGCTCCTGGCGCTGTTCGCGGTGGTGCAGGGCGCACTGCGGCCGGTCAACCGGCGTCTGCTGCCGATCTGGGGGCACCTGGCCAACATCTTCGACACCGTCACCGGGCTCGCGGCGCTCCCGCTGCTGCTCCAGTTGCTCGGCGTCTACGCCTGGGCACGCGGATTGGCCGGGTGAGGGCGGACCATGCAGACGCAGCGAGACCATGTGCACGCCTATCAGTTCATGATGGGCCGGATGAGCTCCGCGCTCCTGCTCAGCGACGCCGCCAGCGCCGAGGTCCCCGCCCGGCGCGCCGCGGTCGGCGTGAACATCGGGGTGGCGCTTGCGGTGCTGATCGGCATCGGTTTCGGGGTTTTCGGCCTGCTGGTGCCGGGTGGCAACACGTCGTGGCAGGCGAAGGGCACGATCGTCGTCGAGAAGGAGACCGGCACCCGGTACGTGAATCTCGGCGGCGTGCTCCACCCGACGCTGAACTACGCCTCGGCGAAACTGCTGCAGGGGCCGGGCGCCAAGATCGACCTGGTGTCCCGGGAGTCGCTGCGGGACGCGCCGCGCGGAGCACCGGTCGGCATTCCGGACGCGCCGCAGGTGCTGCCCGCCCCGGGAGATCTGGCCGGTGCCGGCTGGCTGGCCTGCCTGCCGGACCGGGACAGCGGTGACGCGGTCACCCCGCAGCAGCTGAGCCTGAACTTCGATCCGCGCGTGGCGAACGTGCCGCTGCCCCCGGACCGCTATCTGCTGGTGCAGTCCCCGGCGGGGACGCAGTACGTGCTCTGGCATGGAACCAAGCTGCAGGTCGGCTCGCCGATCGTGGCCGTCGCGCTCGGCATGGCCGCGGTCCGGCCGATCTCCGCGCCGCAGCTGTGGCTCGACGCGCTGCCCGACGGGCCGGTGCTCGCACCCGCGGGCATCACCGGTGCGGGTGGCTCGGGCGCCACCGTCGGCGGCACCTCGTACAAGGTGGGACAGCTGTTCGAACAGCATCCCGTCAACGGCGAGGTGCAGCGTTTCGTGCTGCAGCACGACGGTTTGGCACCGGTGAACACCACCGAGTTCATGCTGCTCGGCGCCGTCGGCTCGGCGGACCCGGTGCGCATCGACGCGGCGGCGCTCGCGTCGGCCCCGCGCTCGGCCGACCAGTCGCTCACCAAGCGGCTGCCCGATGTGGGCAACGCGAAGTGGCTGGACAGCGGTGCCGGCGCGCTCTGCCTGCGGCAGGTTCCGGTCGGCGACAAGGTCACCAGCGCGGTGGTCATCGGCGGCCCCGGCGCCGCCGCCGGACCCGGTGTCCACACGCGACCCGGCACCGGGGTGCTCGTCGGCGCGGTGCCGCTCCCCGCCGGGCGCAAGGTGCCGGATCGCTACCTCCTCACCGACGGCAAGAAGTACCTGCTGCCGGACGACAACTCCATGAAAGCCCTGGATTACGTCGGCGTCCCGGTCCGGCCGATGCCGGTCGAAGAGCTTGCCGGCGTCCCGGGCGGTCCGGTGCTGAGCGCGGCCACCATGGGGGTGCCGAAGTGATCAGTTCTGCCGCCGAGGTCCGAGGAGGGGGACCGGTTCCGGCCGGAGCCGGGTCTCGGCGCGCTCGGCACCGCGTCCGGCCCGGTACCGGGATTCCGGGTGGCGAAGCCGGTTCGGTGAAGCCGGGCCGTGGCACGTCGAGTCCCATCCGGCAGGCGGCAAAGGTCGCTGATCGAACCGGCTTTCAGAAGGGGTGACCAACCGATGTCCCGACGCTCACCGCTTTCCCGGCGCCGTCTCCGTGCGCCGGGGATCGCACTGGCCAGCCACACCGTGGGCAACGCGCTCGTGGTCTATCCCGAAGACCGGATAACCGACGAAGCGAAGGCGCTGGCGCTGTCGGTGGCCCCCGATGCCGAGCACGAGATGGTCGTCCTCGACCTGCCGGGCGGCGTTCCGGTCTCCGCCTGGAACTCGATAGCCGACCTGCTGCCCCGGCGGCGGCGTGGGGTGCGGGTGATCATGGGGGGCCGCTCGCGCGAGACGGTCGCCCTCACCGGCCAGTGGCTGTCGGAACGGCTGGGGCGCACCGTGGTGGCACCGGACGGTGCGGTCTTCCCCGGCACGGGAGGCACGTTGTTCGTGCATTCCGGCAAGGGCAGCGGGTGGGTGCGATTCCGGCCCGGGCACGCTCCCGAGTGGGAGGCGAAGCGGTTTCCCCGGCCGTCATGGGATTCCGGTGCGATCGATCCGTGGCCGACCAGCTCGCTCTGCGTCGCCGATCCGATTCCGGGCGGGGTGTGGATCCACCCGGCGGCTCGCGATTCCGCCACCGGCGGGCATTGGTCGCGGCTGGTCCGCGGGGTGCCGTGCCAGCCGGAGGTGCTCACCGTGGTGCTCGGCTGCCCTGGCACGCCGCCGGTGTCCCTGGACGACGTCAGCCGCTTCTGGCGCTGGCTCGACAGCGGCCTTCGCGAGCGGTTGCGGTTCGTGCAGTACGGGCCGGTCCGGGTGCCCGCCGGGGAGACACTCGGGCAGGCGCTCGCGGATCTGCTCGGTACCGGGGTGATCTGCTACACCGGCATACCGGTGGGTTCACCCGACGCGCCGGAGGTCTACACCCTCGCCGCGGACGGCGGAATGGGCTGGCGGCCGTTCGCCAGCGAACTCGGGTACCTGCCGCGGACCGATCCCGCCTTCACCGGAACTCCCCGGATGCTGGCGCACCGCTCCCCGGTCGCCGGCGCCGGATTGGAACAGATCTCGCCGGCGGTTTACTGGTACACCCCGGACTCGGTGATCGAGGTCGTGCAGTCGGGCTTGTGGGTGCGGCCACCCAGGGACGCGCAGAATCCCGAGGCTGTGCGTGCGCGAGTGTGGGACGCCGAGGCCGGCGTGCTCGCCTTCGACGCCGGTGACGAGGACCGGGCGCAGCGCATGGAGATGCTCGCCAGGGACGTGCTGGCCCGCCTGGACCCGGCGACCCGCGCCCGCGCACGGCTGATGCCGGTTTCGGAGCTGGGCCGGGAAGCTGTCCGCGTCGCCGGTCTGGCCGGCGGAGAACTGCGTGCCGAGCCGGCGCAAGCGGCCGCGGGCACCGTGCAGCTGCCTTCGGTGCCCGCCGTTCCGCGGCTGACCGTGTCGGCCGAGCCGGTCGTCCCGCACGTACCGGCCGAGGTCGTGGCGAAGGTGGACGCTCCCGCACCGGTGGCGGCCTCGTTCATCGAGGCCCCGCCGCTGGCCGTGGCACTCCCCGTCCTCGACGAGCCGGTGGCGGCCGGCGTGCGGGAGCCGGTCGCCGGATCGGAGTCGCCGGGCTCGGGCACATTCGGCTCCATCGCGGACCGACTGGCCCCGGCGGCTCCGGAGCCGGCTCCCGAGGCGCCCGTGGAGAAGGCCGAGCCTCCCGCGCCTCCCGCGGAAACCCCGGTGGCCCCTCGTTTCCAGCCCACTCCGCAGCCGACGGCGTCGGCGCTGGTTTCGGGGCACGATCTCGTCGAGGAGCGGGGCTGGCTGCGCCGGACGTTGAGCCGGGAATTCGACGCGATGGCGCACTCGGTCTCCCGGATCCTCTCCGAGCATCCCGGTTTCCAGACCACGAGCGGTAGTACGCCGGCCGACGTGCTGACCGACATCGTGGCAGTGCGGCTTTACCTTTCGCGCCAGGGCGAATCGATCGATCAGGCGCTGCGGACGGCGGACAACGGCCCGCATGTGCCCTTCGCCCGGTGCGTGGTCGCCGGCTTGACGCGGCTTCCCTCGCATCGCGGTGCGACGATCTTCGCCGCGTCTCCCACTCCCGCGGAGTGGGAGCTTCTGCGGCGCCGCCGGCTGATCACCGACTGGAGTTTCGTCCACACGCTCACCGAACCCAGTGCGGACCAGCGCGGTGCGGTCGATGTGCTGCTGTGGTCGCTGACCGCGCGCCGGACGAAGCTGATCGAGCCCGCCGGCGAGGACGAGGTCGACAACCGGGTGGTGTTCGTGCCGGGAACCCGCTTCAAGGTCCTGGAGATCACGGAGCCGGGGTCCGACGGGACACGGGGCCGGATCCTGCTTCGCGAACTGGCCGTGTCCGAAGTGGACGAAAGTGGCCGGGTGGACGCGCGGCAGGCGCTGGACGAACTGGCGATCACGTCGCTCCAGCGGTGCACGGACCGCTGGGCGACGGCACAACCGCGTGGTGTGGTGGGGGAAGCGGCACGAGGCCGGTTCGGCGCACTGCCCGGGCTGGTGTGAACGTGGTGGCGAACCGCCGTGGCCCTCGGGGAATCCGGGGAAAGGGCGACTGGAAGGTGACGGGCGATGAATCGTGAACTGCTGACGGTGGGCGCGGATCGGCAAGGGGGCTATCCCTCGATCGGCGCCGCGCTGGCCGTGGCCCGTGATGGCGCGATGATCAGCGTCCGGCCGGGCAGGTACGAGGAGAACCTCGTCGTCGACCGGACGGTCAGCATCGCCGCCGACACCGACGGCACGGTCGAGGTGTACGCGGCCAAGGGCAGCGCGCTGGTCGTCGACGCCGACGGTGTTCAGCTCCGGGGCCTGAACATTTCCGGCGACGACGGCGAGTGCGCGGTGGTGGACGTGCTGCGCGGTGAGGTCGCTCTCGACAGCTGCCGGATCAGCGGCTCCTCCTGGGCGGCGCTGCTGGCCAGGGGCACCGGTTCGCTGGCGACCCGTGGCTGCGAGGTGACCAGCGGCGCGGGCGCAGGCATCGTCGTCACCTCCTCCGCGCCCAGCACGGTCGAGGACACGATTCTGTCCGATGTGGCTTCCTCGGCCGCGGTGGTCAGCGAGACCGGGTCGCTGACGTTGCGCCGGGTGGAGGTGCGCCGGCCGGGTGGCAACGGCATCTGTGTGAACGGCCGGGGCCGCTGTGTGATCGAGCAGGGAGCCGTCATCGCCGCGGCCAAGCCCGCGATCGTGGTGGACCAGCAGGGCAGCCTCCAGGTCAGTCAGCTGGACGTGCGCGAAGGCAAGAACGTCGACATCTACCTGGCGGGCGGCGCGTCGGTCAGCATCGCGGACTCCACGTTCACCGGCGCGGCGGCGCAGGCCGCGCACATCGCGGGCACGGCCCGGCCGGAGCTGCGCGGCTGCACCTTCACCGGCGCCACCCGGTGCAGCGTGCAGGTGACCGGGCAGGCCACGCCCACGCTGGTCGACTGCGTCATCGAGGATTCCCCGGTCGGGTTCATCGTGGACGCCGAGGCTTCCCCGCGGTTCGACAACGTGACGATGCGCGGCTCGATGCAGGTGCTCGCGACGATCGCCACCACGGGGACCACGCGCTTCACCCGCTTGCGGGCCGCGACCGACTCGGGCTCGGGTATGCGGATCAGCGGTGGCACCACGCAGTTCGACGGATCGTCGATCGAGATCGGCGACGCCGCGGCGATCGAGCTCACCGAGTCCGCGCAGGTGGTGGTGAACGACACGCGCCTCAGCACGAGGAGCGAGATGGCGCTGTCGGTGATCGACGCGGGCCGTGCAGAGCTGAATTCGGCCGTGTTGCAGGGGGGCGGTCTGGATGTCGGCGCCGGCCGGGTGCTGATCACCGACAGCGAAATCTCCGGGGCGGCCGCGGACGGCATCCGGGTCGCTCGTGGCGGAATCCTCACCGCGAGCCGCTGCCGGGTGCGTGGTGCGCACCGGCACGGCGTCCGGCTGCTGAGCGGAGCGCGTGCCGAGCTCACCGAATGCGAGGTGCTGGACAGCACGGTCAACGGCGCGCACCTGGAAACGACCGAGCCGGTGCGGCTGGCCCGGTGCGTGATCCGTAACAGCGGCGGTGTTCCGGTGCAACGTCCACCGCAGGACCAGGCCACGATCGAGGATCTGGTGACCGACGAGGCGCCGCGCTCGACGGCGGACCCTATGGGCTCGCTGGACCTGGGGCGGTCGCCGAACGGCACCCGGCAGGCGGAGAGCACCAGGCCACCGGAGCCCGGTGCCGCGGCACTGGGGCAGCAGCCCCTGACCGACGCCGGCAGCGTCGTGCCGGACGGGCCGCTGGCCGAGCTGGACACGCTGATCGGGCTGGAAGGGGTCAAGCAGGAGGTCCGGGGGCTGATCAACCTGATCCGGATGTCGCAGGTGCGGCAGCAGAAGGGGCTGCCGATGCCGCCGATGAGCCGGCACCTCGTGTTCGCCGGTCCGCCCGGCACCGGTAAGACGACGGTGGCGCGGCTCTACGGTGCTGTGCTGGGCGAACTCGGCATTCTCTCCAGCGGTCACATGATCGAAGCGGCCAGGGCGGATCTGGTCGGTCAGTACATCGGTTCCACCGCCATCAAGACCACCGAGCTGGTGACCAAGGCCATCGGCGGGGTGCTGTTCATCGACGAGGCCTACACGCTGACGGCGGCCACCGGCGGCGCCGGACCGGACTTCGGCCAGGAGGCCGTGGACGCGTTGATGAAGATGATGGAGGACCATCGCGACGAGCTGGTGGTGATCGTCGCGGGCTACTCCGAGCTGATGGAGAGGTTCCTCCAGTCCAACCCCGGTCTGGCCTCCCGCTTCACCCGGACCGTCGAGTTCCCCAACTACAGCGTGGAGGAACTGGTCACCATCACCACGAACCTGTGCCGCAAGCACTACTACGAGCTGACCGACGACGCGGTCGACGCGCTGGTCGACTACTTCGTCCGGATCCCGAAGGGAGAGACCTTCGGGAACGGCCGCGTCGCCCGCAAGCTGTTCGAGGCGATGATCAACACCCAGGCGTCGCGACTGGCGCTCAACCCGCCGGAGCGGGATGTCGATCTCAGCAGGCTGACCGCGGCCGACGTCCTCCCGCAGACCGAACTGCTGGAACAGCTGCCGGTCGAGGCGTCCGCGACGCCGACCCCGGACACCGATCCGGCCGCGGCGGTGCGGGCCAGCCGGGCCTGGCGGCGGATGTCCGCGTTGGTCGGCGTCGACGGCCCTCGCGAGTCCGCCGCGTCCACACTGGTGTCGTTGTGCGAGCGGAAGAACCAGCGGCGGGCCATCGGCCACTACGGCAACGCGGTACTGACCGGTCCGGAAGGTAGCGGGCGGCGGGAGCTCGCCCGCCTTTACGCACAGGGGCTCGCCGAACTCGGGCTGGCCGACAGCGGCCAGCTGGTCCGCGCGTCGTTCGCCGACGAGCTACGGCCGCACTGGCCCGGACAGGCGGAAAGCCTGCTGCGAGGGGCCTTCCAGGACGCGCAGGGCGGGCTGCTTCTTTTGGACGCCGGCGCCGATGGGGACCTCCAGCCGGAAGAGGCCGAGGCTTTGCTCGCCGCGCTGCGGAACCACACGGGTGACCCGGTCGTACTGATCACCGGTACCCCGGACGGCGTTCGTCGGTTGTTCGGGCACGCTCCGCAGCTACGGGAGTACTTCGGCCAGGGGTGGGAATTCGGCGAGTACTCCACCGGGAACCTGGCGGCGATTGCCGTCCGGTATCTGCGTGCCCGTGGCCACGAGGTGCCCGACGACGTGGCCACGGCACTGTACGCGCACATCGAGCAGTCCGGAGAGCGGACCGCGTACGGGGTGCACCGGCTGGCCGACCGGCTCGGCCGGATGGCGGCATCCCGGACGCTCACCGCCGCGGACCTCACCGGGCTGCGCTTCGCCGAGCCCACGGCCGGCGGGCTGGCTTCGGTGCGCTGAGCGCGGGAGTTCGGATACAACCCGTACCCAGATTTCCCGTGTTGGCCGGCCCTTCTGGGATTTCGGCCGTTCCCTGCCATTTACTGGTGGGTGAGGAAATTTGGAGGTTGCCATGCCTGAAGTGGACCGGACTCGGCTGGAGATGCTGAAGCAGGAGTACGAGCGCCAGATGGAGCGCATCGTGCAGATGAAGGAGCGGGTGGCCGAGATCTCGGGGACGGCGGTCTCGCCTCGGGGTGAGCTCCAGGTCACCGTGGGCAGGGCAGGCGAGGTGACCAAGGTGGACTTCCTGTCCAGCTCGTATCGTCGGATGACGAAGAACGAGCTGTCCGATCTGGTGCTCCGCACCGTCAACGACGCCCGGGACAAGGCGTCCGACCGGGCCGCGGAACTCATCCAGCCACTGATGCCCGCGGGCACGGACGTGAAGGCCATGATGACCGGCAAGGTCGACATCAGCGCCGTGATCCCGGATGACACCCGGCTTCCTGAGGTACTGCGGGAACGCTGGAGCCGGCAGTCCTGAACAACGCCGGGTTTCCGGGTACGCGAACTGTGGTCTGTCTCGCGGAATTGTCTTTGTAGGCGAAAGGAGTTGCGGTGAACCAGTTCTGGGTTGATCCCGAGGGTCTGGGCAGGAGCGGCGAGGGCTACGACGCGGTGCGAGCCCGGCTGCTGGGGCTGCAGAGCGATGTCCAGAACATTGTGGACGCCTACTCGGGCAGCTTCGGCGGCGACGACGGCGGCGTACAGTTCCGGCAGAACTTCAACGACAGCATGGGCGATTACCACGAAGGCATCGGCGGGGTGCAGCAGAGTCTCGGATTCGTTTCCGACGGGCTCAACATCAACCGCAAGACCTACAGCAACGCCCGGGACGACTCGAATCAGGCTACCTACAATTTCCTGACGAGCGGCGAGGAAGCCGGTTTCGGTGACGACTCTGGTCAGGGCTCGAACTCGGGTTCGGGGGGTTCGGGTCAGTGGGTGGCTGGGGTGGTGGAGAAGATGCCGGATGCGCCGGGGAATAGGCGGGATTTTGTGAAGTCGGGGCGTCCTGGTTCGGGTGAGGGGGATTCGGGTCAGTGGGTGGCTGGGGTGGTGGAGAAGATGCCGGATGCGCCGGGGAATAGGCGGGATTTTGTGAAGTCGGGGCGTCCTGGTTCGGGTG